>NZ_DASVNZ010000040.1:0-23616 GCF_036486225.1 Roseateles sp. | reverse complement strand
GTCCGCGAGGCCGGCGGGCAGGCCGGGCGCGGCGCGCAGCGCGGCGGCGGCGGCTTCGACATCGTAGGGCACGCGCTGGAAGCTGAGTTCCTCGCTGTCGTGGTCGAACAGCGCGTAGGCCGCGGCCGGGTTGCCGTCGCGCGGTTGGCCGCAGGCGCCGGGGATGACCAGCCACTGGCGGTTGGGCAGCAGCGGGATCGGCACGCCGGGCTGCGGCTTGAAGTCGCCCGCCTTGCCGGTGCCGGAGAGGTGGTAGAGCATGGGCTCGTGCATGTGGCCGCAGAAGGTGTAGCGGCATTCGGTCGCGTGCAGGCTGCGCATCGCCTCCAGCCGGCCCTGCACGTAGGCGAAGCCGGCCGGGTCGAAGGCGTTGGCGTGCACGTAGAGGCAGTCGTCCTCTTCCTCGGACATCGGCAGCCCGTCCAGGAAGGCCATCTGGTCGTCGGTGAGCCGCGCGCGCGTCCAGTTGATCGCGGCGCGCGCGTCGTCGTTCATGGTGGGGCGGGGGCCTTGCGTCACGCCGAGGTCGTGGTTGCCGGCGACGACGATGGCGCCCTCGGCGCGCAGCGCCCGCACCTGGTCGACCACCCAGCCGGGATCGCTGCCGTAGCCGACGTAGTCGCCCAGGAGCGCGAAATGCTGGGCACCCTGCCGCCGGGCATGGTCGATGACGGCCTCGAAAGCCTGGCGGTTGGCGTGCAGGTCGGAGATCAGAGCGGTCTTCATGGAAACGGCGTGGATGCGAACAGCAAGGATGCCACGCGCGGCTGACGTCAACCTTCGCAAGATGGCGAGTGGAGAACCGAGATCCCCCCGAAGGGAGGGGCATGCCCCCTCTGGATGGGTGAAGGGCCGGGGAACTCGCGGGTTTGACGCGTTGTGGACGTCCGGGGCTTTGCTAATCTGGCCGACGACATGGAACGCCAGGGAGGCGATGTGACGAGCGCGCACCGCCGCCGGCAGTTCCGGCACGGGAGAGAAAAAAGATGAACAGGTTGGAATTCGGGTGGCCGGACTGGCCCGCGCGCATCCGGCGCCTGGCGGGCGGCTTGGCGCTGGGGCTGATGTGGGCGTTGGCGACGACATCGGCGTGGGCGGATTGCTCGCGGCCGATCCGGGTGCCGGTGGCGCCCATCGGCATGAGCGTGGTGACCTCGGGCGGCGAGGTCAGCGGGGTCTACCCGGACCTGCTGCGCAAGGTGTCGGCGGAGACCGGCTGCCAGTTCGATTTCGTCGTCGTGCCACGGGCGCGGGTCGAGGCGATGTTCGCCGCCAGCGGGGCTGATGCGCTGGTGCCGGCCACGCGAACCTCGCAACGGGATCTGCACGGCGACTTCATCCCGATGATGAAGGCGCGGGCGATGCTGATCTCGATCTCGTCGGACCGCGCGCCGGTCGAGAGCCTGGCCGAACTCGGCGAGCGGCGCGAGTTGCGCGTGGCGGTGGTGCGCGGCTTCGACTACGGCGAGCCTTACCAGCAGCTGCTGACGACGCTGAAGGCGCAACGCCGGCTGGTGGTGGAGGCCGACGTGGCGGCGGTCGTGCGCGCGCTGGAGCGCAACCTGGCGGACGTGACGGTGATGGCGCCGTCCATCCTCGCGGGCACCTTGCTGCAGGATTCCAAGACGCGACCCCTGCTGGACCGGCTGCGGCTGGAGCCGATGACGGAACTCGGCTGGACCGATAGCGGCATCTACCTCTCGCGGCACCTGCCGGCAAAGGACCGCGAGGTGCTGGGCGACGCGCTGGAGCGGAACTCGCGGTCAGGCACCGTCTGGAAGACGCTCCAGAAGCATTACCCGGCCGGCTCATATGAGGAAGGCCTGAAGGCGATCGTGGCGCCGAAGTGATCGCCGCGGAAGGGATGGCCGCAGTCTCGGGCCTCATGCGACAAGGCCCGCGCTCGGCGGGCCTCGTCGTCTCAGGTGCGGGGCAGGGCGCTCAGCCGATGCGTCCGAGGAGCAGGTACTCCATCAGCGCCTTCTGCACGTGCATGCGGTTCTCGGCCTCGTCCCAGACCACCGACTGCGGACCGTCGATGACGTCGGCCGCGACCTCCTCGCCGCGGTGCGCCGGCAGGCAGTGCATGAACAGCGCATCCGGCTTGGCCTGCGCCATCATGTCCTTGTCCACGCACCAGTCCGCGAACGCCGTGCGGCGCGCTTCGTTCTCAGCCTCGTAGCCCATGCTGGTCCACACGTCCGTGGTCACCAGGTCCGCGCCGCGGCAGGCTTCCTTCGGGTCCTTGAAGACCTTGTAGCAGCGCGTGTCCTTGATGCCCGCGACCGCCGGGTCGATCTCGTAGCCGCTGGGCGTGCTCACGTGCACGGTGAATCCCAGGATCTCCGCCGCCTGCAACCACGTGTTGGCCATGTTGTTGCCGTCGCCGACCCAGGCCACCACGCGTCCCTTCAGGCAGTCCATGTCGATCGCGCCGCGCCGGTCCATGCCGCGCTGCTCGATGAAGGTGAACAGGTCCGCCAGGATCTGGCACGGGTGGTATTCGTTGGTCAGCCCGTTGATGACCGGCACCCGCGAGTGCGCCGCGAAGCGCTCCAGCTTGGTCTGCTCGTAGGTCCGGATCATCACGATGTCGACCATGCGGCTGATCACGCGTGCGCTGTCCTCGATCGGCTCCGCGCGGCCCAGCTGGCTGTCGCCGGTGGTCAGGTGCACCACCGAGCCGCCCATCTGGTACATGCCCGCTTCGAAGCTGACGCGGGTGCGCGTGGACGCCTTCTCGAAGATCATCGCCAGCGTGCGGTCCTGCAGCGGCTGGTACTTCTCGTAGTTCTTGAAGCGGCGCTTGATCGTCGCCGCCCGTTCGAACAGATGGGTGTACTCCTCCGTGCGCAGGTCCTTGAACTGCAGGTAGTGACGCATGAGCGTGTTCCCCGGTTTCATGGCGCGGGCGCGGCCAGGAAGGCCTTCACCAGCGGCACCAGACGCGCAGCGATCTCGGCGGCTTCCTCGCTGGTGAGGATCAGCGGCGGCACCAGGCGGATGACCTTGTCGGCCGTCACGCTCAGCAGCAGGCCGGCTTCCATCGCCTGCGTCAGCAGCACGCCGCAGGGACGGTCCAGCTCGATGCCGATCATCAGGCCGTGGCCGCGCACCTCGACGAGGCCCGGTTCGCCCGCCAGGCCGTGCTCGATCGCGGCCTTCAGCTCGGCGCCGACGGTGGCGGCGTTGGCCAGCAGGCCGTCCTCTTCCATCACCGTCAGCGTCTCGACGCCGGCGCGCATCGCCAGCGGATTGCCGCCGAAGGTCGTGCCGTGGTTGCCCGGCCCGAAGACCTTGGCGGCCTTCTCGCCGCACACCACCGCACCGATCGGCACGCCCGAGCCCAGGCCCTTGGCCAGCGGCATCACGTCCGGCACGATGCCGGCCCACTGATGCGCGAACCACTTGCCGGTGCGGCCGATGCCGCATTGCACCTCGTCCAGCATCAGCAGGAGGTCGTGCTCGTCGCACAGCGCGCGCAGGCCCTTCAGGAAGTCGATGTGCGCCGGGTTGATGCCGCCTTCGCCCTGGATGGTCTCCAGGAAGATCGCGGTGACGTTCGGGTGTTCGGCGATGGCCTTGCGGATCGCTCCGATGTCGTTCAGCGGCACGCGCACGAAGCCCGGCACCAGCGGGCCGAAGCCCGCCTGCACCTTGGGGTTGCCGGTCGCCGACAGCGTCGCGATCGAGCGGCCGTGGAAGGCCTTCTCGAACACGATGACTTCGGGGTTGTCGTTGCCGCGGTCATGGCCGTACTTGCGCGCGATCTTGAGCGCGGCTTCATTGGCCTCCAGGCCGGAATTGCAGAAGAAGGCGTTGGTCAACCCCGACAGCGCGCAGAGCTTGGCCGCGAGCTGCTCCTGCAGCGGGACATGGTAGTAGTTGCTCGTGTGGATGAGCTTGCCCACCTGGTCCCCAAGCGCCGCCACCAGCTTCGGATGGTTGTGTCCGAGCGTGTTGACGGCGATCCCGCCGAGGCCGTCCAGGTATCGTCGGCCGGCCGTATCCCAGACCCAGGCGCCTTCGCCGTGCGACAGGGCGATCGGCAGGCGGCCGTAGGTGTGCATCACATGGGGTTCGGTCGGGGCGGCGAACGAGGAGTCCGGGGCGTTCATCAAGTCTCCAAAACGTGGGAGGGGTCGAGGAATGCGGCTGGGGGCCGCGTTGGTGAGCCGATCGATTCTACGGGTCGACCCTGGGGGGTGAGGAGATTCCTCCTGCACAGCCATGCAAGCCCGGCTGACCAGCGCCAGCCATGGGCGCCCTGCCTGCTGGCGGGGCGAGCAGAAGCCCATGTGTGCTGCGCCGCAACACATCCAAGGCACAATAGCGGTTTTGCCGGGACGCGTGAGACCGTAGCCAATGACTGAGCAGCCCAAGCCGCGAGAAGTGTTCATCCAGGGAATCACCACGGATGGCCGCACCTTCCGCCCGAGCGACTGGGCTGAGCGTCTGGCTGGGGCCATGTCCTGCTTCCGGCCCGGCGGCACCCGCAGCGGCCGCGACGCCTACCTCGGCTACTCCCCCTACTGTGTGCCGCGCGTCATCGACGGCATCAAGTGCGTCATCGTCAACGAGGCGCTCAAGTCCGTCGAGCCGATGGCCTGGGAGTTCGTCATGAACTTCGCGCGCGACAACAAGCTGCAGGTCGTCGACGCCTGCCTGCTGCCCGACGGGCGCGAAGCCGGCAAGGCCTGAGCAGGTCCGCGCGGCGGCGCGGACAGGCCCGATCGGGCCATCGCCGGAAGGCGTCTCAGCGTCTAGGCTGACGGGTTCGCCGCGACCTCCCCACCGGGCTCCCTGGACATGGCCGTCTTCACCGCCGACGCGAGCCCCCGGGCCGCGGCCGTCCTGCCGGAAATGCAGCAGCTGCTGCGCCTGATCGATCAGGGCGGATCGATGTTGCAGGCCCGCGAGCTCGCGACGGTGGCCACCGTCGGCGGCCCCTTGCCGGTGATCGGCGTGACCCTGGGCAATCCTGACCCCAGCGTGCCCGCGCTCGGTTTCATCGGCGGCGTCCACGGCCTGGAGCGCATCGGCGCGCAGGTGGTGCTGGCCTACCTCGGCAGCCTGGTGCGCCGGTTGCGCTGGGACCTCAGCCTGCATCAGCAGCTCGAGTCGCTGCGGCTCGTGTTCCTGCCGGTCGTCAATCCGGGCGGCGTCCTGGCGGGCTCGCGGGCGAATCCGCAGGGCGTCGACCTGATGCGCAATGCGCCGCAGGACGCGGACCGCGGCGTGCCGTTCCTGATCGGCGGGCATCGGCTGACGCGGCATCTGCCGTACTACCGCGGACCGGCGGCCGCGCCGCTCCAGGTCGAGAGCGACGCCTTGTGCCGCTTCGTCCGCGAGGAGCTGCTGGGCCGGCCGGTGTCCATGGCCATCGACTTCCACAGCGGCTTCGGCCTGCGCGACCGCATCTGGTTCCCGTATGCGCGCACGCGCCGTCCGATGCAACACCTCGCCGAGATCCACGCCTTGTGCGAAGTGCTGGATCAATGCCTGTCCCCGCATCCCTACGTGATGGAGCCGCAGAGCCGGCATTACCTGACCCACGGCGACCTGTGGGACCACCTTTACGACGAGTCGCTCTCCCTTGATCGGGGGATCTTCCTGCCGATGACGCTCGAAATGGGGTCATGGCTGTGGGTAAAGAAAAACCCCCGCCAGCTACTCTCCCGGCACGGCATGTTCAATCCGCTGATCGAACATCGACAACAGCGGGTATTGCGACGGCACATGGCTTGGATGGATTTCATGACTCGCGCGGCACAGAGCGCGTTCCGGTGGTTGCCGGGGCCGGACACAAGAATCGATCACGGGGAGCAGGCGTTGATCCGCTGGTATCGGAGGACGGTCCGATGAGCGTCCACACCTGGGTGCTGCTGCGCGGGCTGACCCGCGAAAGCGGCCATTGGGGCGACTTTCCCGCGCGCCTGCTGCGGGCGCTGCGGGTGCAGCAGCCGGAGGCCCGGCTGGAGCTGCTCGACCTGCCCGGCAACGGCGACCAGCACCGGCAGAGCAGCCCGACCCATGTCGACGCGATGATGGAGGCGTGCCGTGCGGAGCTTCGTCGTCGCGGCGTTCCCCCGCCGTATCAGGTGCTGGCGATGTCGCTGGGCGCGATGGTCGCCAGCGAGTGGGCGGCGCGCCATCCGGGCGAACTCGACGGGATCGTGCTGATCAACACCAGCCTTCGGCCTTTCAGCGCGTTCTTCCGGCGTCTGCGGCCCTCGAACTACTGGTCCCTGCTGCTGCTGAGCCTGACGCGCCTGAGCCTGCGTCGGCGCGAGGCCAAGGTGCTGCAGATGACGACGCGGCTACAGCGTCAGCCGGACCAGGTGATCGACGACTGGGTCTCGATCCAGCGCAAGCATCCGGTGCGGCGGCGCAATGCGCTGCGGCAACTGCTCGCGGCGGCGCGTTATCGCGCCAGCCTGGCCAAGCCGGAGCCGCCGATGCTGCTGCTGTGCAGCCAGGGCGACTCGCTGGTGGACTGGCGCTGCTCGCAGGCCATCAGCCGGGCCTGGGGCGCGCCGTTGCGGCTGCACCGGCACGCGGGGCACGACCTGCCGCTCGATGATGGGGAATGGGTGGCGCGCAATGTCGTGGACTGGCTCCACGTGCGCGAGGTCGTCGGACAGATCACGACGCCGATGCCGCTCTAATCCGCTCCGTTCCGCAGCTTAGATTTGGGATGCATCGCTAGGCGCAAACCGGAGCCATAGCCCAGCTATGGCGAGGATTTGCAACGACGCGAGGCGCCCAAATCGGAGCTGCGGCAATGAAAAAGCCCGCCTTGCGGCGGGCTTTCCCTGCACCAGAGCTGGATCTCTCTATCAGGCGGCGAGCGCCTTGATCTTCGAAGACAGGCGGCTCTTGTGGCGAGCAGCCTTGTTCTTGTGGAAGATGCCCTTGTCGGCGACCGAGTCGATCACGGGCTGGGCGGTCTTGAACAGGTCAGCGGCCTTGGCCTTGTCACCCGTGACGATCGCCTTTTGCACGTTCTTGATGACCGTGCGGAACTTGGAACGCAGCGCCGAGTTGGCGGCGTTCAGCTTGACGTCTTGACGTGCGCGCTTGCGGCCCGAGGCCAGACGCACGGTTTTCTTCTTGGCTTTGGAAGAGCTTGCCATTGTCTTATTGGTCCAGTTGGTGCAAAGACGGCGAGTATAGCAGCCAGGATTGGAAAAACCAAACCCGAGGTATTGCGTCCGCGGCGGGACACCCATAATGCGCGGTCTCTTGCCGGGGCTTTCCGCCCCGACGCACCGCCCCAGTATCGCCTCCGCGCCGCGCCTGAATGAACCTGCTCCGCACCGCCTCCGTCGTTTCGGTCTTCACGCTGCTGTCCCGCATCACGGGCCTGGTCCGCGAACAGATGGTGGCGGGGCTGTTCGGCGCCAATGCGATGACCGACGCCTACAACGTGGCGTTCCGCATTCCCAACATGCTGCGGCGGCTGTTCGCCGAGGGCGCGTTCTCGCAGGCCTTCGTGCCGTCGCTGGCCGCCGCGCGCGCCAAGGACGGCGACGAGGCCACCCGCCACCTGATCGACGCCGTCGCGACCGTGCTGCTGTGGGCGCTGGCGGCGACCTGCGTGATCGGCGTGATCGGCGCGCCGGTGCTGGTGTGGGCGCTGGGCGCGGGGCTGTCCAGGGATGCGCACGAGGCCGCCGTCGTCATGACGCGCTGGATGTTCCCGTACATCGGTTTCATGTCGCTGGTGGCGCTGTCGGCCGGCATCCTGAACACCTGGAAGCGTTTCATCGTGCCGGCGGTGACGCCGGTGCTGCTGAACCTCGCCTCGCTGGCCTGCGGCTACGGGCTGACGCCGGTGCTGGCGCACTACGGTTTTCAGCCGATCTACTCGCTGGCGCTGGGCGTCATGATCGGCGGCATCCTGCAGCTGGCGGTGCAGGTGCCCGCGCTGCGGCGCGTCGGCCTGATGCCGCGGTTCGCGCTGAACCTGTCCGGCCTGCGCATCGCCGCCGCCGACGAGGGCGTGCGCCAGGTCTTGCGCAAGATGGGCCCGGCGCTGCTGGGCGTCGGCGTGGCCCAGCTGTCGCTGCTGATCAACACGCAGATCGCGATCGCGGTGGGCGAGGGCGCCGCCTCCTGGCTGACCTACGCGGACCGCCTGATGGAGTTCCCGATCGCGCTGCTCGGCGTCGCGCTGGGTGTCGTGCTGACGCCGCAACTCGCGGCCAGCACGGCCAAGGGCGAGACGCAGAAGTACTCGGGCCTGCTCGATTGGGGCCTGCGCCTGACCCTGCTGCTGGCGCTGCCCTGCGCCGTCGCGCTGCTGGTCTTCGCCGAGCCGCTGGTGGCGGTGCTCTACCAGCGCGGGGCTTTCCGGCCGGAGGACGTCGCCCACACCGCGCGCGCCGTGATGGGCTACGGACTCGGCCTCATGGGGCTGGTGTCGATCAAGGTGCTGGCGCCCGGCTTCTATGCGCGCCAGGACATGCGCACCCCGGTGCGCATCGCCGTGGGCGTGCTGATCCTGACGCAGGTGTTCAACGCGATCTTCGTGTTCGGGTTCAAGATCGGCGTCGCCGGCCTGTCGCTCTCGATCGGCCTGGGCGCGGTCGTCAACGCCTGGCTCCTGCTGCGCGGGCTGCGCAAGCTCGGCACCTACACGCCGGAGGCCGGCTGGATGCTGTTCCTGCTGCGCGTCGTGATCGCCAGCGCCGCCATGGGCGCGCTGCAGTGGTGGCTGGCCGGCCATGTCGCCTGGGTCGGCGGCAAGGGCTTCCACTTCGAGCTGGTGCGCGCCGGCTGGATGGCCTTGAGCCTGGGCGCATCCGCGCTGCTGTACTTCGGCGTGCTGCTGCTGCTGGGCGTGAAGCTGCGCCAGTTCGCCCGTCGGGCCTGAAGAGTCACCCGGCCGGAAGCCGGAAATCAGGGTCGTTTTCCTGGGTCGCCGGGCGCGATGGCGGGCGTAGACTCCGGCGCATGAGTTCGCCTTTGCAGTGGACGGTGCCGTCGGCGCTGGACTATTTCTCGACGCTGGTTGCCGACGACGACACGCTGAACCTGGCCGAGGCCGCCACCGCGATCGCGCTCGACGAGGTGCCCCGGCTCGACGTGCAGCAGGTGATGGCCGAGCTCGACCGCCTCGGCGAGCGGCTTCGGCACCGCCTGCCCGCGGACGCGCCGCCCAGCCACCGGCTGCGCATGCTCAATCAGTATTTCCATGGCGAACTCGGCTTCGCCGGCAACGTCAACGACTACTACGCCGTCGGCAACAGCTACCTGCACCAGGTGCTCGCCACGCGCCGGGGCATCCCGATCTCGCTGGCGATCATCTACATGGAGCTGGCCTCGCATGTGGGGCTGCGGATCAAGGGGGTCAGCTTCCCGGGCCACTTCCTGATGAAGCTGAGCCTGCCGCAGGGCGAGGTCGTGCTGGACCCGTTCAGCGGACGCTCGCTGGGACGCAGCGAGCTCGACGAGTTCCTCAGCCCCTGGCGGGAGCGCGCCGGCCTGATGCCGCAGGAACCGATGTCGCTGGACGCCTTCCTCGGCACGGCATCGCCGCGCCAGATCCTCGCGCGCATGCTGCGCAACCTGAAGCAGATCCACATGGACCAGCAGGACCTGCCGCGGCTGCTGGCGGTCCAGCGCAAGCTGGTGGCCCTGCTGCCCGACGACCGGGTGGAGCGCGTCGAGCTGGAACAGTGCCTGCAGCAGCTCCGTGACGCCGGCGGCGGACCGGCCACCCTCCATTGAGGGTGCGGGAGGGCGTGGGAGGGAGCGGAAGAGGGGGAGGGCCCGTCGGGCGCCGCTTAGAATCCCCCTCTTTCCGAGGGTGCGGCCTCCGCCTTGCCGACGTCGACCCCGCCATCCAACGCTGAAGTGGTTTGAAGCAGATCCCGCTGTCGCTCGGTCCCGAGCCCGACTACACCTTTGACACGCTCCTCACCGGCGCCAACACCGCCGCCCTCACGCATGTGCTGGCGCTGGGGGCAGGCGCGCCGCCGGTGTTCCTGTGGGGGCCGCCCGGCAGCGGCAAGACGCACCTGCTGCGCGCGCTGGCGCGCCACTGGCAGCAGGCCGGCGCGCAGGTCGGCTGGTACGACGCCGACACCCCGCTGCCCTGGGAGCTGCCCACCCACCCGAGCCTGCTGCTGCTCGACGACGCGCAGCGTTTCGACCCGGGGCAGCAGCATGCGGCCTTCGCGCTCTTCGTCGAGGCGGCGACGCTGGGACTGGCGGTCGTCTCGACCGGCACCGCGCCGCCGGTCGATCTGGACCTGCGCGAGGACCTGCGCACCCGGCTCGGCTGGGGCCCGACCTTCGCGCTGCAGCCGCTGTCCGAGGCCGAGGTGCGCGCCGTGCTCCGCCGCGAGGCCGACCGCCGCGGCATCGCGCTGAGCGACGACGTCATCGACTACCTGCTCACCCGTTACGCCCGCGACCTCAAGCACCTGATGACGCTGCTGGACGGGCTGGACGAATTCGCCATGGCCAGCAAGCGGGCGGTCACCGTGCCGCTGCTGCGCCAGATGCTCGCCGACCAGGGGGCGCTCGCCTGAGGGGCGACGCCGCCGGTTGCAACGTTTTCAAGGTTTTTCAAGGACAAGACCCGTGGACCTGACCCTGTTCGACCTCGACGGCACGCTGATCCCGCAGGACTCGGACCACGCCTTCGGCGGCTACATGGTGGAGATCGGCTGGGCCGACGGCGCCGCCTGGGCCGCCCGCAACGACGAGTTCTACGCCGACTACCAACGCGGCGACCTCGACCTGGACGAGTACGTCGACTTCGCCACCTCCGTCTGGCGCGCCCGGCCGCTGGCCGAGGCCGAGGCGGCCCGCGCCGAATTCATGGCCCGGATCGTCGCGCCGATGTTGCGCGACAATGCGCGCGCACTCGTGCAGCGCCACCTGGACGCCGGGGATCTGGTGGTCGTGGTGACGGCGACCAACGAATTCGTGACCGCGCCGATCGCCAAGGCCTTCGGTGTCGACCACCTGATCGCCGTGCAGCTGGAGCGCGACGCGACCGGGTCGTTCACCGGGCGTGTGCAGGGGACCCCGTCCTTCCAGGCGGGCAAGATCGTGCGCGTGAACGAATGGCTGGCGGCGCAGGGGCGCCGTTGGGAGGATTTCGAGCGCGTGCATTTCTACAGCGACTCGATGAATGACCTGCCGCTGCTGGAGCGGGTCAGTCATCCGGTGGCGACCAACCCCACCTCGGCCCTCGAGGCGCTGGCGCGCGAGCGCGGCTGGCCGATACTGAAGCTGTTCGAATGATCAAAAAATTTATCAACAAGCTGTTGGGCAAGTCCGAAAGCACCGCCACGCCGCTGGGCAAGCGCGTGGAAGTGACCGCGGAGGAACACCGCATCGACCCGGCCCTGCTCGATGAGCGCGGCGTCAAGGTCGTCAAGGGGCTGACCGACGCGGGCTACGAGGCCTTCATCGTCGGCGGCGCCGTGCGCGACCTGCTGCTGGGCCGCCGGCCCAAGGACTTCGACGTCGCCACCGACGCCACGCCGGAACAGGTCAAGAACCAGTTCCGCCGCGCCTTCATCATCGGCCGACGCTTCCGCATCGTCCACGTGGTCTACGGCCGCGGCCGCGAGCACGAGGTGATCGAGGTCTCGACCTTCCGCGCGCTGCTCAAGGAAGACGACGCCGAGCAGGTGCAGGGCAACGAGAAGACGTCCAAGGGCGCGCTGGAGGGCAAGTCGCACGTCGTCGATGCGTCCGGCCGCGTGCTGCGCGACAACGTCTGGGGCCCGCAGATCGAGGACGCCGCGCGACGCGACTTCACCGTCAACGCGATGTACTACAACCCGGAACGCGAGCTGGTGGTCGACTACCACGGCGGTCTGGCCGACGCGCGCAAGAAGGTGCTGCGGATGATCGGCGACCCCGAGAGCCGCTACCGCGAAGACCCGGTCCGCATCCTGCGCGCCGTGCGTTTCGCCGCGAAGCTGGGCTTCACCATCGAGCCCAAGACCCGCGCGCCGATCGCCGTCATGGCGCCGCTGCTGGCGAACGTGCCGCTGTCGCGCATGTTCGACGAGATGATCAAGCTGCTGCAGACCGGCCACGCGCTGGCCAGCATCGACGAGCTGCGCAAGCAGGGCCTGGCGCGCGGCGTGTTCCCGATCCTGGATGCGGTGCTGGACAAGGACGGCGCGCTGCCGGACAACGTGCACGGCAAGTTCGTCCGCCTGGCGCTGGAAGACACCGACAAGCGGGTCGAAGAGGGCCGTTCGGTGGCGCCGAGCTTCATGCTCGCCTGCATGCTGTGGGGCGAGGTCCAGCAGCGCTGGACGCGCCTGATCGACGGCGGCGAGGGCGCGGTGGCGGCCCTGCAGCAGGCGATCGACCTGGTCTTCGACGCGCGCGTCGGCGACATCTCCGGCCGCGGCAAGCTGGCGGCGGACATGCGCGAGATCTGGATGATGCAACCGCGCTTCGAGCGCCGCACCGGCAGCGGCCCGCACCGCCTGATCGAGCAGCCGCGCTACCGCGCCGGCTTCGACTTCCTGGCGCTGCGCGCCGAGGCGGGCGAGATCGATCCGGCCCTGGCCGACTGGTGGGAAGACTTCGCGCTGGGCACCGAGGACGAGCGCCGCGCGCTGCTGGATCTGGCGCGCGAGACGCAGCGCCAGGGCGGCCCGCGCAGCAAGCCCAAGGCGGGCGGCGGACGCGTGCACTCGGTGCCGCGCGGCGCCGTGAGCACGCCGTCGGCGATGCCCGTCAGCGGCGAATCCGCGGCTGGCCTGCCGATCGATGCCGAGGCGGTGGACGCCATGGAAGGCGAGGGCGGTACTGGCCATCCCGCCAAGAAGCGCCGCCGTCGTCGCAAGCCGAAGGCAGCGGGTGGTGCCGACGGCGCGGGAGCGTCGACGGAGACCGGCCCGTCCGGCGACGAGTAACGACCCAGCATCGTTCTCGACGAATGATCACGGCCTACGTCGGCCTGGGCGCCAACCTCGGTGACCTGCGGCGCACGCTGGAGGCGGCGCTGGCCGACCTCGCCGACGTGAAAGACCTGACCCTGGAAGCCGTCTCCTCCGCCTGGCGCAGCGCGCCGGTCGGTTGCGAGGGGCCCGACTACCTGAACGCGGTCGCCCGCGTGACGACGACGCTGCCGCCGCTGACCTTGCTCGCGGCGCTGCAGGCCATCGAGTTGCGCCACGGTCGCGAGCGGCCGTTCGTCAACGCGCCGCGGACCCTCGACCTCGACCTGCTGCTCTACGGCGATCAGATCGTCGACCTGGAGCGGCTGCTGGTTCCGCATCCGCGGCTGCACCAACGCGCTTTCGTGCTGCGCCCGCTGTTGGAACTGGACCCGACCTTGGCCGCACCAGGCCTGGGTGGCTTGGCGAGCCATTTGCCATCGGTCGCCGACCAGATCGTCGAGCGCGAAGACGCGCCGCTGCGTCTGCCCTGACGGCCTGCCCTCCACCCTCAACCTTTCCCGGGAGTCCGACCCATGTTCCCAACCGCCGCCGGCTGGCAGATGGTCGCCCTGCTGACGCTGTCCAATGTCTTCATGACCTTCGCCTGGTACGGCCATCTGAAAGAGCTGGCGTCCAAGCCGTGGTACGTCGCCGCGCTGATCAGCTGGGGGATCGCGCTGTTCGAGTACCTGCTGCAGGTCCCGGCCAACCGCATCGGTTATGACGGCGGCTTCACGCTCGCCCAGCTGAAGATCACGCAGGAGGTGATCACGCTGGGCGTGTTCGTCCCGTTCTCGATGCTGTTCATGAACCAGCCGTTCAAGACGGACTTCATCTGGGCCGGCCTGTGCCTGATGGGGGCGGTCTACTTCATCTTCCGCAGCTGAGATCGGGAAAGCGGCCGAAATAGCTCCATCGGGCCATGGGCGGCTACACTCGCGGGTTTTCCGTGACACGGAAATGAACCATTTGTGACGGTCCGGCGAGGATCGCACGGCGCGGAGCCTCCCCCCATGTTTTTCGGCAAGCTGCTGCCCCGAGAGGGCAATTTCTTCGAACTGTTCAATGAGCACGGCACGCAGATCGTGGAAGGCGCGCGCGCCTTCATGCTCATGATCCAGAACTACAACGACCTCACGTTGCGCGAAAAATACGCGGCCGAGGTCGACCGGGCCGAGCACCACGCCGACCGCGTCACCGCCGAGGTGAACCGGCTGCTGCACCGTACGTTCATCACGCCGATCGATCGCGAGCAGATCCACGGCCTGATCAATGCGATGGACGACATCCTGGACCTGCTTCAGGACTCCAGCGAGACGATGCAGCTCTACGACGTGCGCTCCATCCCCGAGGAAGTGCTGCGCCTGGGCGAGTTGTCGGCCAAGTGCTGCGAGCGCGTCAAGCACGCGGTCACGCTGCTGCCCAAGCTGAGCGAGCCCAAGACCGCCGAAGCCGCCATCAAGGCCTGCGAGGAGATCGACAAGCTCGAGTCCGACGCCGACCGCGTGATGCGCGCGGCGATGTCCAAGCTGTTCCGCGAGCAGGAGGACGTGCGCGAGCTGATCAAGCTCAAGGCGATCTACGAGCAGCTGGAGTCCATCTCCGACCGCTGCGAGGACGTCGCGAATCTGATCGAGGGCATCGTCCTCGAGAATTCCTGATCCGGTCGCGGAGCGTCTCCCATGGGAACGATGCACGTGGCCTTCTGGGTCGTGGCCATGCTGGTGGTGCTGGCCGTCGCCTTCGACTTCATGAACGGCTTCCACGACGCGGCCAACTCGATCGCGACGGTGGTGTCGACCGGCGTCCTCAAGCCGCAGCAGGCCGTGCTGTTCGCGGCTTTCTTCAACGTGATCGCGGTGCTGTTCTTCGAACTGAAGGTGGCGGCCACGATCGGCAAGGGGTCGATCGACGCGGGCATCGTCGATCACCACGTGATCTTCGGCGCGCTGATCGGCGCGATCGCGTGGAACGTGATCACCTGGTTCTACGGCATCCCGTCGAGCTCCTCGCACGCGCTGATCGGCGGCCTGGTCGGCGCGGCCATCGCCAAGGCGGGCACCAAGGGCCTGATCATGAGCGGCATCGGCAAGACGGTGCTGTTCATCTTCGTCTCGCCGCTGCTGGGCTTCCTGCTGGGCTCGCTGCTGATGGTGGCGGTGGCCTGGCTGTTCAGACGCAGCTCGCCGCTGCGGGTGGACAACTGGTTCCGCCGTCTGCAACTGGTCTCGGCCGGGCTGTACAGCCTGGGCCACGGCGGCAATGACGCGCAGAAGACCATCGGCCTGATCTGGATGCTGCTGATCGCGTCGGGGTATGCGGGTGCCGGCGAACATTCGCCGCCGACCTGGGTCATCGTCATCTGCTACCTGGCGATCGGCCTGGGCACGATGTTCGGCGGCTGGCGCATCGTCCGCACGATGGGGCAGAAGATCACCAAGCTCAAGCCGGTCGGCGGGTTCTGCGCCGAGACCGGTGGCGCGATCACGCTGTTCCTGGCGACGTCCCTGGGCATCCCGGTGTCGACCACGCACACCATCACGGGTGCCATCGTCGGCGTGGGCTCGACGCAGCGCGCGTCTTCCGTGCGCTGGGGCGTGGCAGGGAACATTGTCTGGGCCTGGATCTTCACGATCCCCGCCTCGGCGTTCATCGCCGGGTTGTTCTACTGGATCAGCTTCACGCTGTTCTGAGGCAGAGACGCTCGCCTGCGGAAGGCCAGGCGCGGGCACTCCACGAGGCATGGGGCACCCCTCCAGGGACCCCAAGCCTCATTCCGGCCCCACTCTCGCTCGCTGTCCGCGGGCCTGGGGAGTGCGAGTGACCGGGTGGGGCCGAGCGGTGTCTTGCCTACTGGCTGATTTCGCGGGCGGCTTCGACCTGCGATTCGAAGTAGCGCTGCGCGGAGAAGGCGATCGTGGCCATCAGGCAGGCGCCGCCCACCATCAGACACGCGATGACGCCCAGGATCGGCAACCAGCCGGTCTTGCGCAGCGCGCCGCGGTTGAAGCGGTCGGCCCAGCGTTCGTCGGGCATCAGGCCGTAGACGATGCCCGCCAGCATGCTCTGGGCGATCATCAGCCCGAGCAGCGGAATCAGGAACCAGGCGGCGACGTCGTCCTGGCCCAGCGTGTCCATGCGGTGCACGCCATACAGGCCCAGCAGCGTCGGCAACGGATGCAGCCAGGCGAGCTTGTCGCTGAATCCGTGCAGATAGAAACGATGCGCCCCGAGGCTGCCGAGCGCGAAGCTCAGCCAGGTGGCGACGGTCTTGGACTTGAGGTCCGACGCGCCGCCGGCGTCAGGGGCGACGGCGCTCATGCGGCCGGCGTCTCGGCAGGCGCAGAGGGGGCGGCCGGCGTAGCGGTCGCGGCCGGCGTAGCGGTCGCGGCCGTGGTTGCCGCAGTTGCCGGCGTCGATCCGGTGGGCGAACTGGTGTCGCCCTGACCCAGTTGGCGTTGCATCAGCACGACATCGAGCCACTTGCCGAACTTCCAGCCGGCGGACTTCATCACGCCGACGTCCTCGAAGCCGTGGCTGCGATGGACGCCGATCGAACCGAGGTTCTGCGAGTCGCCGATCACCGCAATCATCTGGCGCGCGCCGGCCGCTTCGCAGCGGGCGATCAGTTCGGCCAGCAGCAGCCGGCCGACGCCCTGGCCCTGGGCCTGAGGCGAGAGGTAGATCGAGTCCTCGACGAAGTAGCGGTAGGCCAGGCGCGGACGGAAGTAGTTGGCGTACGCGAAGCCGAGCACCTGCCCGTCGCGCTCGGCGATCAGGTAGGGCAGGCTGCGGCTGAGCACCTCGGTGCGACGGCGCCCCATCTCGGCGCGATCGGGCACGTCGGTCTCGAAGGTGCCGGTGCCGTGCAGCACCGCATGCTCGTAGATCTGCTGGATAGCGGCGATGTCACCCTCCAGGCTGGGGCGGATCAGGAGGGGGGAGGAACTGCTGGTGGTCGTCGTCATTGGGGGAGGAGGACAAAGCGTCAAACGCGAGTTTATAATGCTTGGTTTTGGCGCTGGCCCCTGGGTGTGGCTGTCACGCTTCGAAGCTCCCTGAAACGGAGCATGCGGGCGATGGGCGGACCGGGGGCGTATCTACGGAGCCAGCTGTCGACCTGCCGTTGGGAATCGATGCGCGACGCACGCGTACCCGACGAAAAGTCGATTCAATCTCTGCTTGCCCCTGTGTGTCTCCCTGGTGCGGTGGAACGCTCAAAACCTGAAGGATAGATCATGGTCGTTATTCGACTCTCCCGCGGTGGCTCCAAGAAGCGTCCGTTCTACAACCTCGTCGTGACGGACAGCCGCAATCGCCGCGACGGCCGCTTCATCGAGCGCGTCGGTTTCTACAACCCCGTGGCCACCGGCAATGCCGAAGGCCTGCGCGTCGCGCAAGACCGCGTGGCCTACTGGGTCGGCACCGGCGCCCAGCTGTCGCCGGCCGTCGCCCGCCTGGTCGACGTTGCCAAGAAGTCGGCTGCCGCTCCGGCCGCCGCTGTCGCTGCCTAATCCTCCGGATCGCAGTCGATGAAGCAAGCGCCTGACGACGTGATCGAGGGTTCCCCGGCCTTTCCGGAGGACGCCATCGAAGTCGGGCGCGTGCTGGACGCCTGGGGCATCAAGGGCTGGCTGAAGATCCTCAGCCATTCCCCGGATGCCCAGGCGCTCTTTGCCTCCCGCCGCTGGTTCATGAAACCGAGCGAGAAGGCATTGCCGGGCAAGCCGCATGTCGTGCCCCCCGTGCTCAAGGTTCTGGCCGTCCGCGACCACGCGGACGGCATCGTCGCCCAGGTCGAAGGCCTGGCCGACCGCAACGGTGCGGAGGCGCTCAAGGGCGCCCGCATCTTCGTCTCGCGCAGCGTGTTCCCGGACACCGACGAGGACGAGTTCTACTGGATCGACCTCATCGGCATGAGCGTCGTCAACAAGGACGGCCAGACGCTGGGCGAGGTGATCGACCTGATCGACACCGGCCCGCACTGCGTGCTGCGCATCCTGCCCGCCGGCAAGACCGCGCCGGTCAAGCCGGACGAGGAAATCCTGATCCCGTTCGTGAACGCGTTTGTCGGCACCGTCGACAAGGCCGCGAAGATCATCCCGGTCGATTGGGATCTGGACTATTGAAGCCGTCGGGCCCGATGCCCATGCGCTTCGACGTTCTCACTCTTTTTCCTGAGCTCTTCGACCCCTTCCTGCGGGTCGGCGTGACGCGTCGCGCGTACGAGAGCAAACAGGTCGACGTTCGCCTGTGGCAGCTGCGCGATCACGCCGAGGACAACTACCGTCGCGTCGACGACCGTCCCTTCGGCGGCGGTCCCGGCATGGTGATGTTGGCAGCGCCGCTGGAGCGTGCGCTGGCGGCCGTGAAGGCCGATCGCGCGACCACGCACCCCGGTGCTCCGGCAGTGATCCATTTCAGCCCGACGGGACGCAAGCTCGATCAGGCGCTGGCGCAGGAGCTGGCGCAAGGCGAGGGCGCCATCCTGCTCTGCGGCCGTTACGAAGGCATCGACCAGCGCGTGCTGGACCGCCACGTGACGATGGAGATCAGCCTCGGCGACTTCGTACTGTCCGGCGGCGAACTGCCGGCCATCGCGATGCTCGATGCGATCGCCCGCCTGCAGGAGGGCGTGCTGAACGATGCCGCCTCGCACCAGCAGGACAGCTTCTCCGACGGATTGCTGGACTGCCCGCACTTCAGCCGTCCTGAAGTCCTGGAAACATCCGAAGGCCCGTTGCCGGTGCCGCCGGTGCTGCTGTCCGGGCACCATGCCGAGATCGCCCGCTGGCGCCGCGAGCAGTCGCTGGCGTTGACGCAACGCCGCCGGCCCGAGCTGATCGAGGCCGCGCGCCGCGACGGCAAGCTCGACAAGAAGGACGAGAAGTTCCTCGCCTCCTTGCATGCTGCGCCGGGCAAGACGCCTGGCAAAGCACCCCGCTGAACGGGCTGCGGCATGGGCGACGTTTGACGATCGCCCAACCCCGTCTATAATCTTCGGTTTTCCGATCCTCTACTGGGCTGATGGGGCAAGGGCGGTGCTTTGACACCGTTGGTTGAATCCCCACGCGGGCGGTGCCGAAGAATTCATTCGATGGCGGCCAGACCTGGAATCATCCTGATTCGCGCCGGCAAGATCACAGGAGATCCTCGTGAATCTGATCCAGACCCTTGAGCAAGAAGAAATTGCTCGCCTGAACAAGACCATCCCCGCTTTCGCCCCTGGCGACACGGTGATCGTCAACGTGAACGTCGTCGAAGGCACCCGCAAGCGCGTGCAGGCCTACGAAGGCGTGGTCATCGCCCGCCGCAACCGCGGTCTGAACTCCAACTTCATCGTCCGCAAGATCTCGAGCGGCGAAGGCGTTGAGCGTACGTTCCAGCTGTACAGCCCGCTGATCGCTTCGATCGAAGTGAAGCGCCGCGGCGACGTCCGTCGCGCGAAGCTGTACTACCTGCGTCAGCGTTCGGGCAAGTCGGCACGTATCAAGGAAAAGCTGGCGATCAAGTCGGCCTGATCCTAGTCGCAAGCCACCCAAAGCCGCTCCAAGGCCCTGCCCGGAGCGGCTTTGTCGTTTCTGGCGTCCAATCGGGGCTTCGCGCCTCGGGCGCCCACGAACAAGTCCGGCGCACCGGACGCTCCTGCCGCATGTCGACGCTTCCTTCCAGCCGTCCCGCCAGCCGCCCCGCCATCCAGGATCCCCGCGCCATCCCCGTCACCGGCACCGATGCGCACCTCCCCGCCGTCCCCCGCGAGCATCTGACGCCGGCCTGGCTGCGCGAGCGCTTCCTGCATCCGCTGAGCGTCGAGCCGGAGCTGCCCGGCGACGGCGGCATCTTCCCAGGCCGCACGACCACGCAGGCCGCGGTGCTCATCCCGCTGGTGCAGCGCGCCGAGGGCCTGCACGTGCTGCTGACGCAGCGCACGGCGCATCTGCGGGATCACGCCGGGCAGATCAGCTTCCCCGGCGGCCGCGCCGAGCCGGAGGACGGCTCGCCCGAACGCACCGCGCTGCGCGAGGCCGAGGAGGAGATCGGGCTCGACGAGCGTTTCGTGGACCTGATCGGGCAACTGCCCATTTACCGCACGGTGACGGCCTACGAGGTCACGCCGGTGGTGGGCCTGATCCGTCCGGGCTTCTCGCTGCGGCTGGATGCCTTCGAGGTGGCCGAGGCCTTCGAGGTGCCGCTGGAATTCCTGATGAATCCCGCTCACCACCAGCGCCACACCTTCGAGTACGACCCGGCCGGGGAGGCTGCGGATGACAAGGGCCCGTTGAAGGGCCGTCGCCAGTTCCTCTCGATGCCTTGGACGGGGCCAGGTCTTGCGGTCTCGAACGCGGACCCCGACGTGACGCTGACGGCAGACGCTTCGAAGGAGTTCTTCATCTGGGGGGCGACCGCTGCGATGTTGCGCAATCTCTACCGCTTCCTGCAGGTCTGACCTTTGGTGACGGGGCAAGGGCGTTCGATCCCCCTTCGGAGTGGGTGAGGGCCGCTATCATCCCGGGCCATGAACTTCTTCGCGGTCTTGCTGGCGCTGGTGTGCGAGCAGCTCAAGCCTCTGCCGCACGGGAATCCGGTCCACCAAGGCATGATCGCCTGGGTGCGCTGGACCGGGCGCAACTTCGACGCGGGCCGGTCGCACCATGCGGCCGTCGTGTGGACGATCACCGTCGTCGGTCCGGCCCTGCTGGTCGGGGCGATCTACGCGCTCGTGCGGCCCTACAGCCTGCTGCTGTCGCTGGCGATGGACGTGCTGGTGCTCTACCTGACGCTGGGCTTCCGCCAGTTCAGCCACTACTTCACCGACATCCGTGACGCGCTGGAGCGCGGCGACGAGCTCGAAGCCCGCCGCCTGCTGGCTGAATGGCGTCACCTCGACGCCAGCGAGCTGCCGCGCACCGAGCTGCTCAGACACGTGCTGGAGCATTCGCTGCTCGCGGCGCACCGGCATGTCTTCGGCGTGTTCTTCTGGTTCGTGCTGTTCTCGACGCTGGGCCTGGGCCCGGCCGGCGCGGTGCTGTACCGCATGGCCGAATTCGCCGGCCGCTACTGGGCCTTCAAGAGCCGCACGCTGGACGCGCCGACCAATGAGCGCCTGATGGAGCTCTCCCGCAAGCTGTTCGGGATGATCGACCACATTCCCGCGCGCCTGACGGCGACCGGTTTCGCGATCGTGGGCAACTTCGAGGAGGCGGTGAGTTCCTGGCGCCGCGACTCGACGCTGTGGGCCCATGACAACGAGGGCATCATCCTGGCCTCCGCCGCCGGCGCCGTCGGCGTGCAGCTGGGCGGCAGCGCCGCGCCGGGCGTGACCCCGGACCGCAGCAAGACCTTCGAGTCCGGCGGCGACATGGACGCGACGCGCGCCGAGGGCTCCACGGCCGGCGTGCCGCCGCAGCTGGGCCACCTGCAGAGCGTGGTCGGCCTGGTGTGGCGCTCGGTCACGCTGTGGATGCTGCTGCTGGCGCTGCTGACGCTGGCCAACCTCGTCGGCTGACCAGACCCGGGCTCAGGCGTCCCGCACATCGGCCAGCACCTGCTGGCCGAAGTCGTTTCTGGCGAGGAACTTCAGCACCTGCGTCGCGGTGTCCTCGGCGCTCGCCAGCTGCCCTTCGGCCTTGAACGCGGCGAAGCGGTCCCGATCCGGGAACTTCGACGCATCGCCGCCGCGCAGTTGGGCCTGCATGTCGGTGTCGATGATGCCGGGCGCCAGCGACACGACACGCGCGGCGCGTTCACCCTGGGCGGCCTTGTGTTCCTCGTCCAGCGCCATCGCGCGGCTGAGGTTGTCCATGCCGGCCTTGGCGGCGCAGTAGAGCGCGCTGCCAGCCATCGCGCGGCGGCCCAGGCCGGACGAGATGTTCAGCACCTTGCGGTCGGCCGGCCAGTCGCGGGTGGCGTCCAGGAAGGCGGCGCTCAGCAGCACGGTCGCCTCCAGGCCGACGCGCAGCGCGGCGGACAGCGTCTCCAGCGATTCGCCGTCGATGGGGCCGGGCGTCGTGACGACGCCGGCGTTGTTGATCAGCGTCGCGGCGGCCCAGTCGCGCGGTTGCGCGCGCAGCGTGTCGGCCAGGTGCTGCGCGATCGTCAGCGGGCTGGCCAGGTCGGCCTGCCATTGTTCCAGCGGCAGGCCGCGGTCATGGGCGAAGCGCTCCAGCGCCTCGCTGCGTCCACGGGCGATGCCGATGACCACCTGGCCGGCTTCGAGAGACTGGCGAGCCAGCGCCTCGCCCAGGCCGCGCGAGCTGCCGGTGATGATGGTGAGGGAACGAGGCTGGGCGGCGTCGTTGGAAGAGGTGGTGGAAGACGTGGTGGAAACGGTCGTGGACATCGGAAAGCGCTCCTGGGTCGGATGGAGGGATGCGCGCTGGGCGCTCAGAAATCGGGCGGCGAATGCAGCGACAGCGCCGGCGCCTCGAGCACCGCCGGGAGGCTGAGGTCCCGCGCATGCAGCAGCAGGCGAGGGGCCTGCGCGAGGACCTCCGGCGGCGCATACAGCGCGTCGCCGAGGATGGGGTGACCGGCGGCCAGCAGGTGCACGCGCAGCTGATGCGATCGGCCGGTGACCGGCTCGAGCTCGACGCGCGTGGTCCCCGCCGCGACGTCGCGATGCAGCACCCGCACACGGGTCAGGCTGGGTTTCCCGCGCTCGTGATCGACCATCTGCCGCGGACGGTTCGGCCAGTCGACGATCAGCGGCAGGTCGATCTCGAACGCGTCGCGCGCGACGAGGCCCGCCACCACGGCTTCATATCGCTTGTCGACGAGCCTGGCGGCGAAGGCCTCGCTGAGCGCGCGCTGCATCGCCTCGCCGCGTCCGAAGACGATCAGGCCGGAGGTCGACTGGTCCAGCCGATGCACGATCAACGCGTCCGGGAACTCGGCCGCCACGCGCGCCCAGGCGCAGTCCTGCTTGTCCTCGCCGCGGCCGGGCACGGACAGCAGGCCCGAGGGCTTGTCGACGATGACGCGCCACGCATCGGCATGGCGCACGCGCTGGTGAAGGGAGGACTGGGGCATCGACGCCTGCATCGCTGCATTGTCGCGTCGCCTGCCGTGGGCGCGTCAGAACTGGTGGATCCACCCCGACTGCAGCGCCGACTGCGGATTCGATCCCGCCGCGGTGACCGCCTGCAGCGCCTCGTCCGCAGGCGCGCCGAGCCGCTTCAGCACGCATGCGGCCATGGTGCCGGTGCGGCCCATGCCGGCGGCGCAGTGCAGCAGCACGCGATCACCCATGCGCAGGCCCTGCGCGATGTGCTCGACGCCCTGCCGGAACGCCGCGCTGTCCGAGGCCAGTCCGAAATCGCGCATCGGCACGTGCAGCCAGCGGAAGGGCAGCCGGCCTTCGGCGATCGCCTTGTGATACGGCGGCGAGAGCTCGGCGACTTCCTCGAGCGGGTTGAGGCAGACCACCACGTTGAGCTGGTTCAGGCGCGCCTCGTCGAGGAAGGCGCCCCAGGACTCGCGGCGGCCCGGCATCGACTGCAGCCACAGCCGGCCCGGGATGGCGTCGGGGAGGGGGAGGGGTCGGAAAGCCATGCCCCCGATTGTCGTGTCTCCCTGTTGATCGAGATGTTAATCAACTAAAAGTTTATTTATTTGGCGACCGGCGCGATCATGGCGGCACGGTGTACGACGGCTCGTTCGAAGCCTCGTTCGAAGCAACAACAAAGCA
>NZ_DASVNZ010000401.1:0-23817 GCF_036486225.1 Roseateles sp. | reverse complement strand
GCTGTCGCGCGGCCTGCCCGGACTCGGCGCCCGCACGGCGGCCGACATCGCGGCCACCGGCGTGCCGGTGTCGCGCTACGGCGCGCGACCCTACTTCACGAAGCTGGAGCTCAACGCCAGCGCCGATGTCGAGCTGCCCTGGGGACTGGGCGCGCGCACCTCGGCGAAGCTGCAGAGCGCGCTCGGCCACGTGCTGCCCAGCGCCGAGCTGTTCACCCTGGACGGCGAGGACGCGCTGTCGACCTTCCGCTCCGGATCGATCTCGGACGACAACGGCTGGACGCTGCGCCAGGAGTTGTCGCGGGCCTGGACGCCGTCGATCGGCGGCGCGAGCCTGCAGCTGCAGCCCTACGTCTTCGCGGCGATGGGCCGGCCGTGGTCGGAATTCGCCGGCACGCAGGGGCACCGCCTGGCCGCGTCCGGCGGCGCGGGCCTGCGCACGCGCTGGCGCGGCGCCGAGCTCTCCCTCGAGGCCGGCCGCCGCCGCTACCGCCCCTTCGGCCTGGACGAGTTCCAGGCGTTCGTGAAAGCGCAAGTCCAGTTCTGACGACCATGACACGCTCCCCGCACTCCTCCCGCGCTTCGGCGCAGACCCGCCCGCGCCTGACGGCGCTGACCGCCGCCATCCTGGCCGGCTTGATGCCGCTGGCCGGCGCGCAGACGGCACCGATTTCCGTCCTGCCGCGTGGCGGCAGCGTCAGCGCCGGTCAGGCCACGATCGGCACGCCGAACGGCAACCGCCTCGACATCCAACAGAACTCGCAGCGCGCGGTGCTGCGCTGGGATTCGTTCTCCATCGGCGCGGGCGGCGTCGTCAACTTCAGCCAGCCCAACGCGCAGGCGTCGACGTTGAACGTCGTCACCGGCTCGCTGGGCTCCGAGATCGCCGGCACGTTGAAGGCCAACGGCAGTGTCTTCCTGATCAACCCGCAAGGCATCGCGATCACGACGACCGGCCTTGTCGACACGCGCGCGGGCTTTGTCGCCTCGACGCTGGGGCTGTCCGACGACGACTTCATGGCCGGGCGGCTGCGCTTCAACGGTCGCGGCGGCAACGTGCTCAACCAGGGGCGCATCGTCACCGGCGAGGGCGGCCAGGTCGCGCTGCTGGGCGGAAAGGTCGAGAACGACGGGCTGATCCTCGCGCCGCTCGGCAAGGTGGCACTGGGGAGCGCTTCGGCCGCGACGCTGGACTTCTCCGGCGACGGTTTCCTGCAAGTGATGCTGCCGGCCGACGCCGTGGACGGCGACAGCCGCCCGTTGATCGGGAACGGCGGCCGCATCGAGGCCGGCCTGGTCGCGCTGCGCGCGTCGACCGTGCGCGAAGCCTTGCGCGAGGCAATCCACCTGCCGGGCACGATCCGCGCGACGACGCTCTCCGGCGTCGACGGGTCCATCGTGCTCGACGGCGGGGCCGGCGGCACGGTGCGTGTCAGCGGCACGCTGGATGCGTCGTCGGCGACGGCCGGCGGCGGGCGCATCGACGTCACGGGGCATGACGTGACCCTCGCCGGCGCGACGCTCGATGCGAGCGGCGCCACGCGCGGCGGTCTCGTGCGCGTGGGTGGCGCCTTCCAGGGCGGCCGCGCGGACGCGGATCTGGCGGATACCGACGGACGCTACCTCGGTCGCTTCGGCGTGCTGCCGGTGCTGGCGGCCGCCAATCGCGTGGGCATCGACGCGGACAGCCGCATCGACGTCTCCGCGCGCGGTGCGCAAGGCCTCGGCGGTACCGCGATCGTCTGGAGCACGAGCGCCACCCGCATGCTCGGTCGGCTCGACGCGCACGGCGCCGCCGCGGGCGGCGCGGTGGAGATCTCTTCCGCCTCCACGGTGCAGGCGGTGGCGCTGGACCGGCTGCTGCTGGGCCGCGGCGCGCGGCTGCTGCTGGACCCGCAGGACATCGTCATCGGCGACGCGGCGGCGGTCACGCCGCCCGGCGACATCGGCTTCAGCGACGGCCCCGGCGGGACGACGACGCTGAGTTCCGGCGACCTCGCAGCGCTGCTGGGCGCGGGCGTCGACGTGCGCCTGCAGGCCAGCCAGGACATCACCTGGTCGACCTTCTTCACCGGCATCTCCCGCGGCCCCGGTGGCGCGGCGGCCGGCGACCTGACGCTGGCGGCGGGCCGCTCGGTGATGCTCAGCGGTGCCTTCAGCAACGGCGGCGGCCACTGGACCATCACCGCCAACGACACGGCGGCCCACGGCGTCGTCAATGCGGAGCGCGGTGCGGGTCCGGCCTCGCTCGATTTGAGCGGCGCGAACTTCATCACCGACAACGGCCCGCTGACGCTGCTGATGGCCGATGGCGCCGGCAACACCGAACGCACCGCCGGGGCGTTGCGGCTGGGCGCCTTCGCGGGCGAATCGCTGTCGGCGACGGTGATGCCGACGGCCAGCTCCGGCGGTCCGATGCCGGTGGAGATCGTCATCGGCGGCAACATCTCGGTCGCCGGCACGGCGACGCTGAGCGGCGCGCTGAAGGTCAGCGGCGGAAGCCGCATCGAGGGTCACGTCGTCGACTGGACCACCGAGGCCACCGACCGCATCGTCGGCGAAGGGCTGTTCCGCTTCATCGAGGACGGCGTCGTCACGCGCCTGGCGCGTCTGGGCGGTGTCGACGCGACGCGTGTGGCGCTGGGCAACAACGTCGGCGGCGCGGTCACGCGCGTCTACGGCGATGCCGATCCGGACGCCGAGCACCTCGGCCGCGCACCGGTGCATCAGGTGGGCGGCCCGGCGGCGACGCTGGATGGGCTGTTCATGCCCGGCTCACTGACGGTCAGCGGCCCCGGTGTCACGGCCAACGCGGGCAGCGGCACGCTGACGCTGTCGGGCACCGGCGCGGCGGCGTTCGATCCGATGGTCCTCGGCAACTTCTTCGTCGACATGCGCAGCGCGACGATGCCGCTGACGATCACGCGCCGCACGCTGACGCCGACGGTTTCCGCCGGCAACTACGTCTACGGCGCACCGGCTTCGGTCGTGAGCCTGACGGGCATCGTCAACGGCGACAGCGTCGCGCCCATCGCCACGCTGGGCGGGCAGGGCGGCGTCGCGATGGCCGCCAACGGTGGCGGCTACGGCTACGGCTTCGGCGATCGCGTCGGAGCCGGTGGCTGGAACTTCTCGCTGACGGGCCTGGGTGGCACAGCGGCCTCCAACTACGCCATCGATCTGAGCGGCAGCGTGAGCGCGTCCCTCACCATCGCGCCCAAGCCGGTGAGCTTCTTCGTCGGCAACGCGGCGCAGACCTACGGCACCGCGTCGGCGCTGCCGATCTCGGTGCTCGCCGGTGTGCTCACCGGCGACGACGTGAACGGCGTCGTGGGTCTGAGCACGGGCGGTTCGCCCGTCACGGCCAGCGCGCGCCTCGCGGCGGGCAGCTATGCGGCCTCGGTGACCACGCTGGCCGGCGCGGCGTCGTCCAACTACGTGCTCGCCGTGAGCGGCAACACCGACGGCGTGTTCCGCGTCGATCCCAAGGCGCTCACCTGGTCGGTGGCCGATGCCGGCAGCACCTACGGGACGCTGGCCACGCTCGGCGTCGCGACGCTGGGCGGGGTGCTCGCGGGCGACGTCGTGACCGGCACCGTCGCGGCAAGCGCCGACGGCAGCACGCCGTTCACCCTGGCCGCCAACATGCGTGCCGGCAACTATGCCGAGATCGTGACCGGCCTGGGCGGCGCCCAGGCGGGCAACTACACGCTGGCCGGCGGCGGTAACGCGGCGGGACGTCTCGTCGTCGCGCCCAAGTCGATCACCTACGTCGGCGGCAGCATCGACCAGATCTACGGTCAGACGCTGCAGACGCCCGGGCTCGTCGGCCTGCTCGCCGGAGACACCGTCGTCGGCACGCAGCGCTTCGACGTCGTCGAGCCCCGCGTGGGCATCGGCAGTTCCTCGGCATGGCCGGTCGGGCACTACGTCACCAGCGTCGCCGGCCTCACCGGCGCCGACGCCGGCAACTACGTCCTCGCCGTCAGCGGCAACTCGGCGCTCGACATCACCGTCAAGCCCAAGCCGCTGACCTATGTCGCGACGGGCGGCGGCAACGTCTACGGGTCCTCGCCGCTCGCCGGCGGGCCTGTGCTGAGCGGCATCGTCGGCGCGGACCAGGTCGAGGCCCTCCCGACGGTCGACATCGGCGGCAGTCCGCAATTCCTGGGGTCGACCACGCGTGCCGGCACCTACACCTTCGGTGCGACGACCGCCTCGCTGAACGGCGCGGCCGCCGGCAACTACGTGATCGCGATCAGCGGCAACACGCCGGCCAGCTGGATCGTCTCGCCCAAGCCGCTGACCTGGAGCGTGTCCGCGGGCCATGCGATCTACGGCGACCTGCCCACCGTCGCGGGCAACGCCACCTCGCTCTCCGGCGTGCTGCCGGGTGATAGCGTCGGCGCGCTGCTGGCGGCGCTGGACGGCGGCGGCGCCGTCGTGGCGCGGCCGACCGTGGGCGGCACCTGGTGGGCGGGTGTCAACGCGCTCACCGGCGCGGACGCGGGCAACTACGCGCTGGCCGGCAGCGGCAACGCCGTCGGAGCGCTGACCGTGACGCCGCGGCCGGTGAGCTTCTCGACGGCCAGTGCGAGCTCGGTCTACGGCAACCTCGCCACCCTGGGCGCGGTGACGCTGGGCAATGTGCTCGCGGGCGACTCGGTCGGCTACTCGACGGCGCTGCTGTCCGGCGCCACGCCGGTCGCGCTGACCGATCGCACGCATGCCGGCGTCTACGTCGAGGCGGTCACCGCCATCACCGGCAACCCGAACTACGTGCTCGCCACGACCGGCAACTCGGCCGGCACCTTGACCGTTCAGCCACGTCCGATCAGCTACATCGCGCAGGATGCGTCGGGCACGTACGGCACGGCGCCGACCCTTGGTGCCGCGTCGCTGCTGGGCGTGCTGTCCGGCGACACGGTGAGCGCCGGCCCCGCCGTGCTGACGGCCACGGGCGCCGCGCCGACGGATCGGACGAACGCCGGCCACTGGACGCTGGGCCTGCGCAGCCTGACCGGCGCGGACGCCTCCAACTACGTGGCGACGGACGTGGGCTCGACGACGGCCACGCTGACCATCGCACCCAAGTCGGTGACCGTCACCGTGGACGGCTACTTCCAGAACGTCCGGTACAGCACGATCGCGCCGGACGGCACGTTCTCCAGCTTCAATCCGAGCTACGGCATGGTCAGTTCGGACCTGCCGATCGCCCGGGGGGCCGTCAACGGCCTGCTGGCGGGGGACCAGGTCTCGGTCGTCACGAGCGTCTCGGCGATGCCGCGATCGAGCAGCGGCGCGCTCAACGTCGGCACCTACACGATGACCGGCATCGGCCTGGCCGGCGCCGACGCGGGCAACTACGTGATGGCCGGCAGCGGCAACCGGGGCGCGACGCTCACGGTGAGTCCGATCGCGATCACCGGGACCGCCTGGCTGCAGGGGCCGGGCGGCCTCGTGAACCTGTCGACCTACGGCAGTTCGGATCTGTACGGCTTCCAGTCCTCGTTGTCCAGCGAGCTGCGGCCCGGCGACCAGGTGTCCGTCAGCGCCTGGTTGACGACACCGGCCGGCAACGTGACGACCGCGCCCGCACGACTGCCGGTGGGCAGCTACGCCACCAGCGGCGTGCTGCAGGGCGCCGACGCCGGCAACTACACGATGCGGCCGTCCTTCGGCGCCTTCGTCGTGCAGCCCAAGGCGGTCACCGTCACGACGCCCGACACGACCTCCACCTACGGCGACGTGCCGCGGATGCCCACCAGCATCGTCAACGGCGTGCTGTCGGGCGACCAGGTCGGCGCGCTGACCAGCCCCTTCGATCCGGTGAGCCTGTGGGAACGGACGCCGGCTGGCCGCTATCCGGTCCGTGTCGACGGCCTGGGCGGCGCGGACGCCTCGAACTACGTGATCGCGCCCGGCAACCTGATCCTGCCGGGTCTGCCCGCGTCCAACACGGGCTACATCAACGTCCTGAAGCGCGAGATCGGTCGATCGCTCGACAGCGGCAGCCTCGACATCATCTACGGCGGCGGCCTGCCCGCACTGCATCTGACCACCGGGATCCTCCCGGGCGACGAGGTCAACCTTGGCACGGTGGCGGTCGCCACGCAACTGCAGGGACGGAGCGTCGGTCCCGGCTACGAGTACGCGATCGACGACAAGCTCAACGTCGGCAGCTACCTCTACGTCGCGCGACTCTCGGGCCGCGACGCGGCGAACTACTTCACCGCCAGCGGATCCACCGGCATCGCGGTGATCACCGTCGCGCCCAAGCCGGTCACCGTCTCCATCGACGCGATCAACACCATCTACGGCACCTACGTCGCGCCGACCGTGTCGGTGTCGGGCCTGATCCGCAACGACGCGCTGTGGGTCAAGCCGGACTTCCACGTCGTCAACAACGCGGGCGAGATCAGCTACGGCGACCGCACCTCCGCCGGGGACTACCTGCAGGTGGTGCTCGGCGTGAAGCAGGAAGGCCGTCAGGACACGGTCATCGACCTCAGCAGGAACTATCGCTTCGTCTCCACGGACGGGGCGGCGGCCCCGCTGAGCATCGCCCGCAAGTCGCTGGTCTTCACGCCGGCCAGCGTGGCGAGCGTGTACGGCGATCCGGCGAAGCTCGGCGCGCTGACGGGCGTGCTGGCCGGCGACGATGTCGGTGTGCGCCTCAACGCCGGCGGCACGCTGCAGAGCCAGGCGGTCGGCAAGGGCAACGATCCGCTGCTCTACACGCCGCGCCTGGACGTCGGCGGCTACGACTGGACCGGCTCGCTGACCGGCGCGCAGAACGGCAACTATGCGGTGAGCGGCATCGGCGGGACCTTCACTGTCGCGCCGCGGCCGGTGACCTACGGCATCATCGCCACCGGCTACACCTACGGCGGATACGTGCGCGACTGCACCCGAAGCGGGTGCTCGCCGTGGGGGCTCCCGGTCGGCGGCGGTGTGAACCTCGGCAGGCCGACCTTCGAGAACGTGATGCCGGGCGACGTGATCGGCGGCACGATCGGACTGGTCGACTTCGCAGGCAACGCGCTGGCGGCGGAGCGTTTCACCCATGTGGGTCAGTACTTCAAGGTCGTGACCGGACTGACCGGCGCGGCAGCGAAGAACTACCGCGTCGCCGACAGCGGCAGCCTGCCGGGCCTGCTGACCATCTTTCCGATGGCACTGAGCTACAGCGTCACCAGCGCCATCTTCTTCAACGAGCTCGTCGGGACGCCGGGCATCGCGACGCTGCGCGGGCCGGACGGCCCCTTCAGCGGCCCGGACGTCCATCCGGTGGTCACCGCCTACGATCCGCAGGGCCGGCCCGTCAGCGACCTCAGCCATCTGGTGCCGGGACGGTATGTCTTCCGCGTCACCGGCCTGACCGGCGCCGACGCGAAGGACTTCGAGATCATCGGCGCGGGCTACGGCGGCTATCCCTACACCACGAACGACCCTGGGACCCTGGACGTGTTCACGTCGGCAATGCTGGGCGGGAGCTTCAGCGACACGGCGCAGCAGATCCCGACGATCCCGCCGTTGCCGCAGCCCGCGCCCACCGTGGTCGCACCGCCGCTGACCGGCTGGAGCAGCAACAAGACCGGTCAGATCGAGGACTTCGGCCGGAACATCACGGGCACCGGCACCGCCGGCGATGTGACGATCGGACCGCGAGGCGGCGCCGTCAGCGGCACGGCCAGCGGTGTCGTGGAGACCGGCGTGACGATAGGCGGCGTCGACCTGTCGACGCAGGCCAGCGGCGAGGTCAGCGGCCTGGCCAAGTTCGGCATCACCGGCGTGAAGCTGGAGGCCAACGTCAACGGCCACGTCGACGTGACCATCACCAGCGGTCCCGGCTACGTCACCTTCGGCGCGCAGGGCGAGGCCTACGCGATCGGCAATCTCGGACGCAACGGCGTGCAGATCGGCGCCGAGGCCCGCGCGGGCGTGACCGCGCAGACGGGCGTGGGCGGCAACATCAGCGGCCTGGGCGACGCCCAGTTGAGCACCACGGTCAGCACCTTCGTCTTCGCCCGCGCCGACGAGCAGTACACGCTGCGCGACGGTCGCGTGGTGCAGCGCTTCGACAACGCCGTCGGCGTCGGCTCCTCGGTCGGCGTCGCCGCCGGGGTGACGGGCAGCACCGGCTCGGTCGGCGGCGGCGCCACGGTCTACACGCCGGGGTCGATCGGCGGCACCTTCAACTACTCGATCGGCATCTCGGACGGCGCGATCAGCGTGTCGCTGGACCTCGGCGCGCAACTGGGCTTCGGCGGGCTGGGGCTGTCGTTGAACTTCTCGATCAACCCGATGGGCCTCGCGGAGGCGATGACCGACAACGTCGTGGGCCGCGCGGTGCTCGGCGTCTTCGGCCTCAATCACAGCGAGCCCGACAACCATTACTCGGCGGCGGATTCCAGATACGCCGCGTCGATCACCGACGCGGCGGCGCGCTTCAAGTACCTGGACGAGAACGCCCGCTGGCGTGATCGTCCGTGGAACTACATGTTCGACGAAGGGGTCCGCAAGAACTGGGACAGCATGCAAGCCTTCTACAACAACTACAGCTCGATGATCAGCCGCACGCAGGCGCTGATCAAGAAGGAACAGGCCGACCAGATCACGTTCCTGAACCTGCTCAAGACCGATCCGCAGGCCGCCATCGCCATGGCCCACAACACCGACTTCGCCGGCGCCAACCAGCGCGAGGAAGCGGCGCTGCGCGGCGAGGCGAACGGTTTCGGCGTGCAACTGGCCGTGGTGGACGGCAAGGTCACCTACGTCTCGCCGACCGGCCCTTGAGGATCATTCAAATGAACGTCTTCCGCACCTCCCTCAAGCCCCTCATGCCCCGCTTCTTCCGCCTCTCTCCTCACCTGCGCCGGCGGGTCGCCCTGGCTGGCATCGTCGCTGCAGCGGCGATGGCCTCGGTCGTCCCCGCGGCGCAGGCCGCCGACATGCCTTTTGAAATCTCGCTCACCGGCCAGCCGACCCGTTATCTCGTCGAGGGCCGTCCCTATGCGATCACCGGGCACGGCAGCGCGCGCTTCGGCATGAGCCTCGTGGAGGTCCGCGCCGCAGTCGCGCGGGACTATCCCGAGACCGTGTCGCCGCCGCATGAGTACGTCGATCCCGACAGCGGCGCCATCGACCTGACGGTGCGCGTCGCCGCGCTGCCGCGCGTGCCGGCGCCGACGCCGGTGCTGCTGCGCTACCGCTTCGGCTCGGTCAGCGGACGTCTGGTTGCGGTCGACGTGGAATGGACCACCGACGGCCCGTCGACGCCGGCGCAGCGCGCGGGGCTGGTCGAGGCGGCGCGCACCGTCGGCGCAACGATGGCCGGCTGGCGCTGGCCGCCGCTGGCGACGCGGCGCGGCCATCTGCTGCCGGACGGGACGCTGATCGTGTTCTCGGGCAAGGACTTCGAAGGCGCGGGCGCGGAGATCCGGCTGCTGGGCGCGGACGTCGACGTGGAAGCACGCGAGCGCACCGCGACATCGCCGGCACGGGCGCGCGAGCACCGCGTCGCCTCGCCGGGCCCGTCGCAGCTGCGTCTGCGGGTCGTGGCGAATGTCGACCGGCCCGATCCCTATCCGGCGATGGATCCCGCGTCGGCGGCCGCATCGACGGCGGCTGCGGGCGCGTACCGCGTGTCGGGCTTCCGCTCGGCGCTGTTCGGCATGGACGAGGCGGCCCTGCGCGGCGCCATCCAGCGCGATTTCAAGGCGGCCCCGGAGGCGATCCGCGTCGTCGAAGACCCGAAGGCGGGCAAGCGCGCGCTGGTGCTGCGGCTTGACCAACTGGAACCCGGTCCGGTGCCGGCGACCGTGACCTACATCCTGGAGCAGGCCACGGGTCGGCTGACCCACGTCAACGTGGTGTGGACGACCGATGCGGCCCCCGACGATGCGCTGCGCCTGCGCATGGCGGACGCGGGCGGGCAACTGGCCCGTGCGTTCCAGCAACTGGGCTGGCGGCCGGGCACGACCGTCTCGAAGATGGAGGCCGACAACCGTCAGGCGCTGCTGTTCGCCGGTATCGACGCGCAGGGCGGGGCGCTCGAACTGCGGATTTCTGGTGTGCCGATGCAACGCGCCGGCCAGGCGCCGGTGGTGCCGGAGGGCCCCGCCGTACTGCGGGCGGCGTTCTACGCCAACACCACAAAATGATGTAAACGGTGCCTGCAGCGTGCATATCTGACACTGCCGCCCCTCCAGGCGGGGGAGTCGATGAACACGGGCGGGCGCCTTCGTCTACCGTCCGATCCATCATGTACACGCTGCTCCACGACGATGAGGTCGGCATCGACGCCAATCCCGACCTGATGCATGTCCGGATCGACGACGGCCGACTCTGGCTGTCCGACGACGCCCGGGAAGACATCGAGGTCTGCGCCGGTTACTGCCCGGACACCGACAGCCCCATCCAGATGCTGAACTTCCTGCGCGCGGCCTGCGTGCGGCTGCAGCATGTGGACATGGACGGCGAGGAGGCCGAACACGCCTTCATGTCGTTCTGCGTCCTCAAGGGCCTGGAACATGCGATCGAGACCCACTGGCAGGGCGCCGACACGGTCGGTGAGTTCCGCCCCGAGCGCTTGCTGATGGCCTTCACGACGCCGGTCTCGCCGTACGGTAGCCTGATGCTGCATTGATGCCGCATTGATGTGCGCCTGAGGGGGACATCAGGCCCCCGAAAGAACGAAACGCCGGACGCGATTGCGTACCGGCGTTTTTCATTGCGGCCCGAGGTCGCCCGTGAGGGCGATCCGGAACGTCGGGGTCAGTCCATGCGGAACGCGAAGTCCTGCTGGAAGCGGTGCTCGCCTGGGCAGACATAGCGCGACTTCAGCGTGCCCTCGATCGCGTTGGAGAACGCGCGGCGGGTGCGGGCATCCATCGCTCCGCCGAGCGCCTGCAACTGCACCGCGACGACACGGCCGCCCTGGACATCGGCCACGGCGCGGAACAACGCTTCGCCGCTCCAGTTCACCGCAGGCATCTCCGGTGCCGCCATCTGCGTGCAGATCGCGCCGGGTGTCTTGATGGTGGTGAGCGGAGGCGTCTTGCCGGGGGTCGTGTCTGGCGTGGGGCCGGTGTCCTTCACCTCGAACGGGGTGTTCGTCCGTCCATCGGAGACCCCCACCGCGACGACGACGGGCTCCTTCGTCGGGGTGATCTCCACGGGGGGAATCGGGACCTCGACCACCCGCGGCGTAGGGATTGCCGGCTCGGGGATGCGCAGCGGTTCCACCAGCTTGGGCTTGACTTCGGGCTCGTCGATCGTCTTGACCTGGATGAGCGGCGGCGCCTCGACGGCGTGGCGCTGGAAGCCCTTGACCAGGGCGCCCACCATCAGCAGGTGGACGAGGCCGACCAGGACCAGCCCGGTGGTGCGGGCGTTCGGAGCGTGCATGGACATGCGTGTTCCCTCCCCATCGAAACGATGGCTGCGTGGTTGCGAAGACTCAATCTATTGAGATTTGTTGAGAACGGTTCTCGACTACGCCGGCATGTCCGCAGACTAGCCACGCGGGCACGGCGATGCAATCGCGTGTTCCGGAAAACAACGCGCTTCGGGGGAGGGGAAAGCCCGTGTGGGCGAGGGGGCGGGGAAGCGGCGACGCTCAGCTGTTGAGCAGGACCATCAGCGCGCCGCTGCCGCCATCGCTGGCGCGGGCCTGGACGAAGGCCAGGACTTCCTGCTTCTGCACGAGCCAGCGGCGCACGCGGGCCTTCAGCACCGGCTCGCGGCCGGGGGAGCCGTTGCCCTTGCCGTGGACCACGCGCACGCAACGCAGGCCGCGTCGGGCGCTGTCGTGGATGAAGGTGCCCAACGCCTCGCGCGCCTGATCGCGGCGCAGGCCGTGCAGGTCGATCTGCGCTTGAAGCGCCCAGTGGCCGCGTCTGAGCTTGCGCACCGATTCCGCCGAGATCTCCGGTCGGCGGAAGGACAGCGTCTCGTCGGTCTCCAGCAGCGAGTCGACGTCGAAATCGTCCGACAGCGCCTGCTTCCACGCCATCTGCTCGTCGAGCTCGCGCTGGCGCGGCTCGGGCTCGGGTCTGCCGAGGGTGAGGATCACCCGGTTGGTCTCCGGCAGCGGCACGACCTTGCCGACCGTGCGCTCGAAGATGCGGGCTTCCTCGTCGCGCAGCCGCGCAAGCGCGGCATCGCGCTCGCGGCGCTCTTCCTCCGCGCGTTGGCGGAGCTTCAGTTCTCGGTGCAGCGTCTGCAGGTCTTGCAGGCTGCGCAATCGGTCGGTCACAGCAGGCCCAGGTCGGTCATCGATGCGGGCTGACCCGCGCCGACGATGAAATGGTCCAGGACCTTCACGTCGATGAGTGCCAGCGACTCGATCATCGCGCGGGTCAACTGGACGTCCTGCGGCGACGGATCGGTACGCCCCGATGGGTGGTTGTGAACCAGGATCACCGCGGCGGCGTCCAGGGTCAGCGCGCGTTTCACCACCTCCCGGGGGTACGCAATGGTATGGGAAAGGGTGCCGTGGAACAGCGTCTCGAGGGCGATCAGCCGATGCTGGGTGTCCAGGAACATCACCGCGAAGCATTCGGCGCGCTTGTCGTCGTACTCCAGGCGCAGGTAGTCGCGGACGGCTTCGGCGGATTCGAAAACCGGCCCGTCGGCCAGCGTGTCGCGGAAAGCGCGTCGGGCGATCTCCAGTACCGCCAGCAGGGAAGTGCGCTTGGAAGGCCCCATCCCTTTCACCCCTTCGAGCGAAGCGGCGGGATCGCGAAGCAGGCTCCGGAAGCCGCCACAGCGGTCGAGCACATCGCGCGCAAGGGTCAGGACTGGTCGGCCCGGCAGACCGGTGCGCAGGAGGATCGCCAGAAGCTCGGCGTCCGAGAGTGCACGAGCGCCCTGGGCAAGCAGCTTTTCCCGCGGGCGCGCCTCGGGCGGCAGCGCGGCGATGACCGAGGCGACGGGCGGCCTGGAAAGGGCGATCGGGGCGGGGAGAACGGTCATGTCGGGACTCGGAGGAGGGGAGGTGGCGCTACAGCCTAAAATCACGCTTCGATTCCCAAAATCCCCCTGACTAGTGACCCTCGTTCAACCAGGATCCTTCCTGACCCTGCATTACCGGCTGAGCGGGCCGGATGGCCAGGACCTGATCAACACTTTCGCCGACAAGCTGCCGGCCACGCTGACGCTGGGCGCCGGCGAGCTGGCGCCCGCGATCGAGGCGCGCCTGGTCGGCCTGGCCGAGGGCACGCACACCCGCGTCGAACTGGCGCCGGGCGAGGCCTTCGGCGAGCGCAACCCCGAGCTGCTGCAGCGCGTGAAGCGCGCGCTGATGCGTCAGCTGGGCGATCCGGACGAGGAATACCACGTCGGTGACGTCGTGCAGTTCCCGACGCCGGACGGCCAGGGCCAGTACGCCGGCGTGGTCCGCGAGCTGGGGGAGGACTGGTTGCTGTTCGACTTCAATCACCCGTTGGCGGGACAGCCCGTCAGCTTCGAGGTGCAGCTGATCGGGGTGCTGTGATGACGGCGATGGACGTGAACATGAAGGACATCGTGCTGGCCGAGCCGCGCGGTTTCTGCGCCGGCGTGGACCGGGCGATCGAGATCGTCGAGCGCGCGCTGAAGAAGTTCGGCGCGCCGATCTACGTGCGGCACGAGATCGTGCACAACACCTACGTGGTCAACGACCTCAAGGCCAAGGGCGCGATCTTCATCGAGGACCTGGCCGAGGTGCCCCCGGGCGCGACGCTGGTGTTCTCGGCGCACGGCGTCAGCCAGGCGGTGCGCAAGGAAGCGCAGGAACGCGGCTTCCAGATCTTCGACGCGACCTGCCCGCTGGTGACCAAGGTCCACGTCGAGGTCGCCAAGCTGCACCGCGAGGGCTACGAATTCATCATGATCGGCCACAAGGGGCACCCCGAGGTCGAGGGCACGATGGGCCAGCTCAGCGACGGGATCTACCTCGTCGAAGAGGTGTCGGACGTGCCGCACGTGCGGGTCAAGGATCCGAGCCGCCTGGCGGTGGTCACGCAGACGACGCTGAGCGTCGACGACGCGGCCGAGATCCTGCGCGCCGTGAAGAAGCACTTCCCCGAGGTCCGCGAGCCGAAGAAGCAGGACATCTGCTACGCCACGCAGAACCGGCAGGACGCCGTGAAGGTGATGGCGCCTCAGGTGGACGTGGTGGTGGTGGTCGGCAGCCCGACCAGCTCCAACAGCAACCGCCTGCGCGAGCTGGCCGAGCGCCTGGGCACGCCGGCCTACATGGTCGACGCGGCCGAGGACGTGCAGGCCGAATGGCTGGACGGACGCTCGAAGGTGGGCCTCACCGCGGGGGCCTCGGCGCCGGACGTGCTGGTGCAGGCCGTGATCTCGCGCCTGCGCGAGCTGGGCGCGACGACCGTGCGCACGCTGCCGGGCGTCGAGGAGCACGTGCGCTTCCCGCTGCCGATGGGGCTGGGCGACAAGTCGATGGCCGAGGTCACCAGCGGCCGATCTTGATCGTCGCGGCAACCCTCTTCGGAGGGGCGCCCGCTGAGTTCCGCTGATCGACATCCCCCATGCCATCGCCGACGCCCCTTCCGAGGGCCGCCGTCGGCGCAGAACACGAAAGACACACCATGCTGGACATCACCCTTCTGCGCAAGGACCTGGACGCCGTCATCGAGCGCCTCCAACAGCGCAAGAACCCCCAACCCTTCCTGGACGTCGAGCGCTTCAAGACGCTGGAGACCGAGCGCAAGCAGGTGCAGATCCGCACCGAGGAACTGCAGGCCAAGCGCAACCAGCTGTCCAAGCAGGTCGGCATGCTGAAGGGCAAGGGCGAAGACGCCAGCGCCGTGATGGCCGAGGTCGCCGGCATCGCCGACGAGCTGAAGGCCGGCGCCGAGAAGCTGGACGTGATCCAGGTCGAACTCAACACGATGCTGATGAGCGTTCCCAACCTGCCCGACACCAGCGTGCCGGCCGGTGCGGACGAGACCGGCAACGTCGAGGTGCGGCGCTGGGGTCAGCCGCGTGAGTTCGACTTCGCGGTCAAGGACCACGTCGACCTCGGCGCACCGCTGGGCCTGGACTTCGAATTGGGCGCCAAGCTGTCGGGCTCGCGTTTCGCCTTCCTGAAGGGCCCGGTCGCACGCCTGCATCGCGCGCTCGCGCAGTTCATGCTCGACATGCAGACGCAGGACCACGGCTACACCGAGTGCTACACGCCCTACATCGTCAATCGCGAAATCCTTGAAGGCACCGGCCAACTGCCCAAGTTCAAGGAAGACATGTTCTGGGTCCTGCGCGGCGGCGACGACGAGCAGAGCGAGCAGTACCTGATCTCGACCTCGGAGATCTCGCTGACCAACTCGGTCCGCGAGAGCGTGCTGACGGTCGACGAATTGCCGGTGAAGCTGACGGCGCACAGCCCGTGCTTCCGCTCGGAAGCCGGTTCGGCCGGTCGCGACACGCGCGGCATGATCCGCCAGCACCAGTTCGACAAGGTCGAGATGGTCCGCATCGAGCAGCCCGAGCACAGCATGGCGGCGCTCGAAGAGATGACCAGCCACGCCGAAGCCGTGCTGCAGAAGCTCGGCCTGCCGTACCGCACGGTGCTGCTGTGCGCGGGCGACATGGGCTTCGGCGCGGTGAAGACCTACGACCTGGAAGTCTGGCTGCCGGCGCAGAACACCTACCGCGAGATCAGCTCCTGCTCGAACATGGGCGCCTTCCAGGCGCGCCGCATGCAGGCGCGTTTCAAGACCGCGCAGGGCAAGAACGAGCTTGTGCACACGCTGAACGGTTCGGGCCTGGCGGTCGGACGCACGCTGGTCGCGGTGCTGGAGAACTACCAGCAGGCCGACGGCAGCATCACGGTGCCGGAAGCGCTGCGTCCGTACCTGGGCGGCAAGGACGTGCTGAGAGCCTGAGCACAGGAACGTCTGTGACGGGAGTGCGGCGACAACTGTTGTGTCGAGGCGGCAATCGCCCAAATTGAATAACAGTTGTTGCCAACCCCAGAATTTCCTCGCTATACTCTTAGGCTTAGTCGCTGACAACCACAGCGATCACCGAATTCCGGAGAGGTGGCAGAGTGGTTGAATGTACCTGACTCGAAATCAGGCGGACGGAAACGTCTCGGGGGTTCGAATCCCCCCCTCTCCTCCAGAAAAGCTTGTTCGATCAAGCACTTAGAAAACCCGCCCAGAGCGGGTTTTCTTCTTTCCGGGCTGCTCGTTGGCAGTTTCCGAAACTCGCTGCCGTAACTCGCGCCAGGATCCGCAACCGGCACCGTTGGATGCGGCGGGGAAGTTCTCAGCGCATATGCAGCGAACTCAGGCTCATCGGCTGGCTGGCCGCCAACCGTGGCGCTTCGGCCAGCACGTTCAGGTCGGTGAGGAACTGCTCGAACTCGCGTCCCTTGTCGTAGAAGGCGTTGGCGCCGTTGCGCACGCACAGCGGGCCGTAGACCTCGGAGTCTCGGTTGCTCAGGACCAGGATGGTTCCGCCGAAGCCGGCCAGGCGCAGCTTGCGCAGCACCTCCAGCCCGGAGCCGGACGCCAGCGCCAGGTCCAGCACCACGACGTGGGGTCGCGTCAGCCCGACGGTGCACAAGGCCTCCGCCTCGGTGGCGGCGAGGCCGACGACCGAGAGGAAGGGCTGCTCCTTCAGGGCCGCCAACAGATGTTTGCGGACCAGCGGGGAGTCTTCGACGAGAACGACTTTCATGTATCAATTTTGCGCTTTTCGAATTGACAAAACCATGTGGGAAACCGAGCGGTTGCGCTACCACGTGACTTTCTCTGGAGCTCGTCGGCCACCAGCCCCCATCCGAGGGGAGTCCTCCGCTCGCGCGTCCGTCCCGCCTTGTGGCGCCGGGAAGCCAGGCGCACACTGCCTCGAATCCCCACCGCGATGGTTCTCAAAGAGGCAATGACTCCATCCGGCCCATCCGCCGTTCGAGGGCTCAGGCGTCGCTCCGTTGTGGGTGGCCTGGCACTCGCCTGGGGGCACGCTGCGTGGGGGAGCACCCGGACGCGCGTCCTGCGTGCTCTGGTGGAATCCTGGCCGCCTTACCTCGAGCCCGGCGCCGATGGCAGCGTGCGTGGGCTCGACGCGGAACTGCTCGCGGCGATCTGCCGGCAGGCGGGGTTCGAACTCAGCTGGATCCGCGGATCGCCGCAATGGCGCAAGCGGCGCTTCCGCGAGCTGCTGAACGACCAGTTCGATGTCATCTTCTCCGCGACGCCGGTGCCCGGCCGCGAACGCGCCGTCATGTACAGCCGGCCCTATCGCAACGAGGCCTTCATGGTCGCCGCGACGGATCCTCGCGATCCGCGTCTGGTCGGGCTGCAGGGCTTCGAACAGGTGCTGCAACGGCGCATCCCGATGCTGCACGTCGACGCGCAGGGCCTCGGCGACGATTTCGAGGACTGGCGCGAACGCCTCGCCGACGCGGGCCTGCTGCTGCCGTACCAGACCACGCGCCAGGGCATCGACATGCTGCGGCTCGGCCGCGCGGCGCTGATCCTCGGCGACGACCTGGATGTCCATGCGCAGGCGCGCGCCTCGGGCGTGCGGCTGCTGCGACAGCCCTTCGGCCACAGCGTGCAGCCCGTGTGCCTGATGCTGAGCCGCCGACGTCTCGATGAACGCGATCTCGCCCGCATCGACCAGGCGATCCAGGTGCTGGAGCAGCGCGGCACGCTGGCCGCGATCCGGCGGCGCCACGGCGCGACCTGACCGGACCCAGTCTCAGAGGGCGCCGTACTTCCCTGGCGTCACGCCGAAGGTCCGCTTGAACAGCGCGATGAAGGCGCTCACGTTGTCGTAGCCCAGCTCGAGCGCGATCGTCGTCACCGGCTTGCCGGCGGCGAGCAGTTCCAGCCCACGCAGCAGCCGGACACGCTGGCGCCATTCGGTGAAGCTGAAGCCGGTCTCCTCGGCGAAGCGACGCGTCAAAGTACGCGGCGCGATGCCGGCCCAGTCGGCCCATTCGTCGAGCCGGCGTTCGTCGTCGGGCCGGTTCGACAGCGCGCGCGCGATCCTGAGCAGCCGCTCGTCCGAGGGCATCGGCAGTCCGAGCGCCACGGGCGCTGCCGCCGCGATCTCATCGAGGATCACGCCGGCCAGCCGCGTCTGCGACGCGTCCAGTGCGGTGGCGGTTTCCGGCCACGTCGCGGCTCGCGCGACCGCCTCGCGCAACAGCCCGGTCACCGCGACGATCCGCGGTTCCGCCGGCAGCGCCTCGCTGCCCTCCGGGCTGACATAGACGCTCCACCCAGCGAAGGGCCCATGCGAGCGCAGGCCATGCGGGACCTCCGGTGGAATCCACAGCGCATGCGTCGCGGGCACGACCCAGCGGGCGTCGCTCACATCGACCGTGAGCAGGCCCTGGATGGCCCCGAGCATCTGCCCGCTCGCATGCCGATGGCGACGCGTCGAGCGGCCGTCGGCGGAGGTCTGTTCGACCGCACGCAGCAGCAGCGATTCGGCGTGCGCAGCGGTTTCGAAGGATTTCGCGCTTCGGGGTGAAGCGACTCGTCGTGGCGCCATCGGACTATCTTATGTCCTCAATGACGTACCCAGGCCAAACGTCTCTGCCTACGATTCATTCATCCCATCCACCACCAGGAGCAGACGATGAAAGCCCAAGACCTCTTGCCCGACGGGCAGAACCAGATCGAACGCAACGGCACAGTGATCCGCAAGGGCACCGTCGGCGCGTTCCTCGTCAATGCGAAGGCGTGGGGCGATCCGGCCGTGGAGGCCGACCGCCGCGCCGACGCCGAACGCGACATCGTGGAAGCGCTGCCTGCGCTGCGCGAGCTCGGCCTGTTCGACATCCTCGAGGTCCGGGACGACCGGCTTCGGGCGCTGCTCGACGCGCACTGACGCCCAGGCGCGCACATTGACCTGTCGCCCGACAGTGGCAGACTCCGCGACGATCCCTCTCCAGGAGCGTCGCCGTGAGTGAACCCATCGAGTCCAAGGACTCTTTCGATGCCATCGTCATCGGCGCCGGCCAGGCCGGCCCCGCGCTCGCCGAGCGCATGTCGCAGGCCGGCTGGCGCGTCGCCGTCATCGAGCGTTCGCGCGTCGGCGGCACCTGCGTCAACACCGGCTGCATCCCGACCAAGGCGATGGTCGCCAGCGCCCATGCCGCCTGGGTCGTCCGCGAGGCCGCGCGCTGGGGCGTCCGGGTGCCGGAACAGGTCGGCGTCGACCTGCCCACCGTCATCGCGCGCAAGGAACGCATCTCCGGCCAGTCGCGACAGAACGTCGAGAAGTGGCTGCGAGGCATGGACAAGGTCGAGCTGATCATGGGCCACGCGCGTTTCGAGGATGCCCACACGGTCAGCGTCGACGGACGCCGCCTGCGCGCCGACCGCTTCTTCATCAACGTCGGCGGCCGCCCCGCGCAGCCCGGCGTCGAGGGCCTGGACACTGTGCCCTGGCTCAGCAACGCATCGATCATGAAGCTCGAGGAACTGCCGCGGCATCTCGTCGTCGTGGGCGGCAGCTACATCGGGCTGGAGTTCGCGCAGATGTTCCGCCGCTTCGGGTCCGAGGTGACCGTCGTCCAGCGCGGTCCGCGGCTTGTGCCGCGCGAGGATGCTGACGTCTCCGAGGCCCTGCGCGACATCCTCGAACGCGAAGGCCTGACCATTCGCACCGGCGCCGAATGCGTGAAGCTGGCGCCGGCCGAAGAGGGCGTCGCCGTGCAGGTGAACTGCCAGACCGGAGAGCCCGAGGTCCGCGGCAGCCATGTGCTGATCGCCACCGGTCGCAAGCCCAACACCGACGACCTGGGCCTGGACCGCGCCGGCGTGCGGGTGGACGAGCGCGGCAACATCGTCGTGGACGACCAGCTGCGCAGCAGCGTCCGGCACATCTGGGCGCTCGGCGATTGCAACGGCCGCGGCGCCTTCACGCACACCTCGTGGAACGACTTCGAGGTCACCGCGGCCAACCTCTTCGACGGCGCCGATCGGGGCGTCGGCGACCGCGTGGTGACCTACGCGCTGTACACCGACCCGCCACTGGCGCGCATCGGCCTCGGCGAGCAGGAGGTGCGCGCGAGCGGCCGTCCCGCGTTGATCGGCACGCGGCCGATGACGCGCGTGGGCCGGGCCATCGAGAAGGGCGAGACGGAAGGCTTCATCAAGATCCTCGTCGACGCAGAGTCGAAGGCGATCCTCGGCGCGATGGTGCTGGGCGTCGACGGCGACGAGGCGGTGCAATCGCTGCTCGACGTCATCGCCTCGAAGCGGCCGTACACCGACGTGACCGCCGGCGGCGTGCGCATCCATCCGACGGTGAGCGAACTTCTCCCGACCGTGCTGCAGTCGCTGAAGCCTTTGTAGTCCTCGGCGACCCGGCGGGTATGAGCCTTGCCATGCGTGGTCACCGCATGGTGCGGTTTCAAGAGGCTCGCGATGGACCGCCCTGCACAACGACGCCCCGGCGCGACGTCGACACTCTCTGCCGTGACGACAGGGAACCCCGTGCCCTCGCTGCACATCGTCGAGATCGTCGGCGCCGTGCCGTCGGACGAAGCACCCGATGAGGCGTGCCCGCTTGCCACGGCCTCCGATCGAATCGGCGCAACGCGGCTGGTGGAGCGGCTCGTGGAGCGGCATGGCAAAGGCGGGAACGTCCGCTTCACCGTCGTGTGCCCCGCCGATGGACCGTACGCGGAACGATTGCGCGATCTCGGCGCCGATACCGTCATCGTCGCGATGCCCGACGATCCGCCGTGGCACGCGATCCAGGTGCTCATCGGGCTCATCCGCAACAAGCAGGCGGCGGTGCTGCATGCGCATCTGCCGAATGCGCATCGCCTGGCGGGGCTGGCCGGCGGCATCACGCGTACGCCAGTGCTTGCCACAGTGCAGGGCGCGCAGCTCGACATGCCCGATCTGGAGGTGCATCGCCTGATCGCGAGCCAGCTCAGCGTCGTCACGGAGGCGAGCTACTTCCATGCGCTGGGTCTGGGTCTTTCGCCCGATCGCATCAGCCTCGACCCCTTCGACGCGGAGGCCGACGACGAGTCGACGGCGCAGAGCCTCGAGGCCATCGGACAACGGCTTCGACTGCTCGCTACGCCGGCGGAGTCGCGAGGCGCCGCGCAGGCGCGTTCGCTCGCTCAACCGCTGGCGCAGGACATCATCGTTCCGCCCGCCACTGCGTCGACACCGCCGGTCGCGATCCTCGCCGTGCTCGATGAACTCGATCCTTCGCCCGCTCGGGCCTCGGGATTCAAGGCCTGATCGACCATTGCCCGGCGCACCACGCCAGAACCGCGCGGGCACCGGGATTGCCAGTCTTTCCTTGCAAGGGTGCTGCGACGGTTCGCGATGCGACAGGACGCGATGCGAACTGCGCGGCGGCCCCCGGCAAGACCTCAATCCACAGCTTCCAGGAGATCCACCATGAACCCCCGTTCCAAGATCACCACCGTGGCAATGGCGATTGCGCTGGCTTCCGGCGTCGGCTTCCTTCACGCCCAGAGCGGCGGCCAGGGCGGCAGCTCCGGCTCCGTCGGCGCGCGCGATCAGACCAATGATCCGCTGTCCAACAACAACGACCAGAACAAGGCGCCGCCTGCGACGCCGGCCGCCAATCCGAGCACGGGCCAGCCCGCGACGACGAACGACTGGCAGAACAGCCAGCCGGCGACCAGCAGTCAGAACAACGGCAACAACATGTCGACCGATCAGCGCCAGGACCCGAATGTCCGCACGCAGACGGATCCCATGCCGATGAGCGCGCCGGCTGCCGGCACCTCCTCGACGGACACGTCGACGATGAGCAACGACAGCACCACCGACAGCACGCTGCCGGCGCGTGCCGACCGCAACTGATCCCGCTGTCATCACCGAGGAAGGCGGCCCGCGTGGCCGCCTTTTTCATCGCGTCCTGCGCGCCAGCCACACGCCGATCGCGACCAGCGCCATGCCGGCCATCGCGAGGCCCGTCAGCGTCTCGCCGAACAAGGCCCACGCGATCAGCGCGGTCGTCGGCGGCGTCAGGTAGAAGAGGCTGGCGACATTGACCGCGCTGCCGCGGCGGATCAGCACGTTCAGCAGACTGACCGCGCCCAGCGACAGCACGAGCACCAGCCACGCCAGCGCGAAGACGAACTGGCCGGTCCAGTGCACCTGCATCGTCTCGGTCATCGCGGCGAGCGCGGCGGTGGCGAGCAGGCTCGGCACGAACTGGATGATCGAGCCGGTGCGCAGGTCGAAGGACGGACAGAACTTCTTCTGGTAGAGCGTGCCGGCGGTAATGCCGATCAGCGCGATGACGGCGGGCAGGAGCATCGTGATCAACGCGCCGGCGGGGACCGCCGCGATCTTCTGCGCGACGACCAGTCCGACGCCGAGGAATCCCAGGCCCAGACCCAGCCACTGCAGGGGGGCGATGCGTTCGCCGAGGAAGGCGCGCGCGCCCAGCGCCGTGACCAGCGGCTGCAGGCCGACGACCAAGGCGGTGATGCCGGCCGGCAGACCGTGCGAGATCGCGGTGAACACGCCGCCCAGGTAGACGCCGTGCACCAGCAGGCCCGTCACCGCGATGTGCGCGCAGGCGGCCATCGAGCGCGGCCAGGGCGCGCGCAGCACCAGCACGACGGGCAGCATCAGCGCGATGACCGCGGCGTAGCGCCAGGAGAGGAAGGTGAGCGGCTCGGCGTCGGGCAGCCCGAACTTCGCACCGATGAAGCCGGTGCTCCAGACGGCGACGAAGAGCAAGGGCAGCAGGCCGCCCGCGCCATGCGCAGGCGCAGCAGGAGGCTTGGGCGAGGTTGACGGCGAAGCAGGCGACGGGCTCATGGGGCCTGATGCTAACGAGCCCCAGCCATGGACCGGGCGGCTAGCGCGTCGGGTTTTCCGCAGCGTCCCAGCCCCCGCCGAAGGCCCGGAACGCCGACACGGCAGCCCGTGCGTGGTTCGCGTCCAACTGCGCGAGCTGATCCCGCGCGGCGAGCAGCAGCCGGTCTTCCTGCAGCACCTCGATCAGGCTGGCCGCGCCGCCCTTGTAGGCGTCCTCGGCCGCGTCGCGCGCGACCTGGTGCGCGCGGACCTCTTGCGCGAGGTCGCCGCGCTGCAGCTCCAGCTCGGACAGGGCGACGATCGCGTTCTCGACGTCCTCGGTCGCGCGCAGCATGCGCTGGCGCACCTGCGCGAGCGCCTCGGCCCGCGCACCGCGTGCCTGCGCCACTTCCGCATCGACGCGACCGAAGTCGAACAACCGCCAGTGCAGGCCGAGCAGCGCCTGCGGCTGGAAAGCCTCCGAGCTGAACAGCCCGCCGTGCAGGCTGGCCGCGCCGAGCACGCCACCCAAGGTCAGGCGCGGGTAGTACTCGGCCGTCGCGACGCCGATGCGCGCCTGGCTGGCGTCGAGCTGGCGCTCGGCGGCGATGACGTCGGGACGGCGGCGCATCAGCGTCGCGGGCGTCAGGTCGCCGGGCAGCGACGGGACGCGATAGGTGGAGGGCTGCGAAGATGACGAAGGCGACGAAGGCGACGATGGCGATGAGGACGAGGATCGCAGCGGCGCGATCAGTTTCGCCGCATAGGTGCCGGCCTGCTCGCCCATCAGCACGTCGAGGCGATGCTGCTGTTGCGCCAGCTCGGTCCGAAGCGGCGGCAACGTGCCGCGCGCCTGCAGTTGCAGCGCCTGGGCTTCGGCGACTTCGCGCTGCGCGGCGAGTCCGCCCTTGAAGCGGTCCTGGATCAGTTGCAGCAGTTGCGACTGCGTGCGCAGATGGGCCTCGGCGACCTCGATGCGGGCCTGCGCGCCGCGCACGCGGAAGTAGGCGTCCGCCGCTTCGGCCGCGACGGTCAC
>NZ_DASVNZ010000270.1:0-9836 GCF_036486225.1 Roseateles sp. | reverse complement strand
GCAGTCAACGTGCGCGTAGTGGCGGTTGGCCGTCTCGTACTCGACGTGCGCGGTGTTGATCGTGATGCCACGCGCCTTTTCTTCCGGCGCCGCGTCGATCTGGTCGTACGCCTTGGCTTCGCCGCCGAACTTCTTCGACAGCACGGTCGCGATCGCGGCCGTCAGCGTGGTCTTGCCGTGGTCAACGTGGCCAATCGTGCCCACGTTCACGTGCGGCTTGGTACGTTCAAACTTGCCTTTTGCCATCATGCGCTCCTGGCGATCAGATCAATCAAGAAACGGGATAGAAGAGAGGTGGTGCCCATGGCGCGGATCGAACGCGCGACCTCTCCCTTACCAAGGGAGTGCTCTACCACTGAGCCACATGGGCATCGACACAGGATTGATGACCTTATCAGCAAACCTGTGTCGATATCTCGACACAACACCTTTAACTTCCTGTGGAGCGGGAAACGGGAATCGAACCCGTGTCATTAGCTTGGAAGGCTAAGGTTCTACCATTGAACTACTCCCGCCCGGGAGTTTTCCAATTCCCACTGCTTGAACCGCGAAGCGGGTGACGATCACCCGCTTCGTTGCTCTTGCATTGGTCTGCCTTGGTGGAGGAGGCTGGATTCGAACCAGCGTACGCGTTAGCGGGCAGATTTACAGTCTGCTGCCTTTAACCACTCGGCCACCCCTCCAAGGCAAGCCCACGACTATAGCACCGTTATTTTTTGGCGCAAACAAAAAAACAGCCAAACACTGCTCGCGTGCGATTGGCGCTCTCTGGAAGTTGCAACAACCACCGCGGCGCAGCGGGTGCTGGCCCACATCGACTGTGTCCCAACGCACGCTCCGACACGACCCCACAAGGACCACTCCTAATACCAATTTGCGACCAAGTGGTCTCACCCCCAGGCCACGCGGCAGCCGGGCTGGCACGGAGAGCACGAACGCCCGGACACCGCTGTCCATGCGGGTCGCGGCGATGCCACAGCAGGGAAAACACCGGCCTGAAACTGGTAGCAAAGTGGCTTTACCGCTCGTTATAGTGGCATGGCATTGGTTGCATTGAGGTGTATCGGGGGCGCCAGCTGCATGCCACTCCGCCGAAGGGTGTCGTGATTTCAGGTGCCAAGTCTTCATCACGGCCACAACTCCCTGGCCACTCGAGGAGCAGTTCATCATGAAGGTCAACAAGACCCCAATCGCGGCGGCGGTGACGCTGGCGCTGCTGAGCGCGGCGTTCGCCGTGCAGGCGCAGGAACAGAAGAAAGAAGAAAACACGCAGCTGGACCAGGTGGTGATCACCGGCATCCGCGCATCGCTGCAGACGGCGGCCAACATCAAGAAGAACGCCAGCGCCGTGGTCGATGCCGTGTCGGCCGAGGACGTGGGCAAGCTGCCCGACTCCGACGTCGGCCAGGCCCTCGGCCGCATTCCCGGCATCTCGGTCGGGCGCGATTTCGGCGTGGGCGCCTCGGTGTCGATCCGCGGTACGGACCCGCAGATGACCCTGACCACCCTGAACGGCCACAGCGTGGCGTCGACCGGCTGGTATGACCAGAAGGCGATCGACCGCTCGTTCAACTACTCGCTGCTGCCGCCCGAGCTGATCGGCGGCATGGAGGTCTACAAGTCCTCCCAGGCCGACCTGACCGAAGGCGGCATCGGCGGTACCGTGATCGTCAAGACCCGCAAGCCGCTGGACCTGGACCCGAATGCGGTCTTCGTCAGCGTCAAGGGCGGCAAGGGCACGGTCAGCAAGGACTGGACGAAGGAAGTGTCCGGCCTGTACAGCTGGCGTGACAGCGGCAAGATGTTCGGCGTGCTGGTGTCGGGCGCCTTCGAGCGCGGCGACTACATGCGTCGCGGCATCGAGGCCGACGGCCGCTGGTCCGGCGACGTGACGCCGGGCACCTTCCTGCAGGAACGCGAGCGCAAGGCGTTCAACGTCAGCCTGCAGGCGCGGCCGACCAAGAGCATCGATCTCGGCCTGAACTACACCCGCCTGGAATACGACGCCGACGCGTCCAACACCACCCACTACCTGTACACGCTGCAGGACCCGGGCAAGGGTTACGCCGACACCAACGCCTGCGTGCAGCCCAGCCCGGATCCGGCGCTGCTGTGCCAGAAGACCAACATCACGCAGGCCAACGCGACCAGCACCTTCCTGCAGACCTGGGCGCGCGCCGCCAAGATGACCTCGGACACCGTGGTCGCCGAAGGCTCGTTCAAGGGCGACGGCTTCAAGCTCGAAGGTTCGGCCGGCACGACCAAGGCCGACGGCGGCACCTCGCTGACGACGAATTACAGCTACCTGGGCTGGGGCAACGCACCGGGCCTGCCGAAGTGGTGGGGTTCGACCGACGCGACCGGCAAGAAGATCTCGATCTCCCCGGGCCAGGACATGACCGTGCCGCTGAGCGCGCTGCCGGCGACCTCCACGCCTGAATCCTGGGCGACCGCCCGCGGTCCCAACAAGGACAAGGAAGACTTCGCCCAGGCCGACCTCACGGTGGATCTGGACTACAGCATCCTGACCGCGTTCAAGGCCGGCGTCCGCGCCACCAAGCACACCTTCACGAAGGACGAATACCGTCCGACGATGGTGACCACGCCGGTCAGCGCCAACACCGACACGCTGTTCAGCGGCACCATCCCGATGGGCACGCCGGGCTGGAGCGTGCCCAAGCCCAACCTGGGCGCGATGTTCGCGCTGGCCAACGCCAACGTGGCAAGCTGGACCCAGTCGCGCGGCGGCTACGGCGAGATCGAGGAGAAGAACACCGCCCTGTACGGCATGTTCAACTTCGAGAAGGACGCGCTGCACGGCAACTTCGGCCTGCGCTACATCCGCACGAAGGCGAGCAACGACGCCTACGTGTTCGATGGCACGCCGCTGGCGGCCGGCGACGTCGCGCAGAACATCGGCTGGAGCACCAAGAAGGCGCAGCAGAGCTCGTCCTACAACGACTGGCTGCCCAGCCTGAACGTCGTGTACGACCTCGACCGCAACACGCTGCTGCGCTTCGCCGCGTCGAAGGCGATCACGCGTCCGAACTACGACAACATGTTCGCCGGCGCCACGCTGGGCTGGAACGACCAGGTCAAGAACAACGAGACGGTGAACTACGGCACTCCGGCGCTCAAGCCGCAGTCGTCCAAGCAGTTCGACCTCGGCATCGAGTACTACTACGGTCGCGGCAACCTGGTGTCGGCGGCGATCTTCCACAAGAAGATCGACAACTTCATCACCACGGACACGCAGGTCAACCAGAAGATCGGCCTGATCAGCCCGGACACGCTGGTCGACAACTGGACGATCAACCGCTACATCAACGCGGGCGGCGGCAAGATCAACGGCATCGAGACGCAGCTGAACCACTCGTTCGACAACGGCTTCGGCGTGGTGGCGAACTACACGTTCACGGATGCGAAGGCGCCCAAGACGAGCTACCAGGACGAGCTGAACATGTTCACGCTGTCCTCGCGTCACAACGTGAACCTGGTGGGCTTCTACGAAACCGACGTGTACAGCGCGCGTCTGGCCTACAACTGGCGCTCCAAGTACATGGTTCGCGAGACCGGCTACTACGGCAACCGCATGCATGACGACTACGGCACGCTGGACCTGAGCCTGGGCTGGAACGTCACGAAGAACCTGCGTCTGAGCTTCGAGGCGATCAACCTGACCAAGGAAGACGACGTGCAGTACGGCGCCGCCGGTTCGAGCACCACGCTGCGCCAGTCGCTCAAGGGCGGCTACCCGGCCTGGTCCTTCATGGGCGAGACGACGTACCGCATCGGCCTGAACGCCAAGTTCTGATTCCAGAACATCTCCGAGGGTCTCCTGGCCCTCTTCAAGCCCGGCACATGCCGGGCTTTTTTGTTTCCGAACGCCCGCCTCCCCCACACATGCCGTCAGCGGATCTCTGTGGGGCCGGAATGGGGTGAGGGGGTCCAGGAGGGAGCCCCCTCACCCCGTGGAGAGCCCGCGCTTGGCTGCGGGAGGCAGCGCCCTCAGAAGTCGACGAAGGTATTGACCGTGAGCCGACCGTTGCGCGGGTCGTCGCTGATGCTCAGCGCAGGGTTCACGCAAGCCGTGTGGATAAGCCCGCCCGAGTAGACGACCAGCCGGTTGAACTTCGCAGGCAGCCTGCCGAGGAACTCGAAGTGTTCATCGCCGGCGTCGAAGTAGCGCTGCGGCGGAGGCTGGCGCTCGATCTGCTCGCGGACCGACGCGCCGTAGCGCTCCGTGTCGTCAACGCCGATCTGCTGCAGCCCGGTCGCCTTGTGCCGATAGAACCCCGTGCCGCCATGACGGCCGTCGCAGAGGTACAGCAGGGCCGCCATGTAATGCGGCGCGCTGGAGTCGAAGTGCGGCACCCGCTGGAGCGGGCCGAGCCGATCCGGCGTCAGGGTGGTGAGCGAGAACATGCACGGCGTCTTGCGCAGCGGCAGGTCCTCGTCGATGCCGAAGTTGATCTTGATGAGCGGATCCAGCAGCGACACCAGCTCCTGGGAATAGGCCTCGGGCGCGTTGGCGCGCATGCCGGGATACCCCTTCCCTTCGATCGCGCCGGGGCAGAGCTCGAACGTGCTGTCGCAGGCGGCCTGGACGAGCGCCTGCGGATCCTCGAGGAAGTCGTCGATCAGCAGGACCTGGTGGCCGCCGACGGTGAGCGACTGCACGTCGGGTGGCATGCGGATGGAAAAGCTCATCGCCGGATTCTCCGTCCGCGCACCGGACGGCGCGTCGGGGTTCACACCTTGATGTAGATGCGGCGTGCGTCGAGTACGCGCACGATCGCCCACCAGACGGCGACGAACCCCAGCGCGAAGGCGAGCGAGCGCCCGTACGGTCCTACGAGGGGCTCCAGCCAGCCGAAGCCGTGGGCGTAGAGCGGGTCCATCCAACCGAAGCCCGCCAGGAACACCGTGCACATCCACGCGCCGGCATACGCGGCGATCGCGTTGACGCCGAAGCTGCGGAACAACGGCGGCCAGCCGAGGCGATCGATCAGTGCGTGCGCGCCCAACAGCGCCAGCGCGGCCAGCCCGCCCGTGAAGAGCACGAACGACGGCGTCCACAGGTTCTTGTTGATCGGCATGAGGCCAATCGCGTCGAGCGCGAAGCCCGCGGCGGCCGCAGTGAGTCCGATCGTCGCGAGCTGCTTCAACGCGCCGCTGCGCAGCGCCTCGCCGCAACGCCAGCCGAGCAGCGTCGTCGCGAGCGCGCCGAGCGTGGCGACGATGCCTTCAGGATCATGACCGAGACCGGTGGCCGCGTCCCACTCGTAGCCATGAGGACCCAGCAGCCACGCATCGATGCGGCTGGCGATGTTGCCGGCCTTGTCGAGCGGTCCGCCCCACAACAGCAACGCCCCATAACCGAAGAGCAACGCGGCGATCCACAGCCGCTGTCCGGTCGCCCGCCACTGGATCGCGATGAGCCCGGTGAAAGCGAAGCACAAGCCGATGCGTTGCAATACGCCGGGAATGCGCAAGGCCGGTCTGCCCATCAACCACCAGGCGAGCGCGTGCAACACCAGTCCCAGGACCAGGATGCGCAGCGCACGCTTGACGACGGTGCCGCGCAGCGCGGCGCCGTCGCCCGCTTCGATGCGGGCACCCATCGCGAGCGACAGCGACACGCCCACGATGAACAGGAAGAACGGGAACACCAGGTCGGTCGGCGTCCAGCCGTTCCAGGCCGCATGCTCCAGCGGGGCGTAGACGTAGCCCCAGTCGCCGGGGTTGTTGACCAGCAGCATCGCGGCCACGGCCAGACCGCGCAGCGCGTCGACGGACGCGATGCGTTTCGAGGGAGCGTTCATGGGAATGAGGTCGGAAGAATCAGAAGTCGCAGCGGCTCTCGAGCGCCGGCTCCGCGGCCGGTACCTGGTCCAGCCGCGCGACGCCACCGGCACGCCAGCGCTTCACCTGGGTCTCCACCTGGGCCGGACTCAGCACCGTGTCCTTCGCGTGGAAGACCCAGTCGACGTCTTCTTCGTACACGCGCGGCGGACCACCCGCAGGTCCATGCGGCAGCGGCCCCTCCGGCGAGAACCACAGGTTGAAGTTGATCGACATCGGAACCACCGGGTAGTTCCGACCGCCGTGGTCGTCGACCTTGCGGCCGTCGATGAACCAGTGCGTCCGCCCCTCCGCCACCTGCATCACCAGCGTGTGCCAGTCCTTGCCCGGCGCACCCAACGCGCCGAATTCCTCGTGCTGCTGGTTGAACGCCAGCCAGGGATCCAGCCGCACCGTCTGCCACGTGATGCCGTAGATCCGCGTCTTCTCGCTGCCCCACCCGCCGTTGGGGAGGTACTCCCAGTCCAGCTCGCTGAACTCAGGATCGAAGTCGTGCTTCAGCGGACTCACCACGTAGAAGGTCTGGATCACCGGATCGCCGTCAGCGCCGCTCACCGGCTGATCGCTGAAGCGCACCCGCGCGGCGTAAGTGCCCGCCAGATACTTGCGCTGGTGGCACACCTGCACCTGCGTCGTGCCCGCACCGGTGCCGTCGGTGGTGCCACGCAGGCGCAGCTTGCCGTCCACGAGGCTCAACGCCTCCGGCGCCCAGCGTGCGCCAGGCAGACCCGGATGGCCGGCCGCACCGCGCGCCGTCCATCCATGCTTGAACAGGGCCGCGGTGTCGGCGTAGCTGAAGTCGTCGAAGAAGAATTGCGGGGTGGCCGCGTGAGCGCCCGTTGCAGCGACGAGCGTCGCGGCGACCGCCCACCTGCTGAGGACAGGGCGTTGGCCGCCAGTGCATGGGGCCTTGGCGGCAAGCGCCAAAACCCCAAGCACAGCCGTCCCCAACCACCCCCGTACTTCGACGGATCTGCTACCGAGGACTTCGGACGAGTTCATGTGGCGCTTTCGATGGGGGTCGGCGCATTGCCGTTGCTCTTGTCCTTGTCCTTGCCCTCGCCCTTGGCCTTGCCAGGCATGCGGACGAAGAGCAGCAGGACCAGCGCCGGCACACCACAACCAATCGTCCACAGAAAGAAGTGCTCGTAACCCATCGCGATCTGGATGTCGCCGCTGATCGTCTTGGACAGGATGAATCCCAGCTGCATCACGCCCGATCCCAGCGCGTAATGTGCCGTCTGGTACTTGCCCGGCGCCACCGCCTGCATGATGAACAGGATCATCCCGACGAAACCGAAACCGTATCCCAGCATCTCGACCGCGACGGCAAAACCGACATGCCACAGGTCCGCCGGCATCGTGACGGCCAGGTAGTAGAAGGTCGCGTTCGGTACCGCCATCGCCACGATCAGGAACGGCATCGCGCGACGCAGGCTCAGCCAGCTCGTGAAATAGCCGCCGACGATGCTGCCGACCAGGAAGGCCGCCGTGCCCACGGTGCCGTAGATGCCGCCCACCTGTTCCGTCGTCAGACCCAGCCCCCCCTTCTCGCGCGGCTCGATCAGGAACAGCGGACCGATCGTCTGCACCTGCCCCTCGGCGAAACGGAACATGACGATGAACAGGATCATCAGCCAGATGCCTGGCTTCTTCAGGAAATCGGCGATCACCTCGCGCAAGGTCTGCCACACGCCCGCGACGGTGAGATCGCCGTGATCGGTGTTGAGCGTGCCCGGCAAGGCATAGGCGTTGTAGCTGGCCAGCACGAACAGCAGCACGGCCAGCATCGCGAAGATCACCGACCAGGCGTTCATGACGCCGATGCCGCGTTCCAGATGACCCGCCAGCACGAGCAGCCCGCCGAGCGTGAGGAACTTCGAGGCGTTGAAGAACGCGCCCTGCCAGCCGGCGTAGGCGGCCTGCTGCTTGTCGTCGAGCGAGGCCATGTAGAGGCCGTCGCAGGCGATGTCGTGCGTCGCGGACGCATAGGCCAGCAGGAACAATACCGCGATGCTGGCCGCGAACCACATCGGCAGCTGCAGCGCCACGGCCATCAGGCCCAGGCCCACCGCGCCGGTGTACTGCCCCGCGACGACGATCAGCTTCTTGCTGCGCGCCAGCTCCAGGAACGGACTCCACAAGGGCTTGAACGCCCACGCGAGACCGAGCAGGCCGGTCCAGCGCGCGATCTGGTCGTTGGCGACGCCCATGTTCTTGAACATCAGGCCGGCGATCAGCATGACGACGAAGAATTGCATGCCCTGCACGAAGTACAGGCTGGACACCCAGCGGATGGGGCTGCGGTCGCCGCGCGCGTCGGCGGCGGCAGGAGGGATCTTCGAAGAGCTCATGGGGGAGGACCTCGGTGCGATGCGGTGCGATGCGGGACGGCGGACGCCGGCGTCAATCGAGCGTGACCGGAGACTGGCCGCCGGCCTCGCCGCGGCCCTGCAGCCAGGCGCCGAGCGCGCCCAGGGCGCCGTCGGCGTAGCCCCAGCTGATCACCGTCGGTGCGGAGACGTCCAGCGCCTGGAACGGATTCCACAGCACCAGGTGCAGGTCCGGCCGCCACGCGGCGGCGTTGGCGCCGTAGCGCGCGCGGTGCGTCGAAGCCACGATCGTGAAGCGCCCGTCGTCCGGCACGATGGACCAGTCGAGCGCCGCGATGTCGCCGAGCGAGACGAACTCGACGTCGCCGTAGCCCTCGAACAGCGCGCGCACCTGCGCGCCGGTCGGACCGGCTTCGGACACACCGTCGGTCGGCACCTCGTCCTGCACCAGCACGCGGATCGGACGGTCGATCGCCGGCGGCGTCGCGCCGCGCAGCGCGCTCAGGCCCGCGGCCCAGGCGCGGCGCATCAGCACGTCGTCGGCCTCGCGCTGCGCGCCCTGATAGACGTCGAAGCGGACCGGGAAATCACGCGCCAGCTTGTCCAGCCGCGCCTCGGCCTGGCGACCGCGCTCGACGCTCAAAGCGCCGCGCGCCAGCGCGTCCTGCAGCGCGTGGATCGCCTGCGCCTGCTCGTCCAGCGAGCCCTGCGCCAGGATCATGTCGGCGCCGGCGTTGATCGCCAGCACCGCCGCCTTCGCGTAGCCGTAGCGCTCGGCGATGGCCTTCATCATCAGCGCGTCGGTGATGACGACGCCGTCGTAGCCGTACTCGTCGCGCAGGATGCCGCCCAGGATGGTCTTCGAGAGCGTCGCCGGGTACGACGGGTCGATCTTCGGATAGACGATGTGCGCGGTCATGATCGACGGCGCGACGTCGCGCAGCGCCTGGAAGGGCTTGAGCTCGAGCGCGTCCAGCTCGGCGCGGGACTTCTCGACGGTGGGCAGGTCCAGGTGCGAGTCGACGTGCGTGTCGCCATGCCCCGGGAAGTGCTTGATGCAGCAGGCCACGCCCGCCGCCATCGAGCCCTTCATCCACGCGCCGGCCAGGCGCGTGACGGTGTCCGCGGTCTCGCCGAAGCTGCGCTCGGCGATGACCGGGTTGGCCGGGTTGTTGTTGATGTCGGTGACCGGCGCGAAGTTCCAGTTGATGCCGATGCCGCGCAGTCCGCGCGCCACCGCCGCGCCCACCTGCTCGGCCAGCCCCTCGTCGCCCGCCGCGCCCAGCGCCATCGCCGACGGCGGCTGCGGCAGGAAGGTCGCCCGCACGACGGAGCCGCCCTCCTGGTCCAGACCGATCAGCGCATCGGCGCCCATCGCGTCGCGCAGGTCCTGCGTGAGCTTGCGGACCTCCGCCTCGGTGCCCAGGTTCTTGCGGAACAGGCACACCGCGCGGATCTTGTTGTCGCGCAGGAAGGCCGCGGTCGTCGCATCCAGCGTCTTGCCCTGGATGTCCACCATCACCAGCCGGCCCGGATGGAATGCTGTCTCGCTCATGTCGCTCTCTTCTGCCTGGCCCGCGGGTCGACGGCTGGGGATGGGGAATGGATGCGCGCTTGCGCGATCAGTGCGTCTTGGTG
>NZ_DASVNZ010000239.1:0-4590 GCF_036486225.1 Roseateles sp. | reverse complement strand
GAGATCGCGCAGCGCTCAGCGTCGCACGGGGGGCTGTCGGGGGGAGACAGGGTAGACGCGAGGTCCGCGTCCGAACGATCCGTGTCGAGATCCATGCTGGGGGCTCCTGGCTGGCCGGGATCGGCAAGCTCAGGAGGTGGCAATCGTCGTGCCACTCCCCTCCTGCTCCCTCTCCCGCTTGCGGGGGAGGGCAGGGGCGAGGGCCAGCGGCGGCGGCAGTGCGCCAGCCTCAGCGATGCGCCTGCAGCCACTCCTCGACGGACCTGGCGCTCGTGCCGACCGCGTCGACCGCGTGCCGCAGCAGCTCGGGCGACACCCCGAAGCGTTCACCCCAATACCGCAGTTCGTAGTCGTCCTGCACGTTGACGCGATGACGCTCGCTGTTGTGCGGACTCGAGGTTTCCTCGGACATGGCGATCACTCCCGGACAGCGTGAAGAGGGACGCTCAGTGGCGCCTCAACCCGGCTTGCGCGACGGCGGCACGCGGCTGCTGTCCTCGCCGTCGAGCGTGGCCCCGGGATCTTCCTCCCCGGCGACCGATTCGTCGAATGAATGATCCGGCACGGCCGGAGGACCCGGGTCGTGCGGACGCGGCGAGCCCGGCGCCGCGCGCTGGGCCTCCCCCTTCTTGCCGTCCTCCGACCCCGGCTCCGGAGCAGGGCCCGAAGGCGTGTCGATCGCATCCACCGGGGTGGGGGCGTCGGGGCCGACGGAGGTCGACGGCGAATTCGGTGCGTTCATGGTGTTCCCCGGCAGGCTGCTGGCCGACACGAAGCGGCGCTTGCCCGCGCGCTTGGCCGTCGTCATCGCCGTTTCGGCGAGCCGCATCAGCGACTCCGCCTGGCGGCCGTGATGAGGGGCAAACGCGATGCCGATGCTGGCCGTGACCGACGCATACCCGCCGTCGGGCAGCCGGATCGGCTCGGCCAGCGCGTCCAGCATGCGTCGCAACGCCGGCTCGGCCTCGTGCTCCGCCCGCAACGCGGTGAGCAGGAGCGCGAACTCGTCGCCGCCCATGCGCGCCACCAGGTCGTGGCCGCGCACGCCGCCCAGCAGCCGCTGCGCCACCACGCGCAGCACCACGTCGCCGGATTCATGACCGAACTCGTCGTTGAGGTCCTTGAACCCGTCCAGGTCCACCCAGCACACCGCCACCAGCCCGACGCGCTCGCCCAGCAGCGTCATCGCCCCGGCCAGCCGCTCGGTGAAGCGCACCCGGTTGGGCAGGCCGGTCAGCGCGTCGTGCACCGCCAGGTGCTGCGCGGTGGCCTCGCTCTCCTTGAGCGCGGAGATGTCGATCATCATCCAGAGCGACTCGCGCTCCGCCACCGACGCGCCGCTCAGGTCGATCCACACCGGCGTGCCGTCCTTGCGCCGCATCCGCAACTGCTGGCGGAAGCGCCGGCCCGCGGCGATGGCCGGATAGGCGGCGTCGCCGATCGCGCGGAAACTCTCGTCGTCGAGGTACAGCGCGCGCGTCGTCTGGCCGTTCAGCTCGCCGGGCGCGTAGCCGAACAGCGAGGCCAGCGCGCGGTTCTTCCAGACCACCGTGCGGTCGCGCAGCCGCATCATGCCGACCATGTCGTTGTCCAGCATCAGCGCCTGCTCGAGCGCAAGCTGCTGCAGGCCGATGGCCGCGCGGCGGTCGCGGCGCTGCTGCAGGAAGACCAGCGCCGAGCAGCCCAGCACCGTCAGGATGACCACGCCGGCCAGCGCGCCCTGCTGCACGACCTCGCCGCGCCAGGCGGCCAGGAACTCCGCCGTGCTGGCGCCGGTGTAGATCGTCAGCGGATAACCGCGCACCTGGCGGTAGCAGGTGATGCGCTCGATGTTGTCGAGCTTGGTCCGCGTCATGTACCAGCCCTGCTGCGGATCGATGGCGATCTTGCGCATCAGGTCCTCGGACACGATCACGTCGCCGATGCCGCGGATCGAATGCGGCTCCGTGGCCGAATAGCGCGCGATCAGGCGATGGCTGCGCGTGCGCAGCGAGATCGCGCCTTCCGCGCCTATCGTCAGGCCCTTGAAGCTCTCGATGAAGTGTTCGGTCGACAGCGTCGTGTAGACCACGCCGGCGAAGCTGCCGTCGTCGCGCGTCAGTCGCCGTGAGACCACGATGCCCCACTTGTGCTGGATCCTGCCGAACAGCGGTTCGGAGATGACCGCCTCGCTGCCGTTGCCGTCGCGGGCGCGCTGGAAGTAGTCGCGGTCGCCGACGTTGAGCGCGCCTTCCTCGTCCGCCAGGCCGTAGACCACCTGGCCCCGCGCGTCGGTGATCCGGATCGCGTCGACCTGCGGCAGCAGGCTGCGCTGGTCCGCCAGCGCACGTTCGATGCTGCGCCGGACCTGGTCCGGGTCGCCGACCGTGCGCCGGAACTGCAGCCCGAGCGTCTCCAGCGCGTTGTCGACCTGCTTGAGCTCCGCGCCGATCTCGATGCTGAGGCTGGCGGCCAGGTTCTCGGTGGTCTCGCGGGCGCGGGTGAGGTCGGAGTCGCGCCCGGCCTGCAGGGCCAGCCAGGTCGCCGTCGCGATCGCCGCGGCGATGACGAGGTTGCCCGCCGCGAGCCACAAGGCCAGTCGCGTCAGTGAGCGGGGGGCGTAGAGGGGCGGTCGGTCCATCGGGGTCAGGCAGGCGAAGCGGTCATCCTAACCGCGTCGGACGCCCCCCGAATCATCCGTGCAGTTGACGTTCCAGCCCGTCCAGCACCCGGTAGCAGGGCAGCACCTGCGCCACGCCGGCTTCGGGCTCGCGCCCTTCGCGGATGGCCGCGACGAACTCGCGGTCCTGCAGCTCGATGCCGTTCATCGACACCGCGACGCGGCTGACGTCCACCGTCTCGTCGCGGCCGGTGACGAGGTCGTCGTAGCGGGCGAGGTAGGTGCCGGTGTCGCCGATGTAGCGGAAGAAGGTGCCCAGCGGCCCCTCGTTGTTGAAGGACAGCGACAGCGTGCAGATCGCCCCGTTGGCGGCCTGCAGCTGGAGGCTCATGTCCATCGCGATGCCGAGCGTCGGGTGGACCGGTCCCTGCAGCGCGTTCGCACGCACGACGGGGCTGCCGCACTGCCAGGCGAAGAGGTCCACCGTGTGCGCCGCGTGGTGCCACAGCAGGTGGTCGGTCCAGCTGCGCGCCTGGCCCAGTGCGTTCGTGTTGGTGCGACGGAAGAAGTAGGTCTGGACATCCATCTGCTGGATGTTGAATTCGCCCGCCTCGATGCGGCGACGGATCCATTGATGACTCGGGTTGAAGCGGCGCGTGTGGCCGCACATCGCGACCAGGCCGGTCTCGCGCTGGCGGCGCACGACGGCCTCGCCGTCGGCCAGCACGTCGCACAGCGGGATCTCCACCTGCACATGCTTGCCCGCATCCAGACAGGCCAACGCCTGCGCCGCATGCAACTGCGTCGGCGTGCAGAGGATGACGGCGTCGACGTCGTCGCGGGCGAGCACCTCGTCGAGCGCCGTCGTCGCGTGGCCGATGCCGTACCTGGCGGCGGTCTCGCGCGTCTTGTCGATGTCGCGGCTGATCAGCGAGACCACCTCCACGCCGTGGATCTGCTTCAACGCGTCGAGGTGCTTCTGGCCGAAGGCGCCGGCGCCGGCCAGGGCAATGCGGATCGGTGCGGTCATGGCGTCTTTCGAAGGTTCAGGGGTTCTCGAGGATCAGGTGCCCCACCGCCGTGTTGGACGCGGGCACGTGATAGAAGCGATGCGCGACGCGCGGCGTCGGCGCGTCCGCCGCGTCGGCGAGATCGGCCATCGCGCCGCGCGCGATCAGCCACATCACGAGCTCGATGCCTTCGGAGCCGGCTTCACGGACGTAGTCGATGTGAGGCATCTCCGACAGCCCGCGCGGGTCGGCGATCAGGCGGTCCATCCAGGCGTTGTCCCACTCGCGGTTGATCAGGCCGGCGCGCGGTCCTTGCAGCTGGTGGCTCATGCCGCCGGTGCCCCAGACCTGGACCTTCAGCGGCGCGTCGAAACTCTCCACCGCGCGGCGGATCGCCTGGCCGAGCTGCAGGCAGCGCCGGCCCGAGGGCACCGGGTACTGCACGACGTTGACCGCCAGCGGGATCACCGGCACCGGCCAGCCGGGCGCGCCGGCGTCCTGCTCGCCGAACATCAGCGACAGCGGCACCGTCAGGCCGTGGTCGACCGTCATGCGGTTGATCAGCGTCAGGTCGAAGTCCTGCTGGATGACGCTCTGGGCGATGTGGGCCGCGAGTTCGCCGTGGCCGTGGACCGGCGGCACCGCGCGCGGTCCCCAGCCTTCGTCGGCGATGCCGAAGGCCTCGGCGCAGCCGATGGCGAAGGTGGGGATCATGTCGAGGCTGAAGGCGTTGGCGTGGTCGTTGTAGACCAGCACGACGACGTCCGGCCGGTTCGCGTCCATCCAGCGGCGCGAGGGCTCGTAGCCCGCGAAGAGCGGCGACCAGTACGGGTCCTGCGTGCGGCCCTGGTCCATCGCGACGCCGATCGCCGGCACATGCGAGGTGTAGACGGACGCGGCGATCCGCGCATGCGTGCTCATCGAGGGGTTCCCTTCGTGTCCTGTCGTGTGTCGCCCTGCGTCGCGCCGCCCGCATCGGCG
>NZ_DASVNZ010000391.1:0-29967 GCF_036486225.1 Roseateles sp. | reverse complement strand
GTCCGCGCCGAAAGGAGGCACCCGATGATCATGCCCCGTGGCGCGAGCCAGCTGCTGCTGCCCGCCAATCCCCTGTTCATCGCGTTCAGCCTGGTCGTCGGCCTGCTGATCGACATGGTCCCCGTCGGACGGCAGCCCTGGATGCCGGACGTGCTGGCGCTGGTGCTGGTGTTCTGGAACGTCCATCAGCCGCGCCGCGTCGGCGTCGGCTGGGCCTTCGTCTTCGGGCTGATGATCGACGTCCACCATGGCGCGCTGCTCGGCCAGCATGCGCTGGCCTACAGCCTGCTCGCGTTCGGCGCGGTGGCGCTGCACCGGCGGCTGTTGTGGTTCACGCTGGGCGCGCAGGCCCTGCACGTGCTGCCGCTGTTCGTGCTCGCGACGGCGATCGCGTTGATCGTCCGCCTGATCGTCGGTGGCATGTGGCCGGGCTGGAGCCTGCTCCTGGCGCCGCTGCTGCAGGCGGCGCTGTGGCCGATCGCCGCGGCGCTCCTGCTCGCGCCTCAGCGCCGCGCGCCGGATCCCGACGCGCACCGTCCGCTCTGAGCGTGCCGGGAACAGGCTCGCGATGACGGTCATCAAGAACCTCCAGGCGGAGCTGAGCCGCTTCCGGCTGCGGCTGTTCGCCGCTGCCGCGTTCGTGCTGTTCTGCTTCGGCCTGCTCGTCGCGCGCCTCGTCTACCTGCAGATCACGCAGCACGACACGCTGCTCGAGCGCGCCGAGACCAACCGCGTCTCCGTCGTCCCCATCGTGCCGAACCGCGGCCTGATCGTCGACCGCAACGGCGTGGTGCTGGCGAGCAACTACTCGGCCTACACGCTGGAGATCACGCCGTCGAAGGTGCCCGACCTCGAGCGCACGATCGACGCGTTGTCCGCCGTCATCGAGATCCAGCCGCGCGACCGTCGCCGTTTCAAGCGGCTGATGGAGGAAAGCAAGAACTTCGAGTCGCTGCCGATCCGCACCAAGCTGACCGACACCGAGGTCGCCCGCTTCGCCGCGCAGCGCTTCCGCTTCCCCGGCGTGGACATCAAGGCGCGGCTGTTCCGCAGCTACCCGCTGGGTGACATCGGCGCGCACATGCTGGGCTACATCGGCCGCATCAACCAGGCCGAGAAGAAGGCGATGGACGACTGGTCCGAAGAGGACGTCGCCAACTACCGTGGCACCGAGTACATCGGCAAGCTCGGCCTGGAGCAGGCCTACGAGCGCGAACTGCACGGGCAGACCGGCTTCGAGGAGATGGAGACCAGCGCCGGCGGCCGCGCGGTCCGCCGGCTGCGCAACCGGCCGCCGACGCCGGGCAACACGCTGCACCTGTCGGTCGACATCAAGCTGCAGGCGCTGGTGGAGCGGCTCTTCGGCGACCGTCGCGGCGCGCTGGTCGCGATGGACCCGCGCAACGGCGAGGTGCTGGCCTTCGTCTCCAAGCCGAGCTTCGACCCCAACCTGTTCGTCGATGGCATCGACGCCGACAGCTGGCGAGACCTCAACGAAGACATCGACAAGCCGCTGCTGAACCGGGCGCTGCGCGGCACCTATCCGCCGGGCTCGACCTTCAAGCCCTACATGGCGATGGCGGCGTTGAATACCGGCAAGCGCGCGGCGAATGTCGTGATCCAGGACAACCTGAACTACAGCTTCGGTGGGCGGGTGTTCGGCAGCGCGACCGGCGACCGGGCGGGTGCGAAGGACATGCGACTGGCGATCGTGACCTCGTCCAACGTCTACTTCTATTCGCTGGCCAACGAGATGGGCGTGGACATGATCCACGACCAGCTCGAGCCCTTCGGCTTCGGTCGCAAGACCGAGATCGACCTGCAGGGGGAAGTCACCGGCATCCTGCCCAGCACCGAATGGAAGCGCCGCGCCTACAAGCGGCCGGAGCAGCAGAAGTGGTACGCCGGCGAGACGATCTCGCTGGGCATCGGCCAGGGCTACAACAACTTCACCATGCTGCAGCTGGCGACGGCGATGTCGACGCTGTCCAGCGGCGGCGAGCGCTATCGGCCCCGGCTGGTGCGGGAGATCGAGGACGTCGTCAAGCATGCGCAGCGGCGCGTCGCGAGCGATGCGCTGGCGCCGCTGGCGCTGCGCAAGGCGGATGTCGATGTGATCCGCAACGCGATGCATGACGTGACCTTGGAAGGCACGTCACGCGCGGTGTTCGCTGGGGCGCAGTACCAGAGCGCCGGCAAGACCGGCACGGCCCAGGCCGTCGGCCTGCGCGCCGGCCAGACCTACAGCAGCATCAAGGCGGACGAGCGCAAGCGCGACCATTCCTTGTACATCTCGTTCGCGCCGTACCAGGCGCCGACGATCGCCGTGGCGCTGATCGTCGAGAACGCGGGCTTCGGATCCGAATCGGCGGCGCCGATCGCGCGCCGCGTGTACGACTACGTGCTCACCGGCACCTACCCGAGCGAAGAGGACATCGCCAAGGTGCGGGTCGGCCAGGTCGGCGCGCCGATCGGCACGCCGCGTCGCGTCGAGGACATCCCGCTGCCGAATGCCGCAGCCAGCGCGCCGGAAGCGGCGAGTTCGGCGGCGTCCGCGTCGGCGTCCGCGCCCGCCGCGTCGCCCAAGCCTCCGACCTCGCCGATGCCGGCAACGGCGGCCCCGCGGTCCGCCGCATCCGCAACGGCACCACGCCCCACGCCGGGAGCCTCACGATGAGCGCCGTCTTCAGCAAACCCAGCCTGCTGCAGCGCGTGAAGCCGCTGTTCCAGGGCTTCGACATCCCGCTGCTGCTCGCGATGGCCTGGCTGATGGGCCTGGGCCTGATGTGCATGTACTCGGCCGGCTACGACCACGGCACGCGCTTCGTCGATCACGCGCGCAACATGGTCCTGGCCATGGGCGTGCTGTTCGTGACCGCGCAGGTGCCGCCGCAGCGGCTGATGCAACTCGCCTTGCCCCTGTATGCGGTCGGCGTGACCCTGCTGATCGCGGTGGCACTGTTCGGCATCACGAAGAAGGGCGCGACACGCTGGCTGTACGTCGGTACGCAGATCCAGCCGTCCGAGCTGCTGAAGATCGCCGTGCCGCTGATGCTGGCCTGGTGGTTCCAGAAGCGCGAAGGGCAGCTGCGATTGCCGGACTTCATCGCCGCCTTCATCCTGCTGGTCGTGCCGGTCGGCCTGATCGCGAAGCAGCCCGACCTGGGCACCTCGCTGCTGGTGCTGGGCGCGGGTCTGTACGTGATCTTCTTCGCCGGGCTGTCGTGGAAGCTGATCATCCCGGCGATGCTGCTGGCCGGCGCGGGCATCACGGCGCTGGTGTTCAGCGAGGACCAGATCTGCCAGCCCGACGTGAAGTGGGTGGTGCTGAAGGACTACCAGAAAGACCGTGTCTGCACGCTGCTGGACCCGACGAAAGATCCACTGGGCAAGGGCTTCCACATCATCCAGGGCGAGATCGCGATCGGCTCGGGCGGTGTGACCGGCAAGGGCTTCATGAAGGGCACGCAGACGCACCTGGAGTTCATCCCGGAGCGGACGACCGACTTCATCTTCGCCGCCTACGGCGAGGAGTTCGGACTGATCGGGGCGGCGGGACTGCTGATCGGTTTCACCGCGCTGATCCTGCGCGGACTCGCGATCGCGCATGAGGCGCCGACGCTGTTCTCGAGACTGCTCGCGGGGGCGATCACGCTGAGCTTCTTCACCTACGTGTTCGTGAACATGGGGATGGTGACCGGCATCCTGCCCGTGGTGGGGGTGCCGCTGCCGTTCATCTCCTATGGCGGAACGGCGATGGTGACGCTGGGCTTGTCGCTGGGGATGCTGATGTCGATCGCCAAGAGCCGGGGCGGGACGCAGCGCTGATCAGGCGGCGCGGTCAAGGTCTTCGAAGATCAGATCTCCCGGAAGTGCAAAGTCGATCGACGCGAGATAGACAACGTCGTTGCCAGAGTAGCGGGTGACTTGCCATGACCCATCTGCGGCGAGTCGATGCAGATCGGTCGTACGACGCTCCCAATCGACGATCATGTATTCGCGTAGAGCGGCCAAGCTGCGGTACCGAGCAAACTTGATGTTGCGGTCCTTGTAAGCCGTACTGGGCGAGAGTACTTCGACCAGCAGCGGGCAGTCCTCCATGCCACGCGAGCGCCGATCCCTGTCACAGTACACCAGCACATCCGGCACGAGACAGTTGGCGTCATCGCATCGCACATCAAGTCCCGGCAGTGCCCTGCATCCTGTACCGCGCACATGCTGGCGAAGCGCGACCAGGATGTTTGCCATGACGACCTGGTGCCCTTCGCTCGGGCTCTCCATGACCACGACCTGACCGTCAATCAGTTCGTATCGATGGTCATCGCCCGATTCCCAGACCAAGAATTCATCGCTCGTCATCTGCATTGCCGCCGCTGTCGGAAGTCGATACGCCATCAAATCACCTGCTTCAGTGAAAGGGAAGCCGTGATTCTTCGAGGGCGTTCGCAGCTTGTCGCTGACCTGAATCGATGCGCGAGGGCACATCGATTCCTGGTTCAGGGCATCGACTGACCGATGTGTGGAATGGGGCGTGGAAACCGGTTCAATGCGAACCGTTCGACAACGGATGCGCCGCGAACCGGACCGTGAAGCGCGCCCCCGGTCCAACGCCTTCCGACTCCGCCTGCCGGCGCGCCCGCGTGTCGTCGACCGCGATCTCGGCCTCGTGCTGCTGGACGATCTCGCGCACGATCGCGAGCCCCAGTCCGGAGCCGTCGACATTGGTGCCCAGCGCCCGGTAGAACGGCTGGAAGATCTGCTCGCGTTCGGATTCGACGATGCCGGGACCTGAGTCCTCCACCTGCAGCACGCACACCTGCCCGAACGGGTCCTCGACCACGCGCACCGTGACCGTGCCGCCGCTGGGCGTGTAGAGCAGCGCGTTGTCGACGAGGTTGCGGATCAACTCGCGGATCAGCAGCGGATGCCCGTTGATGCGCAGACCAGCCTGGCTCGCCTCCGGCCCCTCGTAGCCGAGGTCCAGTCGCTTCTCCATCGCGCGCGGCACGAAGTCGCGCACCGTCTCGATCGCCAGCACGGCCAGGTTCACCTCGCTGCGGCGCGCGGCGTGTTCCTGATCCTCGGCGCGGGCCATCGCGAGCAGCTGGTTGACCATGTGCGCCGCGCGCTGGCTGGACACGGCGATCTGCTTCAGCGAGCGGCGCAGCTCCGCCGGCGAACTGCGTCCTTCGTCGATCTCGCGCTGCGCGAGCTCGGCCTGCGTGCGCAGCCCCGCAAGCGGCGTCTTCAGCTGATGCGCGGCGTCGGCCAGGAAATGCTTCTGCGAGCGGATCGACTGGTCGAGGCGCTCCAGCAGGTCGTTGATGGCCTGCACCAGCGGCGCGACCTCGTCCGGGATGCGTTGCTCGTCGATGGGACTCAGGTCCGAGCTGTCGCGCGAGCGGATGCGCCGCTGCAGATCGTTCAGCGGCGCGATGCCGCGCGCCAGCGCCAGCCACACCAGCAGCACCGCCAGCGGCAGGATCACGAACTGCGGCAGGATGACGCCCTTGATGATCTCGTTGGTCAGCCGCGAACGCTTGCCGAGCGTCTCCGCGACCTGCACCAGCATCATCTTGTCGCTGCCCGCCATCCCCTCCGGCACCACCCACAGGTAGGAGATGCGCACCGCCTCGTTGTTGACCTCGTCGAATCGCCGGTTGACCTCCCAGGGGACGATCGGCGGCTCCACTTCGGGCACCGGCAATTGCGCGTCGCCGCTGAGCAGTTCGCCGCGCAGGCCGAGGACCTGGTAGTAGACGGTGTCGGACTCGTCCGCGCGCAGCAGCGCGGCCGCCTCGGGCGCCAGTGCGTAGCGCGAGCGGCCGCGCCGCGCGACCGCGTCACCCGGTGCCGGTTCCGTCACCACCTGCAGCCCGAGCGTGCGCGCCATCTCGTCGAGCTCGCGGTCGTAGGGCTTGTTCGCGATGCCCTGCGCCACCAGCCAGGTCAGCGCGACGCTGATCGGCCAGATGACCAGCAGCGGGGCGAGCATCCAGTCGAGGATCTCGCCGAACAGCGAGCGGTGGCCGGAGGAATCAGCCGCCATGCGGCAGCTCAGCCAGGAATCTTCTCAAGGCAGTAGCCCAACCCGCGCACGGTCGCGATGCGTATCGGCCCCTGTTCGATCTTCTTGCGCAACCGATGGATGTAGACCTCGATCGCGTTGTTGCTGACTTCCTCGCCCCATTCGCACAGCCGCTCGACCAGCTGGTCCTTGCTCACGAGGCGCCCGGCGCGCTGCAGCAGGACTTCCAGCAGCGACAGCTCGCGCGCCGAGAGTTCCACCATCTGCTCGTTGATGTAGGCGACCCGGCCGGTCGCGTCGAAGGTCAGCGGACCGTGGCGGATCACGCTCGACGCAGTGCCGAGTCCGCGCCGCGTCAGCGCGCGCACCCTGGCTTCGAGTTCCTGCAGCGAGAACGGCTTGGCCATGTAGTCGTCGGCGCCGAGGTCCAGGCCCTTGACGCGCTCCTCGATGCTGTCCGCCGCGGTCAGGATCAGCACCGGCACGGCCGAGCCGCGCGCGCGCAACCGTCTCAGCACCTCCAGGCCGTGCAGCTTGGGCAGTCCCAGATCGAGGATCAGCAGGTCGAACTCATGCGAGGCGAGGGCCGCGTCCGCCTCGCTGCCGCTGCCGACCTGATCGACCGCGCAGCCCGACGCCCGCAACGAGCGCAGCAGGCCGTCGGCCAGGACCTGGTCGTCTTCGGCGATCAAGATGCGCATGTGTCGTCCCCTCTTGTCATGGAGACATTCTAGGGAGCGCCCTGCTGGTGTTCCCTAGGCGTTTCCGAGGCGTCCGCGGCGCGAGCGTCGGGGGTGTCGGGTCAGCCCGGCGACAGCTTCACGTGGCGATGACTCCCACCGATGAGGGAAAGAGGTGGGAACTCGAGGCGCTGGCTCATCCAGTGAGCGACCTGCTGTCTAAGATGGCCCCATCGATCGTCACCGGCACCGCAGAGCGGGTCGGCAGGCGCAACAAACCACTGTACAGATATACAGATTCCGCCAATAATCCGGCGCAGCCACCAGGAGAAGATTGCATGGACGCCCCCGTGAAGAACGCCAACACCGAAAAAGCCAAGGCCCTGCAGGCCGCCCTCGCCCAGATCGAAAAGCAGTTCGGCAAGGGCTCCATCATGCGATTGGCCGAAGGCGAGAAGATCGAGGACATCCAGGTCGTCTCCACCGGTTCGCTGGGCCTGGACATCGCGCTGGGCGTCGGCGGTCTGCCGCGCGGCCGCGTGGTCGAGATCTACGGTCCTGAGTCCTCGGGCAAGACCACGCTGACGCTGCAGGTCATCGCCCAGATGCAGAAGCTGGATGGCGTGTGCGCCTTCATCGACGCGGAACACGCGCTGGATGTCCAGTACGCGCAGAAGCTGGGCGTCAACCTGCAGGAACTGCTGATCAGCCAGCCCGACACTGGCGAACAGGCGCTGGAGATCGTGGACTCGCTGGTGCGCTCCGGCTCGGTCGACCTGATCGTGATCGACTCGGTCGCCGCGCTGACGCCGAAGGCGGAACTCGAAGGCGAGATGGGCGACTCGCTGCCTGGCCTGCAGGCTCGCCTGATGAGCCAGGCGCTGCGCAAGCTGACGGCCACCATCAAGAAGACCAACTGCACCGTCGTCTTCATCAACCAGATCCGCATGAAGATCGGCGTGATGTTCGGCAGCCCGGAAACGACCACCGGCGGCAACGCGTTGAAGTTCTACGCCTCGGTGCGTCTGGACATCCGCCGCATCGGTTCGATCAAGAAGGGTGAGGAAGTCATCGGCTCCGAGACCAAGGTCAAGGTCGTCAAGAACAAGGTCGCGCCGCCGTTCAAGACGGCGGAGTTCGACATCCTCTACGGCGAAGGCATCAGCCGCGAGGGCGAGATCATCGACATGGGCGTGGCCAACAAGATCGTCGAGAAGGCCGGTTCCTGGTACGCCTACAGCGGCGAGAAGATCGGCCAGGGCAAGGACAACGCGCGCGAGTTCCTGCGCGAGAACGCGGATCTGGCGGTCGAGATCGAGAACAAGATCCGCGAATCCCTCGGCATTCCGCTGCTTGGCGCGACGCCCGGCGGTGCCGCCGAGTAAACGCGGGGCCTTTGCATGACCCCGTCCGACGGTCGGCGGGGCCGGGCCTCGCAGCCACTGTCGCTGAAGGCTCGCGCGGTGGCGCTGCTCGCCCAGCGCGAGCACAGCGCGATGGAACTGCGACGAAAGCTGTTGCGCATCGCGCGCGATCGCCAAGCTGAAGCCGCCGAAGCCTCGGCGGGCTTGAGCGATGACTTCCCGGAGGACGGTGAGTCGCCGGACCTCGCCCCAGAGGTCGACGCCGTGCTCGATTGGCTCAAGGCCAACGGATATCTCGATGAGTCGCGATTCGTCGAATCCCGCATCCACGTGCGCTCGCAGCGCTTCGGCCAGCGGCGCATCGAGCAGGAGCTCGCCCAGCACGGGCTGTCCTTGGACGCTGAGCAGCGTTCGACACTTGCCGCCGGTGAGTTGGACCGCGCCTGCGAATTGCTTCGACGCAAGTTCGGCGACGTCCCGGCGATCGACGCCTTGGCGCAGGCCAAGCGCCTGCGCTTTCTCATGGGACGGGGCTTCGGCTCGGACCTCGCGCGCCGGGCGGTCCGGCGCGTTGCGGCGGGCGGCGACGTCGAGGAGTGAGCGGTCCGACAGTCCGGTGGTCCTGCGCTCGGCCGTGCCGCCTGAAAGAGCGACAGCCCCTGAAACTCCCCGAAACTTCGTGCGTCACGAGCACCTTGCGACGCGCTGACAAGCCCACGCCGGTGCGCGTCTCAACCGCGCCAAGGGCTTGATGCAACGCAGCATGCTACATTTTCGGCTTCGCAAAACAGCCCGCCGGCGTTCGTCCGCGGGCGTGTTTTCGCGTGTTTGCATCGGTTTTATGTCTTCCTCCGCCTCCCCCGAGCGCCATCCGCCGCACCTTCGTCGCTCCGTCGACGCGCGGTCCTATGGCCGCGACGACGGGTTCCTTGTCGCGGGGGCCCGGCTGAATCCGGCGTTGCAAACCTCCTCTCCACGCCGGTATCGCGGAGCGTCCGCGGCACTGGCTGCTTCTTCCTGATTCATCCATCAAGCGAGACCTCCCTATGAAGATTCACGAGTACCAGGGCAAGGAAATCCTGCGCCAGTTCGGCGTGCCGGTGCCGCGCGGCATTCCCGCGTTCACGGTGCAAGAGGCGGTCGAAGCCGCGCAGAAGCTGGGCGGCCCGGTCTGGGTGGTCAAGGCGCAGATCCACGCCGGCGGTCGCGGCAAGGGCGGCGGCGTCAAGCTGGGCAAGAGCCTGGACGACGTGAAGGCGTTGTCCGAGCAGATCCTGGGCATGCAGCTGGTCACGCACCAGACCGGCCCGGCCGGCCAGAAGGTCCGCCGCCTGTACATCGAAGAAGGCGCGGACATCAAGAACGAGCTGTACGTCTCGCTGGTGACCGATCGCGGCACGCAGAAGGTGGCCTTCATCGCGTCGAGCGAAGGCGGCATGGACATCGAGGAAGTCGCCCACTCGACCCCCGAGAAGATCGTCACCGAGTACATCGATCCGCTGACCGGCCTCACCGCCGAGCAGTCGAAGAAGATCGCCGCGGCCATCGGCCTGAGCGGCGCTTCGGTGGACCAGGCCGTCGACCTGTTCGCCAAGCTGTACAAGTGCTACATGGACACCGACGCGTCGCTGGTTGAAATCAACCCGCTGAACTGCGACTCCAAGGGCAACCTGGTCGCCCTGGACGCCAAGTTCAACTTCGACGCCAACGCCCTGTTCCGTCATCCGGAAATCGTCGCTTACCGCGACCTGGACGAAGAAGACGCGGCTGAGATCGAAGCTTCGAAGTTCGACCTGGCCTACATCTCGCTGGACGGCAACATCGGCTGCCTGGTGAACGGCGCCGGTCTGGCCATGGCCACCATGGACACCATCAAGCTGTTCGGCGGCGAGCCGGCCAACTTCCTGGACGTCGGCGGCGGCGCCACGGCCGAGAAGGTCACCGAAGCCTTCAAGATCATGCTGAAGAACCCCGAGGTGAAGGGCATCCTCGTCAACATCTTCGGCGGCATCATGAAGTGCGACACCATCGCCGAAGGCGTGATCACGGCCTGCAAGGCCGTCAACCTGAGCGTGCCGCTGGTCGTCCGCATGAAGGGCACCAACGAGGAGCTGGGCAAGAAGATGCTGGCCGAGTCCGGCCTGCCCATCATCGCCGCCGACACCATGGCCGAAGCCGCGACCAAGATCGTCGCCGCCGTCAAGTAAGCCGAAGACCCAGCCAAGGAATACGACATGAGCATCTACATCAACAAGGACACCAAGGTCATCACCCAGGGCATCACGGGCAAGACCGGTCAGTTCCACACCCTGGGCTGCCAGGCCTACGCCAACGGCAAGAACGCGTTCGTTGCCGGCGTGAACCCCAAGAAGGCGGGCGAGAAGTTCTCGGACATCCCCATCTACGGCACCGTGAAGGAAGCCGCCGCCCAGACCGGCGCGACCGTGTCGGTGATCTACGTGCCGCCCGCGGGCGCCGCCGCCGCGATCTGGGAAGCCGTCGAGGCCGACCTGGACCTGGCGATCTGCATCACGGAAGGCATCCCCGTCCGTGACATGCTCGAAGTGCGCAACAAGATGAAGGCCAAGGAACTGGCCGGCGGCAAGAAGACGCTGCTGCTGGGCCCGAACTGCCCCGGCCTGATCACGCCCGACGAGATCAAGATCGGCATCATGCCCGGCCACATCCATCGCAAGGGTCGCATCGGCGTGGTCTCGCGCTCGGGCACGCTGACCTATGAAGCGGTGGCGCAGCTGACCGAAATCGGTCTGGGCCAGTCCTCGGCCGTCGGCATCGGTGGCGACCCGATCAACGGTCTGAAGCACATCGACGTGATGCAGGCCTTCAACGACGATCCGGACACCGACGCCGTCATCATGATCGGCGAGATCGGCGGACCGGACGAGGCGGAAGCCGCCCGTTGGTGCAAGGCCAACATGAAGAAGCCGGTGGTCGGCTTCATCGCGGGTGTCACCGCCCCTCCCGGAAAGCGCATGGGTCACGCTGGCGCGCTGATCTCGGGCGGCGCCGACACGGCCGATGCCAAGCTCGCCGTCATGGAAGAGTGCGGCTTCACCGTGACGCGCAATCCGTCCGAAATGGCCAAGCTGCTGAAAGGCCTGCTGTAAGTAGCAGGAAAAACCTGATGCCAGGAGCCGTTGCTGCGTAATTTCACGCACTGCGGTTCTGGGGGGCGGGCGCGGACAATCCAGCCGCACCCCCCGAACCAATGAAGGGGCCCATCGGGCCCCTTCCTTCGTTTGCCCCTCCAACGCTTTAGACTGGGCCCTCGTTGCGCGAGGCCCGGCGCGGGTTCCCTACATGGACATGCTTACCAGCCCCGAGTTCTGGCTCGCCGTGGGCCAGATCATCCTGATCGACATCCTGCTGGGTGGCGACAATGCCGTCGTCATCGCGCTTGCCTGCCGCAAGCTGCCGCCGGCTCTACGTACCAAAGGCATTCTCTGGGGCACCGCCGGTGCCATCGTGTTGCGCGTCGTGCTGATCTTCTTCGCGCTGACGCTGCTCAAGCTGCCGTTCCTGAAGCTGGTTGGCGGCGTGTTGCTGCTGTGGATCGGCATCAAGCTGCTGATCCCGGAGGCCGAGGACGGGCACGAGAAGCTGGAAGCGAGTGACAAGCTCTGGGGCGCGGTGAAGACCGTCATCATCGCGGACTTCGTGATGAGCCTGGACAACGTCATCGCGATCGCCGGCGCTGCTGAGGGCGCGGGTGGCCAGCATCAGATGCCGCTGGTGATCTTCGGCCTGCTGGTGTCGATCCCCATCATCGTCTGGGGTAGCCAGCTGGTGATCAAGCTGATGGACAAGTTCCCGATCGTGATCACGCTGGGCGCGATGCTGCTGGGATGGATTGCCGGCACGATGCTGGTGACCGATCCGGCGCTCAATGCCTGGGTGCCGATGCAAGCGGGCAGCAAGCCCGGCACGACCGAGGTTCTGCCGCAGGTGTACTACGCCCTGGGCATTGGCGGCGCGTTGTTCGTCCTGCTCGTCGGCAAGCTGCTGGCGGCGCGTCGGCCGGCGCAAGCCTGACGAAAGGCCTGCCATGTCATGAGCGCCTCCGGCTTCCTGAAGCGACTGCTGGGCCGAGGCGCGTCTGACGACGGCGAGCGGGGTGCGTCCGACACCCTGCCGACGACGCAGCCGATGCCGCGCTCGGCCGGCGTCGCGCTCGATGATTACGAGATCGGCGAGGAGGTCGGCCGCGGCGCGATGGCGGTTGTTCATCGGGCCGTGGACCGTCGCAATGGCAGGACCGTGGCGATCAAGCGCCTGGCGCTGCAACGCGAGTTCGCACCGGAGGACTTGATCGACGTCCGGGACCGGTTCATGCGAGAAGCAAGCGCGGCCCGACATCTGGATCATCCCGACATCCTGCGCGTCCTGGACGCTGGCGAGTGCGCCGGCGAAACCTGGATCGCGATGGAATATGTCGTCGGACTGGATCTCAGTCACCACACGCGACCCGGGCAGCTGCTGCCCTTGCGCGAAGTGCTGCTGCTTGGTGCGCGCCTGGGACGAGCACTTCAGTACGCCCATGGCCACGGTGTCGTCCACCGTGACATCAAGCCGGCCAACGTCATGCTGGAACGCGAGTCCGGCAGCGTGAAGATCATGGACTTCGGCATCGCGCGGGTTGCCGACGGGAGCCGGACACGGACGGGACTGGTTCTGGGCACGCCGTCCTACATGTCGCCCGAGCAGCTCGCCGGTCTGCAGGTGGACGGTCGCAGCGACCTCTACTCACTGGGCGCGATGCTGTTCCAACTGCTGACCGGCCATCTGCCGCATCAGACCGAGTCGATGGCAACGTTGATGCATCAGATCATGAATCAGCCTGCGCCAGACATCCGCCGGCTCCGTCCCGAGCTCCCGGAGTCGCTCGCCCTGGTCGTGGCCCTGGCGCTGGAAAAGCGCCCCGAGTTGCGCTACCAACGCGGCGACACGCTGGCCCAGGACCTGGAGGCGGTGCTGAGCCAGATCCCGGTGGAGCTGGCCAATAGCACGGGCGCCACACCCCCCCCACCAGCGGGACAGGCATTCGAGCAAACTTTGCGGCTACAGTCCCAGGGCGCAGTGCACAATCCCTTTCCCCCAGCCGATCCCGCCAGCAAGACATGACCCTGGAGTTCTTCAGCGCCACCGATACCGGTCGTGTGCGCGACAACAATGAAGACTCGGTCGCCCTGGAACCGGGCGTCGGGCTCGCGGTGCTCGCGGATGGCATGGGGGGATACAACGCTGGAGAAGTCGCGAGCCAGATGCTGACGACTTTCATCAAGTCGGAACTGGGTCGATGGCTGGCTGAGGCCGGCCAGCACGCGACCGACATCGATGTACGGCGCGCGATGGACATCTGCGTGGACAACGCCAACCGGGCGATCTTCAACGCCGCCAACACCAATCCGCGTTATGCGGGCATGGGGACGACGCTGGTGCTGGCGGTCTTCCGCGAACAGAGCCTGTTGCTGGGACACGTGGGCGATTCGCGGGCCTATCGCTATCGCGAAGGTCAGCTGGTGCAACTCACGCGTGACCATTCGTTGCTGCAGGAACAGATCGATGCAGGTCTACTGACACCCGAAGAAGCCGTCTTCAGCAGCAACAAGAATCTGGTCACGCGCGCCGTTGGCGTCGAGGATACGGTGATGCTGGAGGTGCATCAGCACGAGCTGTTGCCTGGCGATCAGATCCTGCTGTGCAGCGACGGGCTCTCCGACATGGTCGATGACGCCAGCGTGGCACAGGTGCTCCAAAGCCACAGCGATCTGCCCGAAGCGGCGCAGGCGCTGGTGGACACGGCCAATGACATGGGCGGCAAGGATAATATTGCGATCGTTCTGGTTCGCGCCGAAACTCGCACCAAGCCATGGGCGTGGTGGCCATTCAGTCGCAACAATGGGCGCCGTTGAGGCGGCCCTCTACAAATAAAGACAGGACTCGAGGTCAAGCATGGGCAAGCTGGTGGTGTCGCTCGACGGGGTGGTGATCAAGGAAGTTCAGATCACCAAGGACAAGACCACGCTCGGCCGGCGGCCGTACAACGACATCGTCATCGACAACCTGGCAGTCAGCGGCGAGCACGCCGTGCTGCAGATGGTCGGGGCGGATGTCTTCATCGAGGACTTGAACTCGACCAACGGCACGTACATCAACGGCAAGGCGATCAAGAAGCAGTTGCTGTCGCACAGTGACGTGATCGAGGTCGGCAAGTACAAGATCAAGTATCTGGTCGAAGACAACGCCGACTACGAGAAGACGATGATCCTGCGTCCCGGCACTGCGCCGAGCAGCGGCTTCGGTCTGCCGTCGTCGTTCGGCGGGCTGGGCCCGGCACCGGTGTCGACGGCACCGGCGGCGATCAAGGTCTTGAACGGACCCGCGGCGGGCCGCGAGGTGTCGTTGACCAAGGTCGTGACGACGGTAGGCAAGCCTGGTGTGCAGGTGGCATCGATCACGAAGCGACCCAGCGGCTACGTGTTCGCGCACGTCGAGGGAGGCGCTCGCCCGGTGGTGAATGGCGCGCCATTGACGGCCGAGTCGGTACCGCTGAAGAACGGTGATGTGATCGAGCTGGCTGGCACGCAGATGCAGTTCGTGCAGGCGTGATCAACGCTTCTCCGAACGAAGGGGCCGTGAGGCCCCTTTTTCGTATCCGGTTTTAGCGCCTCCACCGTCGTTTTGACACGCCATCCTGTATCGAGATGATTCCGCGCCGTCAGGCGAACACCTACACGCGTGCAGGTTTTCACGGCATCGCGGCGGGGCGTCGTAAGCGACGGCAATAAATCTTCGAATCGAGGATTCGGCGCTTAGCGTCGCGCCGGGGTACCCCTACAGTCTTTGGCATGAAGATTCGCGTGCTTGGTTGCGCCGGCGCCTTGGCGGCCGGCTACAGGACCACCTCCTTCCTCCTGGACGACGATGTGCTCATCGACGCCGGCAGCGGCGTTGCTGAACTCACCGTGGACGCGATGGTCAAGGTCGACCACATCCTGGTCACGCATTCGCATCTGGACCATGTGCTGGCGATCGGTCTGCTGGCCGATACGGTCCAGCGTCGGCGCGCTCAGGCGGGCCGTCCCCCGGTGAAGGTTCATGCCTTGCCCGAAACCCTGCAGGCGCTGCGTACGCATGTCTTCAACGGTGTGATCTGGCCTGATTTCACTCGCTTGCCGTCAGCTGAGCGGCCGGCCCTGACCTTCCATGAATTCGCCGTCGGCGATCGCATCGATCTGGGCGGCGACCGTCACATCGAGGTCATCAGTGCTGCGCACACGGTGCCGGCTGTGGGATTCGCTGTGGATGGCGGCGCGGTGGGTCACTGGGTGTTCACCGGCGACACAGGCCCGAATCCGGCCCTTTGGCAGCGTCTGTCGGAAATCAAGGTCGCGCACCTGATCATCGAGTGCGCCTTTGGCGACGATGAGTGCGGGCTGGCCGGCATCAGCAAACATCTCTGCCCGACGACGCTTCGCGAGGAGCTTGCAAAGCTCGGTGGCGCGATCGATGTCCACATCACCCACATCAAGCCCGGAGAGCGAGCGGCGGTGATGGATGCTGTCATGGGTCTGCGCACGACGCACAGGATCTCGGCGTTGGAGAACTTCCAGGAGTTCACGCTGGCTTGACGGATTCTCGTTGCCTGAAGCCACTCGCAGCCTGCGCCGGATAACCGCCGCAGGCTGCGTCGCTTTTGGGATGCCGGATCGCCGTGTCAGCGCGATCTGACAAAGCTTGTCAGGGACGATGCAAGTGACGGATTGCGGCGGGCGGCGACTGACAAAAAACGTCACTTGAAGTCGGCCGTTGCTGGCCAGGACGTGAAATCAGGCACAAGTCGAGGACTGGAAAGGGCTGGCACGGGCCCTGCGTACAAGAGCTTCGTCTCTACCCCACTTCCTCACTGGAGTTTCTATGAAGCGCGTTCAACAAGGTTTCACCCTGATCGAACTGATGATCGTCGTGGCGATCATCGGTATTCTGGCTGCTGTGGCTCTGCCGGCCTACTCGGACTACATCAAGAAGACGAAGCTCGCCGAAGTGATGGCTGCCGCCACCGCTCCGAAGGCCGCGATTCAAGAGTACTACACGGTCAAGGCCGCGATCCCGCCGGACGATCAAATCACTGTCGACAAGATCAAGAGCAAGTACGTCACTGGCGCCACTTACGCTGGTGGCAAGGTGACGGCTACCGCTGGCAACATCGGCGACGCGCAGATCGACAATGGTTCGTTCATCGTGACGGCCGTGGAAGTGACCGGTCAAGAAACGCTGAACTGGACCTGCACGACGACGGGCATCGACAAGAAGTTTGTGTCGGCCAGCTGCAAGTAATCTCTCCTCTTCGCAGGATGAGCAACGGGGCTTCGGCCCCGTTTGTCGTTTCCGGGCGCAAAGATGCGCCCGGCAGCGCGTCCCACCCGGGCATTGCTGCCAGAATCCTCGTCGTTCCAGTTCATCGTTCTCTCCGACATGACGCCGACACTTCGCGGCCGCCTGCGCGCGTCCGGCCTCCACCTCATCTCGACCCTCTGCGTGGCGGCGATGGCTGCGGCGATGGTGTTCTTCATCTGGTATCCGTGGCCCTACAGCGAGGTGTCTGGCGGAGTCGGCTTGTTTGTGCTCGTGGTCGGCGTCGACATCGTGCTCGGGCCGGCATTGACGCTCGTGATCTTCGACAACCGCAAACGCCGGGCGGAGCTGTGGCGCGACATGGCAGTCGTTGTCACGATGCAGTTGGCAGGGCTCGCCTACGGCGTTCACACGGTCTACATCGCGCGTCCGGTGGTCCTGGCGCTCGAGGGCGACCGCTTCCGGGCCGTGATCGCAGCGAGCGTTGTCGAAGAGGAGCTGCCGCAGGCGCCAGAAGATCTCAGAACCTTGTCGTTGAGCGGGCCGAAGCTGGTGAATACGCGCGACGCCGGGCAAGGGGATGAGAAGTTTGATGCCATCATGGCTGCGGCTGCTGGGGCGGACCTCGGCATGCGCCCGCGATATTGGCTGCATTGGGATGACAAGGCGCGAGCCGACGCGCGCAAAGTAGGCAAGCCGGTGACTGAACTGCTTTCACGCCGCTCAGCGCAAGCGCAAGCCATCCAGAAGGCGATTGCTCGCACGGGCCGGCCGATCGAGCAGTTGATCTACATTCCGATGCTGGCTCGTCTGACCGATTGGTCGGTGCTACTGGATAAAACCACCGGCGATCCGGTCGGTTTTGTACCCGCGGACGGTTTCTGACACCTCGGCGCAGACGCGTGCCGAAACCGCAAGGCGCGGGCGTTAGAGTTCTGCCCTGTCCCCACGATCCGGACTGTTCATGACGCTCGCCGCGACAGCGCCCGCCGCCGACTTTTCCGCCTCCTCATCCGCGCCGCACTTCCAGGTCCTGACGCTGATCGGCCTGCTGCTCGGCGTGACGCTGGCACCTCTGATCGCCTACAACCAGACGCCCTCCGCCACGCTCTACAACCAGTTGGCGGCTTTTGCGGGGCTCGGGTTGCTCGTTGCCGGCCTGGCCTGGGGACGATCGCTGCTGGCCGGCTGGCGCGTCGACGGTGTTTCCCTCGCCCTGCTGCTGATGACGGGGGTCGCCGTCGCGGCACCGTTCACGCACGGATTGCCGTGGTCGATGGCGCTGACCAGCGTGGCGATGCTGCTCGCCGCGCTCCTGGCGGTACAGACCGGCCGTGCCGTGACGCCAGTCCAACGCGACGGCGTGCTCACACTCTTCTGCGTCGCGCTTGTCGGCGCGGGTCTGTTGAGCGTGGTCGTCTGCATCGTGCAGATGTTCTTTCCGGAACTGGCCAACGGCGTTGTCATCGCCCGTTCGGGTGTCGTGGGAAGCGCCGTGGGCAACATGCGGCAACCCAATCACCTCGCCAGCCTGCTGATGTGGGCCTGCGTTGGTGCGGTCTGGCTGGAGCAGGGCGGCTGGCTGGCCCGGCGACTCGGTAGCACGATGGCGGGCACTGTTGCGCTGTATGTGCTGCTCTTCCTGTTCGTGTTCTGCGTGTTGCTCAGCGGGTCCCGCACCGGCTGGATCGGCATCGCCTTGCTGGTGATCTGGGGGGCGGTCGATTGGCGGCTGACGCGACGTGTGCGAATCGCACTGGGCGCCACGGCGGTCATGTTCGCGATCAGCTGGGGGATGCTGGACCTGTATGCGGCCATGGGCAATCACGCATTTCGGGCGCAATCCCGCTTGTCGGGCGAGGGAGCGGGCTCACCCGCGCGTCTCCTGATTCTCAAGAACGCGCTCGGCCTGCTCACGATGTATCCCCTGACCGGCTCGGGATGGGGCGACTTCAACCTGGCCTGGACCCTGACGCCATTCCCGGATCGGCCGGTCGCGTTTTTTGATCACACGCACAACCTCGAGATGCAACTGCTCGTGGAGATGGGTCTGCCGCTTGGACTGCTGACGCTGGCGCTGCTGTTCTGGGGCTTGGCGAGCGGGCTCTGGCGCGCGGTCAAGAGCGGTCCGGCGGGCCACTGCGCCGGAATGCTCGTGGTCATGATTGGCGTCCACAGCCAGGTTGAGTACCCGCTCTGGTACGCCTATTTCCTTTTGCCCGCAGCGCTGGCCTACGGCTTGTGCTGGCCAGGTAATGGTGGCGCCACTCCGCGGAACGCCGCGGCCCTTGCGCCTGACCCGGCCCGGTTGCCGCGCCGGCGCCCAGGGCTTGCCGCGCTCGGCCTTGCGATCACAGTGGCAGTGCCGCTGGTGGTCATCGATTACCTGCGCATCGTCCACATCTACGCGCCACCTGCCGGCGCCGCATCGCTCGACGATCGCATTGCCGCCGGCCAGCGCTCGCCGCTGTTCGCGTTGCAAGCCGACTATGCCGAGGCGACGGTTCAGCCCCCCGGCGCGGTGGCGCTCGAGGCCTCGCGGCTGACCGGCCACCACCTCATCGACACGCGCCTGCTGATGTCCTGGGCGAAGTCGCTGAATGCGGTGGGGGAGACCGACAAGGCCCGCTATCTGGTGGAGCGGCTGCGTGAGTTCCGCAACGCGGCCAGCGAGGAATGGCTCGCCGAATGCGATGAGGTCGCCACGCTTGGTGCTGCGGCGAAACCGTTCCAGTGCGAGCCGCCTCAGCGGGAATACAGCTTCCGCGAACTGCGCTGATCGTGTCGATGGTGGTGAGGGCGATCAGACGCGCACGGCGCTTTCAGACCTCGGCGTGCCAGTCGCCCGATTTCCCGCCCTGCTTCTCCAGCACCCGGATCTGCTCCATCACCATGCCGCGATCCGCGGCCTTGCACATGTCGTAGACCGTGAGCAGGCCGACGTGCACGGCGGTCAAGGCCTCCATCTCGACGCCGGTGCGTCCCAGCGTCTCGACCTGCGCGATGCAGATCACGGCGTTCGACGATTCATCCAGCTCGAACGTCACGGCGACCCGCGTGATGGGCAGCGGGTGGCAGAGTGGGATCAGGTCGGAGGTCCGCTTCGCGGCCTGGATCGCGGCGATGCGCGCGACGCCGATCACATCGCCCTTCCTGGCGTTCCCATCGCGAATCAGGGCCAGCGTCTCGGCTTTCATCCGGATGCGTCCGGCGGCCCGTGCCACGCGGTGCGTGACATCCTTGCCGGAGACGTCCACCATGTGGGCCTGTCCATTGGCGTCAAAATGGGTCAGTGGCGAGCTCATAAGCGCGGCAACAATCGCGAAACCGAAGAGGCGTCATCATAGTTCCGGCCCCTGGAGATCCCTTGAAGCGACCGAACCCCATTCCCTTCACGCGGCGTTGCCTGGTGGCGCTGCTCAGCGCGGCGCTGCTCGGCCAGGGCGCCGTCGCACAGGTGAACCTGCCGGCCCTGGGCGACTCGGTGTCCGCCGAAGTGAGCATCGGCGCCGAGAAGAAGCTCGGCGACCAGGTCATGCGGCAGATCCGCCCGGACCCGGACTACATCGACGATCCGCTGCTGCTCGAGTACGCGCAGAACACCTGGCAGCCGCTGGTGGACGCCGCGCGTCGACTCGGCAACATCAGCGACGACACGAGCGACCGCTTCGCGTGGGAACTCTTCCTGGTCCGTGACCGGTCGGTGAACGCCTTCGCGCTGCCGGGCGGCTACGTGGGCATCCACCTGGGCCTGATCGCGATGACCGGCGCACGCGACGAGTTGGCGTCGGTGATGGGCCACGAGCTCTCGCACGTCACGCAGCGCCACATCGCACGCAGCATCGTCGGCGATTCCCGCACCAGTGCGCTTGCCACCGTGGGCCTGCTCCTAGGCATCCTTGCCGCTGCGAAGAGTCGCAGCATCGACGGTGCCCAGGCGGCGATCGTCACCAGCCAGGCAGCGGCGGCACAGGCGCAACTAAATTTCTCGCGCGACATGGAGCGCGAGGCCGATCGAGTCGGCTTCCAGGTCATGACCCAGGCCGGCTACCAGCCGGCCGGTATGGCCAGCATGTTCGAGCGCATGGAGCAGGCTTATCACCTGATGGATTCCGGTGCCTACCCCTACCTGCGTAGTCACCCGCTGACCAGCGAACGTATTGGCGAGGCGCGGGCCCGCCTTGGCGTCAAGGGTCAAACCAAGCTGGTCGGCACCTCGGAACACGCGCTGATGGCAGCACGCGCACGAGTGCTGATGGACCAGCGGACAGATCCCTGGCGTGTGCTGCAGGCTCTGGACGGAGGCGTTTGGCAGGAAACCGGAAAGGTGAAGGCGCAAGCGCAGGAGCCAAGGCCTGAACAGGACAATCAGAAAGCGAAGGATTTGGTGCCGGATGGCGACCTCGAGCGGAAATCCGGGCTTGAACAGGTGAAGGAACCGGAACAGAAAAAGGAGAAGGCGCGGCCGAATATCGATCAGTTGACGGCCCGCTACACGAGCGCGCTCGCATCGATCAAGCTGCGCGACTTCTCCCGGGCTGAAGCCACCTTGAAGACGGCCGACGCGTTGGCCGGTCTCCTCGGTGCGGATCCGGGGGCGAAGCGCCTGCTGGTCTACGCGCATGCCGAACTGGAAGTGGCCCGAAACCGCCCTGAGGCCGGCTTCGCGGCGTTGGAGCCGCTGAAGAACGAACGCTCGCGTCCGATGCTGATGATCCGGGCCGACCTGGCACAGGCGGATGCGCGGCCCGAGGTGAAGCGCGACGCGGCTGAGGCCTTGCAAACCTATCTCGCACTGCATGGGCAGGACGCGCTGGCCTGGCAGGAAAGCGGCACCCTGTGGCAGCAGCTGGGCCAGCCGCTGCGCTCGCTGCGCGCGCAGGGAGAGACCCGGGCGGCGCTTGGCGACATCACCGGGGCGATCGATCGCCTCGCCTCCGCGGAGCGCCAAGGTCGCGCCCGGTCGGCCGACCAGTTCGAGGCCTCGGTGATCGACTCACGCTTGCGCGACCTGCGCTACGAGCGCCGCCAGATGCTCATGGAGATGTACCCGCGTGGCGTGCCGCCCGGCGCGGAGCCCTGATCGCCAGGCTTCGAGTGCAAAGGCCGCTCCTCGGAGCGGCCTTCGTCATTCAGGGCGTCGTCATTCGCTGTCGGGGAACAGTCTTTCGATCAGCACGTCGATGGCCATGCCGCACAGCGAGTAGATCAGCGAGCCGATCAAGGCCGCGCCGAAGCCGGCAACGGTGAAGCCGTCCAGCACGCTGGCCGTCGCCCAGAACAGCAGCGCGTTGATGACGAAGAGGAAGAGCCCCAGCGTCAGCAAGGTCACCGGCAGTGTGAGCAGCACCAGCACCGGCCGCAGGATGGTGTTGAACAGGCCCAGCACGAAGGCCGCGATGAGGGCGGTGACGAAGCCCTTCACCTGGACGCCTGGATAGAGATGCGCCACCAGCAGCAGTGCGGCGGCCAGCAGCATCCAGCGGGTCAGCGTTTTCATGCCGCTCAGCATACCGGCACCTGGCATCAGGAAAATACGAAGTTGAAATTGAAAACAACACAGGATAATCCGAACCTTCCGAAGGGGGAGTAGCCGCGCGGCCTTGGCCGCGGCAGACGCCCGTCAAGACGTTGCCGTGAAGGCAGCCGGGCCCTGCACCTGATGCCGGACTCGCCAGGTCCTCCGACCGCGAGCCCGCATCAGCCTTGCAAGACCCTTCGATCGCAACGCGCCGTCCCGAGGCGGCGCGTTGCCGTTGAAACCGGGGTGGCGAATACTTGCCACCCACCTCTTGCAAGGAGCTCTCATGAGCACGATCGTCCCCATGTGGCTGTGGGTGGTATTCGTCGGCATCGTCGTGGTGTCGCTGATCCTGGACTTCGTCGTCCTGCGCAAGCAGGGCGCGCACGACGTGGGCGTCAAGGAAGCGATCAACTGGTCGCTGGTGTGGGTGGCGCTGAGCGTCGCCTTCATGGGCCTGCTCTGGTGGGCCGTGCGCGACGGTACCGGCAGCACGGAGCTCGCCAACACCAAGGCGCTGGAATTCATCACCGGCTACCTCATCGAGAAGTCGCTGGCGGTCGACAACATCTTTGTCTTCCTGATGATCTTCACCTACTTCGCGGTGCCCTCGGCCTACCAGAAGCGGGTGCTCATGATGGGCATCATCGGCGCCATCGTGCTGCGCACGGTGATGATTCTGGTGGGCGGCTGGCTGATCGCGCAGTTCCACTGGATCCTCTACCTCTTCGGCGCCTTCCTGCTGATCACCGGCATCAAGATGTGGTGGGCGGCCGGCCAGGAGCCCGACCTCGAGGACAACCCCGCGCTCAAGCTGCTGCGACGCGTCCTGCCGGTCAGCAAGAACTTCGACGGCGAACGCTTCTTCACGCTGGAGAACGGCAAGCGCATCGCCACCCCGATGCTGCTGGTGATCGCGCTGGTGGGCATGACCGACGTGATCTTCGCGGTCGATTCGATCCCGGCGATCTTCGCGATCACCAACGATCCGTTCATCGTGCTGAGCTCCAACATCTTCGCGATCCTGGGTCTGCGCGCGATGTACTTCCTGCTGGCGGCGATGGCGTCCAAGTTCCATCTGCTCAGCTACGGCCTGGCGGTGGTGCTGGTGTTCATCGGCGCCAAGATGATGCTGATCGACGTGATCAAGATCCCCGTGCTGCTGTCCCTGGGCGTGGTGGTGGCGATCCTGGCGATCACGATGATCTGGAGCCTCAAGACGGCCCCCAAGCTGCCCGAACACGCGGAAGGCAAAGCCGAACCGCTGAACTGACGGATCGTTGACCGGAGCCTTGCTCCGCCATCCCCCTGAACCCGCGCGACGCATGGCGTCCGCGGGTTTTGTGCTTTACAGAACAGAAACAGGGGCGTCGCGCGTTCGCCACGCGGAAAGACCTGGGAAACGCATTTCTTTGACACACTCAAATGAGAATGCTTAGCATTTGTGGCCTTTGAGACCCGTCCGGCCTCAATCATCCGCCACCGCCAGCCAGTCGCGACCAGGGAGGGGCTCCGCCACCGTGCGCCGTGAAGCGCCGGGACGACGCCGCCAGCACGCGCAGCCAGCCGAGCCGATTCCTACAAGAAACTTCTCTCGGAGCTCGATTCCATGTCCCGCTACATCAAGAGCCGCAAACATGCGGTGGCCCCGCTGGCCGCGCTGGCCGCTTCCCTGACCCTCCCGCTGGCCCACGCCGCCGACGCCCCGGCTCCCGCGGACGCTTCGACCGCTTCCGCCGCCGCCGCGCCCTACCTGCCGCAGGTGAAGGTCCAAGGCACTGCGCAGTCCGACTACAAGACCGACAAGAGCGCCTCGTCGAAGCTGACCCAGCCGCTGCTGGAAACGCCCAAGACGATTTCCGTGATCAAGAAGGAAGTGCTGCGCGAACAAGGCGCGGTCTCCCTGGTCGAGGCGCTGCAGAACACCCCCGGCATCACGATGCAGCTGGGGGAGAACGGCAACACCTCCGCCGGCGACACCTTCCAGATGCGCGGCTTCTCGGCCAGCACCTCGACCTTCGTCGACGGCATCCGCGACCTGGGCGCGGTGACGCGAGACGTGTTCAACATCGAGCAGATCGAAGTCGTGAAGGGCCCTGCGGGCGCCGACACCGGCCGTGCCGCCAGCGCCGGCTACATCAACCTGATCACCAAGCTGCCGCAGATCGACAACTCGATCGACGGCTCGGTGACCATCGGCGATGCGAGCCGCAAGCGCGCCTCGGTCGACGTCAACCAGAAGATCTTCGACAACAGCGCCGTGCGCCTGAACGCGGTGTGGCAGGACTACGGCGTCCCGGGTCGCGACGAGGTCAAGCGCAAGAACTACGGCATCGCCCCGTCGATCGCCTTCGGCCTGAACACGCCGACCCGCTTCTTCCTGTACTCGCAGCATCTGCGTCAGAACAACCGCCCGGACGGCGGCATCCCCACCATCGGCTGGCCCGGCTATACGGCAGTGTCCTCCGCGACGGTCACCCCCCCGCAGGCGGCCGCGCTGATGGCGGCCCCGAAGATCGACAGCAAGAATTTCTACGGCAGCGTCCACGACTACGAGGACGTGAAGGCGGACATGGTCACCGCCAAGCTCGAGATGGACATCGGCAACCAGATGACGGTGCGCAACATCTCGCGCTACGGCCGCACCTACATGGACCGCATGGTCACCGGCATCAATGCGATCACCGCGGTGGACCCGGCCGACCGCAGCACCTGGACGATCGCCCGCTCGCGTCAGCGCGTCAACCAGACCAACGAGATCCTCGCCAACCAGACCAGCATCAACACGACGCTGTCGACCGGCGGCATCAAGCATGACCTGTCGACCGGCGTCGAGCTGACGTACGAGAGCCAGGACAACCGCTCGTTCACCGCCGCCGCCGCGCCGGCCGCCAATCTGTACAACCCGAATCCGAACGTCGACCTCGGCGGCTCCGTCCGCAACGTGGCGGGCGACACCTCGGGCAGCACGACCACCACCGCGATCTACGCGCTGGACACGATCTCGGTCACCGACGCGTTGAAGCTGACCGCCGGCCTGCGCACCGAGCACTACAAGGTGAAGTTCTCCAGCGTCGCCACCGGCGCCCTGGACGCCGGCAAGTGGGTCACCAGCTGGAACGTCGCCGCGCTGTACAAGCTGGCCGACAACGGCACGGTCTACGCCGCCGCCGCCAACTCGCTGACGCCTCCGGGCGGCGCGAGCTCGACGCTGGCCGCCACCGGCCAGAACTCGACGGCCGCCGACGCGCAGGAGACCAAGAACTACGAGGTCGGCACCAAGTGGGACGTGCTGAACAAGCGCCTGAACCTGACCGCCGCGCTGTACCGCAGCGAGAACGACGGCCAGGTCAGCGTGGACTCGGTGACCAACGTCGCGACGCAAGGCGGCAAGACCCGCGTGCAGGGGATCGAGCTGGCCGCCGTCGGCCAGATCACCAACTTCTGGCAGATCACCGCCGGCTTCCAGACCATGGACGCCAAGCAGCTGAACCAGCGCACCGCCACGGCCGTGAGCGACGGTGTGCGCTGGACGCCGAAGTGGTCCGCCACGCTGTGGAACTCCTATCAGTGGAACGACTTCACCATCGGCGGCGGCGTGCGCCACACGGCCGAGCAGAAGCGGGTGATCACCGTGGCCGCCGCGCCGTCGAACGGTCTGTCGACGCTGCCTTCGTTCACCGTCGTGGACGTGATGGGCGCCTACCGCGTGAACAAGAACCTCAGCCTGCAGCTGAACGTCACCAACCTGTTCGACAAGGAATACATGTCCTCGCTGAACAACGGCGGCAGCCGCCTGGGGCTGGGCGCTCCGCGCGCGGTCACGCTGATGGCCAACATCGGCTTCTGATCCAGGCCTGACGGTTTGAGGTAGCGTACGCGCGGCCCGTCCCTGTCCTAGCAGGGGCGGGCCGTCGTCCGTCCCGGCCTCCTGAACTGATTCGATCCGGACATGCTTCTTCACATCCCCGAAGTGCTCAGCAAGCAGGACGTGCGCGAGATGCGCAAGCTCCTGGACGCCGCCGACTGGACCGACGGTCGCGCGACCGTGGGCGAGCAGGGCGCGAAGGTCAAGCAGAACCGGCAACTGCCGGTCGAGCACCCCGCCGCGCAAGCGATCGGCGCGCACATCCGCGGCGTGCTCGCGCGGCATCCGCTGTTCCTCTCGGCGGCGCTGCCGCTGCGCACGCTGGCGCCGCTGTTCAACCGCTACGAGGGCGGCGAGCACTACGGCTTCCACATCGACGGCGCGATCATGCGCCAGCAGGGCACCGACCAGCCGCTGCGCAGCGACGTGTCCTCCACCCTCTTCCTGAGCGAGCCCGACGAGTACGACGGCGGCGAGCTCGAGGTCGTCGACACCTACGGCACGCACGAGGTGAAGCTGCCCGCGGGCGACCTCATCGTCTATGCGAGCACCAGCCTGCATCGCGTCACGCCGGTGACGCGCGGCGCACGGATCTGCTCGTTCTTCTGGACGCAGAGCCTGATCCGCCAGGACTGGCAGCGCGCGATGCTGTACGAGCTCGACCAGACCATCCAGAAGCTGCGCGCACGCCTGGGCGACGACGCCGAGACGACCGCGCTCACCGGCCACTATCACAACCTGCTGCGGCTCTGGGCCGAGACATGAGCGGACCCAAGAGCGCGAATTCAAGCGGCCATTCCGGCAGCCATCCCGGCAATGCCGCGAAGCGGTCCGGCTGGCTCAAGCAGTTGCATCAGTGGCACTGGATCAGTTCGGCGATCTGCCTGATCGGCATGATCCTCTTCGCCGTCACCGGCATCACGCTGAACCACGCCGCCGACATCGAGTCCAAGCCGGCCGTCGTCAGCAAGACCGCGCAACTGCCGGACGAGCTGGCCGCGCCGCTGAAGCCGAAGTCCGCCAACGAGCCCGACAGCAAGGCCCCGGTGCCGGCCACGGTGCGCGCGTGGCTGGCCAAGGAACTGGGCCGCGCGGTCGACGTTCGCGAGGCCGAGTGGAACCGCGACGAGATCTACCTCGCGATGCCGCGACCCGGCGGCGACGCCTGGATCCGCATCGCGCGCGACAGCGGCGAGGTCGAGTTCGAGGACACCGACCGCGGCTGGATCTCCTACCTCAACGACCTGCACAAGGGCCGCCATGCCGGCGTGGCCTGGAGCTGGTTCATCGACCTCTTCGCCGTCGCCTGCCTGCTGTTCTCGATCACCGGTCTGCTGATCCTCAAGTTCCATGCGGTCAGCCGCCCCAGCACCTGGCCGCTGGTCGGCCTGGGCCTGGTGATCCCGGCCTTGCTGGCGCTCCTGCTGATCCATTGATCGATGGATCGATGGATCGATTGCCGACGCTTCTTCCGATTTCCTTTCCGCTCCGAGCCGCCGCCAGGATCCTCCCGACCTTCAACCGAGACTTCGACCATGAATCGCTCCGCAAGTCGTACCCTCCTCCAGATCGGTGCCCTCGGCACGCTGGGAACCCTGGCCGTCGGCTCGTCCGCCTGGGCCGCCACCGTCCAGCTCAAGCTGGAAGTGCCGCGCCTGAACGTCGCCGAGTACCACCGCCCCTACATCGCCGTGTGGGTCGAGAAGGCTGGCGAATCCGGTCCCGCCGTCGCGCAGCTGGCCGTCTGGTACGACACCAAGAAGCAGAACAACGCCGGCACCAAGTGGCTCAAGGACATGCGCCAGTGGTGGCGCCAGGGCGGCCGCAACCTGACGGTGCCCGCCGACGGCGTCACCGCCGCCACGCGCGCGCCGGGCGAGCACGCGATCACGCTGGACACGAGTGCCGCGCTGGCCGCGTTGCCGCCGGGCAACTACGAGGTGATCGTCGAATCCAGCCGCGAAGCCGGCGGCCGTGAAGTGCAGCGCCTGCCGCTGACCTGGCCGGTGAAGGCTGCCGCGACGGCGAAGGCGCAAGGCGAGCACGAGCTCGGCGCGCTGGAACTGACGGTCAAGCCCTGATCGCACCGCGACAGGCTCCACGACAAGACACGGAGGAACCCACCATGATGAAGACTTCGATTGCTTCCCGGATCGCTCCGGTTGCGCTGGCCGTCGCCGCGCTGCTCCCGCTGGCCGCGCACGCGCACATGACCTGGCTGCTGCCCAACAAGGCGGCCTTCGACGGCAAGGAGCCGGTGGCCTCGTTCGACGCGGCCGTCTCGGAAGACCTCTTCAACTTCGAGCGCGCGCTGAAGCTGGAGACCGTGCGCATCACCGCGCCCGACGGCAAGACCGTCGATGCCGAGAACCGCAGCGCCGCCCGCCACCGCGAGAGCTTCGACGTGAAGCTGACGCAGGACGGCACCTGGCGCGTCAGCAACGTCAGCCAGTCGCTGATGGGCGCGTACAAGCAGGGCGGCGAGACCAAGCGCTTCCGCGGCACGAAGGAGAGCTTCGCCAAGGACGTGCCGGCCGATGCCGAGGTGACCGCGCTGACGGTGATGAGCAATCGCCAGCAGACCTTCGTCAGCAAGGAAGAGGCCGGGAAGGTCGATTTCAAGCCGGAGGGCGACGGTCTGGAACTGCTGCCGCTGGGCCCGGTCACCGACCTGAGCCACGGCGACAAGACGAAGTTCCGCCTGGTGCTGGACGGCAAGCCGGCCGCCGACGTGCAGCTCAAGCTGATCCGCGAAGGCAACCGCTACCGCTACAAGTTCGGCGAGGTCGAACTCAAGTCCGATGCGAAGGGCGAGTTCACCGTCCAATGGACGGAGCCCGGCCGCTACTTCATCGGCGCGAGCACCGGACCGGCGCGCGGCCCGAACACGCCCACCGGCACGCGTGAAGCGCCGGTGCAGCGCGCCAGCGTGAGCGCCACCTTCGAGGTGCTGCCGAAGTGAGCGTGACCAGCGGGACGATGGCGACGCGGGGCGCGGGCACCGTGCTCGAGCCGCGCGTCCTCGTCCCGCTGCGCATCACCGGCGAACCGCCGGCGCTCGGCCAGACCGTGCATGCGCTCGCCGGGGAGACCATGGGCACGACCTGGTCCGCGCGCTTCATCGGTCCGTCGGGGCTTCGCCTCGCCGCGATCGAGACAGCCATCCTGCACGTCTGCGACGAGGTCATCGCGCAGATGAGCGGCTGGGACGCGGGCTCCGACCTCAGCCGTTTCAATCGCGCGGCGGCGGGTACCTCGTGTCCGTTGCCGGACGGTTTCGCCACCGTCGTCGACGCGGCGCTGCGTATCGCAGCCGGGAGCGACGGCGCCTACGACCCGACCGCCGGCGCGCTCGTCGCGCTCTGGGGCTTCGGGCCCTCGGGCGCGACCGCGCTCGCGCCACGCCACGACGCGCCCGACTTCCACGCACCGACCCCCGAGGACTGCGATCGCGTCCATTGCGGCTGGGACTCGCTGCCGTGGGATGCCGGTCGCCGCGTGCTCATGCAGCCTGGCGAGGCGACGCTGGATCTGTCGGCGATCGCCAAGGGCTTCGCGGTCGACCGCGTGTCCGCGGTCCTGACGGCGCTCGGTCTGCCGGACCACCTCGTCGAGATCGGCGGTGAACTCCGCGGTGCCGGGCTCAAGCCCGACGGGCAACCGTGGTGGGTCGACCTGGAGCCGCCCGCCGCCGATTGCGGCCTCGCGCCGGTGCGCATCGCGCTGCACGGGCTGTCGGTCGCGACCTCCGGCGACTACCGGAAATTCTTCGACGAGGCCGACGGGCCTCGGCGTTCCCACACCATCGATCCGCGCACGCGGCGGCCGGTCGAGCACGGACTCGCGTCGGTCACCGTCGTGCACGACAGCGCGATGTGGGCCGACGGCTGGTCGACGGCGCTGATGGTGCTCGGGCCGGACGACGGCCTCGCGCTGGCCGAACACCTCGGTCTCGCCGCGCTGCTGGTGCGGCGTCGCGCGCCGGCCGACGGCGGCGGATTCGAGGAGCGCTTCTCCACCGCGATGCGCGCACTGATGCTCTGATGGCTGCGATCCTGTCCCGACCCGCGGCGGCGCTGCTGCTGATCGCGTGCTACCTGCTGATGTGCGCCGCCGTGTGGTGGCGGCAT
>NZ_DASVNZ010000223.1:0-4164 GCF_036486225.1 Roseateles sp. | reverse complement strand
GTCGACGAGGCGCGGGGCCAGGTCTTGCTGTCCATCGTCGACAACGGCCGCGGCATGGCGGCCGACCTGCGCCAGGGCAACGGCCTGCGCGGCATGCGCCGTCGCGCCGAGCGGATCTCGGCCGAGATCGACTGGCGCCCGCCCGAGGAGGCTCCGATCGAAGGCGGCACCGAACTTCAGCTGCGGCTGCCGCTGCGCGTCGGCAATTGAGCGCCTCCCGGCGCGTTCTGGAGTCATCTCTCCACTTTGTGCGGTCTATCGAATCCCCTGATGGGGCGTCGATGGCGATCGGCGAGAATCCGCGCCGTACCTTGGAGACAGAACAATGGAGAAGAACTGGCTGAAGCACTATCCGGCGGGGGTGCCTGCCGAGATCGATGCGGACGTCTATCCCTCGCTCGTCGAGCTGATGGAAGCGGCGTTCAAGCAGTTCCCGGAGCGCCCCGCGTACAAGATGCTGGGCCGTTCGATCAGCTTCGCGCAGATCGACGAGGCCTCGCGCGCGCTGGCCGCGTACCTGCAGGGCCTGGGCCTGGAGAAGGGCGATCGCGTCGCGATCATGATGCCCAACATGCCGCAGTACCCGGTCGCCGTCGCGGCGGTGCTGCGCGCCGGCTTCGTCGTGGTCAACGTCAATCCGCTGTACACGCCGCGCGAGCTCGAGCATCAGCTCAAGGACGCCGGCGCGAAGGCGATCGTCATCGTCGAGAACTTCGCCGCCACGCTGCAGCAGGTGCTCGCGAACGTGCCGACCAAACACATCATCCTCGCCGCGATGGGCGACATGCTCGGCTTCGCCAAGGGCATGGTCGTCAACTACGTCGTGCGCAAGGTCAAGAAGCTGGTGCCGGCCTTCGAGCTGCCCTCGGCGGTGCGTTTCAACGACGCGGTCTCGAAGGGCCGAGGACAGACCTACAAGCGTCCGGCGGTCGGCCCCAACGACATCGCGGTGCTGCAGTACACGGGCGGCACGACGGGCGTCTCCAAGGGCGCCGTGCTGCTGCATCGCAACCTGGTGGCCAACACGCTGCAGTGCGAAGCCTGGTACCAGCCCGCGCTGAAGAAGAAACCCGCCGATGAACAGCTGATGAGCGTCTGCGCGCTGCCGCTGTATCACATCTTCGGTTTCACGACCAACCTGATGCTGTCGATGCGCGTCGGCGGCTGCAACGTGCTGATCCCCAATCCGCGCGACCTGCCGGCGGTGTTCAAGGAACTCAGCCACCACAAGATCCACAGCCTGCCCGCGGTCAACACACTCTTCATGGCGATGGCCAACCACCCGCAGTTCAACACGGTGGACTGGAGCGGGCTGGTGATCTCGGTCGGCGGCGGCATGGCCGTGCAGCAGGCGACGGCGCGGCTGTGGCTGGAGAAGACCGGCTGCCCGATCGTCGAAGGCTACGGACTGTCGGAGACCTCGCCGGTGGCATGCTGCAACCCGACGGACAGCACGGCCTACACCGGCTCGATCGGCCTGCCGCTGTCCGGCACCGAGGTGACGCTGCTCGACGACGACGGCAACGAGGTCGCGCCCGGCAACCCCGGCGAGATCGCGATCCGTGGCCCGCAGGTGATGGCGGGCTACTGGCAGCGGCCGGACGAGACCGCCAAGGTCATGACGTCCGACGGCTACTTCCGCACTGGCGACATCGGCACGGTGGACGAGCGCGGCTTCTTCCGCATCGTCGACCGCAAGAAGGACATGATCCTGGTGAGCGGCTTCAACGTCTATCCGAACGAGATCGAGGACGTGCTGACACAGATGCCGGGCGTGGCCGAATGCGCCGCGGTCGGCGTGCCCGACGAGAAGGCCGGCGAGGCGGTGAAGGTCGTGATCGTGCGCCGCAATCCGGCCCTGACCGAAGCCGACGTGAAGGCCTTCTGCGAAGCCAACCTGACCGGCTACAAGCGCCCGCGGATCATCGAGTTCCGGACCGAACTGCCAAAAACGCCGGTTGGCAAGGTGCTGCGTCGTGAATTGCGCGACAAGAAGTAGCAGTCGGTAGCAGTTTTAGGGATTGCACTTGGGCGAAAACCGCCCTTGACAACCTAAAGTTCGCCCTCCTGAGGAGGAGGTAAGGCCGTGCTCGAAGAACGCTACGAAAAGACAGAGGCCGGGAGGGCGGAGATCAAGGTGCGTACGCTGGTGCAAGCGCGCGTGGCCCGCAACCTGTTGCTGGTGATCGACGCCAGCAAGACTGGCGGCGACTGGGTGGGGGTGGTGCAAGGCGCCGCGCCGACCGATCTCGAACTGCTGGTGCAGCATCAACTCGTGAAGGTGACGGCCGGTGCGCCGTTGTCGCGGCCCATGGGCCCGGCGTCGATCGCGACCCCGATGGGATCGGGCGCGCCCTCGTCCCGCATGAGCGGCGCTTCGGCCTCGCGGCCCGCCCCGTCGCGGCTGGCGGGTGCGCCGACCTCGTCGCTGCCCTACCAGGAGCTGTATGCCGCGCTGAGCACCTTCGCCAAGCAGCAGGGGCTGCTGAAGGGCTACAAGATCGCGCTGGAGGTCGAGCAGTGCGCCGACATGACCCAGCTGACGACGCTGGCGCTGGACATCATCGACCGCGTGCGCGCGGCCAAGGGCGATGCCGCGGCGCATGAGCTGCGTGCGACACTGGGGTTCAATTGACCCGGACCGCCTGACTTCCTGGAGGCGGTCCTTCCATTGTTGGGAGCCCCTCCATGTCCACGTCCTACCGCGTCGCGGTGCTGGTCGGCAGCCTGCGCAAGGCGTCGTTCAACCGCAAGCTGGCCCTCGCGCTGGCCCACATCGCCCCTGCTGAACTGAAGCTCGAGATCGTCGAGATCGGCGCGCTGCCCTTCTACAACGAGGACGACGCGGCCGAGCCGCCGGCGGCCTGGGTGGAATTCCGCAACGCGGTGAAGTCCGCGGACGCGGTGCTGTTCGTGAGCCCTGAATACAACCGTTCGATCCCCGGTGCGCTCAAGAACGCGCTGGACGTGGGATCGCGGCCGTACGGGCAGAGCGCCTTCGACGGCAAGCCGGCGGCGGTGATCACGCTGTCGCCAGGCGCGCTGGGAGGCTTCGGCGCGAACCACCATCTGCGCCAGGTGTTGGCCTGCCTGAACACGCCACTGCTGCCGTCGCCGGAGGTCTACCTCGGCGGCGCGGCCGACATGTTCAAGGACGACGGCAGCTTCGCGAAGCCGGAGACGGAAGCCTTCCTGCGCAAGGTCCTCGCGACCTTCGCCGCCTGGGTGGGCAAGCACAAGGGGTGAACGTTGGCGGCGAGGTTGTTTGTCGAGCAGCCGCTGGGTGCGGTGGGGCTCGAAGCTGAACTGGCGCTGCCCTCCGGGGCGGCGCGCCATGTGCAGGTGCTGCGGCTGCAGCCGGGGGACGAGGTCACCTTGTTCGACGGCAGCGGGGACGAGTGGACCGCGGCGGTCACGGCGATGGGGCGCAGCGAGGTCCGCGTCGTGCTGAAGTCGCGTCAGGCGGTGGATCGCGAGCTCAAGCGCGCGGTGACGCTGGCCGTCGTGATGCCGGCCAACGACCGGATGGACGGCATCGTCGAGAAGGCCTGCGAGCTCGGCGCGGTGGCGATCCAGCCGCTGATGAGCGAGCGCTCCGTGCTGCGCCTCAGCGGCGACCGCGCGGACAAGAAGCGCGCGCACTGGCAAGGCGTCGCGATTGCGGCGGCCGAGCAGTGTGGACGCGCCAAGCCCTTGCAGGTCGCGCCGGTGAAGACGCTGGCGTCCTGGCTCGCCGAGCTTCCCGCCGATGCCGACGAGCAGCGCTGGCTGCTGAGTCCCGTCGCCGCGCAGCCTTTGTCGGCACTGACCTCTTCATCGACTGATGCGCAGCGCATCACTGTCCTCAGCGGCCCCGAAGGCGGCCTCAGCGAGACCGAAGAGCAGTCCGCACGCTCACGCGGGTTCAGCGCTGCGAAGCTCGGTCCCAGGATCCTGCGGGCCGACACTGCGCCGCTCGCCGTACTCGGCTGGCTGGCGCTCAGCGAAGCCTGAAGAAGGGCGACGCTCGATTCCGAGTTCCCTGTAGAGGCGCTCAAACGCCTCCTCCATGGGAATGTATTGGTCGCGCGGCGTTGCCAATCGGCGTTCGAGAAGGTCACAAAGCGCCGTTCGCTGCGCTTCGCCCCTGGCGCGTATCTCTTGTCGATTTGAGTGGGTCATAGA
>NZ_DASVNZ010000380.1:0-3928 GCF_036486225.1 Roseateles sp. | reverse complement strand
CGGCAGCGATTGCCGCCGAGCCCGCTACCAGCGGCGCGATGGCTGCAGGCGCCGCCGCTGCCGGTGCAGCAGGCGCGGCGTCGCGACCCTGCTCGCCGCCGGCCAGCCCGAACACCTGCCAGGCCGAGACCATCGTGCCGGCGACCTTGAGCATCATCGCCATCAGCGCGACGTGGACGCTGGCGATGACGAACAGCGCGAGGGCGGCGCGGCCGTTGACCCCTTCGACGCCGTTCAGCGAAGCGACGATCGGCACCAGCAGTTCCATGACGATGCCGCCGCCGACCACGACGAACAGCGGCACCGCCGCGGTCAGGACCAGGCCGCGCAGCCAGCCCACGAAGAGCCCGCGGGTACCATTGAAAAGAGCAAAGACCACGAAGACGGGGCCCACGGCGAGCAGCACCGCCAGCGCGATCCGCGCGGTGACGAGCACGCCGACCGTGCCGAGCAGCAGCAGCAGCGCGCCCAGCCACATGACGTTGGCCGGGGTAAAACTGCCCGATACCGCAGCGCTCGCGGCCTGCGCGCCCTGCTGCGCGGCGGCCGCGGGAGGAGGAGGCGCCCCCGCCTGCTTGCCGGCCTCGGCCGCTTCGGCGATGGCGCCGAAGACCATGTCGACGCGGTCGCCGAAGATCTGGGTGGCGGAACCATTGGGCGCGCCGGTCAGCACCGAAGCGATCTCGTCGGGCGCGCCCGTGGCGAGGTTCCAGACGACCTGGCTATAGGCGATCCAGCTCGTCGCGAAAGTGAGGACGAGGCCCAGGGTCAGCATCCGCGGGGTCAGCGCCGAAATGCCGAGCCGGCTGCGGCCGGTCAGCAGGCCGATCGCAAAGAAGGCGATATAGAGCGTCAGGCCGATCGTCAGCGCCGGCAGCAGCGCGCCGCCGCCGGGGCCGGTGCCGAACAGCCGCGCGAAGGATGCGGCGACGGTCTCGCCGGCCAGGCAGTCGACCGCGCGCAGCGCCGCGGCGACGCCGCCCGAGGCTTCTGCGGAGAGGACTTCGCAGGCGCTCATTCCCCCCGACCCTTCATTCTGCCGCCTCGGTCCACAGATCGCTGCCTTCGCCGTCGGGCCAGACCTGCCCGGTCAGCGCCGGATACCAGGCGGCGGGCGCATCGCCGTAGGTCTCGCGCAGCGTGTCGAGCTTGCGCACCGTGCTCTCGCGGCCCGACAGCACGGTCAGCACTTCGGGCATGCCCGACAAGTCGAGCCGCACCACGACCGAGGCGTCGGGCTGGCGGATCAGGAAGCAGCGGCTCTGCGCGGGCAGGGTGCGGATCAGCTCGAGCTCGTGGCTCGTCAGGCCGAAGCCGCCGCAATAGTCCTCTTCGCGGGCGCGCGAGTTGGGCATGAAGATCATCGTCGCGGTCTGCTCGACCAGCGCTGCCGAGATCCGGCTCTCGAGCGCGTCGCGCGCCGACTGGGTGGCGAAGCCGACCAGCGCGTTGCGCTTGCGCAAGGTCTTGAGCCAGTCGCGGATGCGCGCGGCGAAGACCGGATCGTCGAGCGCCTTCCAGCCCTCGTCGATCAGGATCATCGTCGGTTCGCCGTCGAGCCGTTCCTCGATGCGGTGGAACAGGTACATCATGACCGGGGTGCGCAGCCGCGGCGTCTCGAGCAGCGCGGTCATGTCGAAGCCCAGGGTCATCGCCGAGAGGTCGAGCCGGTCCTCGGCATTGTCGAACAGCCAGCCATGCTCGCCGGCTCCGATCCAGGCATCGAGCCGTGAGGCGAGATCGCCGGGCTCCGGGCGGCGGCTGCCGGCGAGCAGCTCGCGGAAATGCGTGAGCCGGCGCAGCCGCGCGTCGCCCGCATAGGCGGCATCGACCGCGGCGGTGATCGTCGCCAGTTCCTCGGGACCGCCGGCTTCGAGCAGCACGCCGAGCCAGTCGCGCAGGAAGGCCCTGTTGATCGGTGTGTCGGGCAGCGCCAGCGGGTTGAAGCCCGTCGGGTGCCCGGCGGCGATCCGCGAATAGGTGCCGCCGATCGCGCGGATGAAGACTTCGGCGCCGCGGTCCTTGTCGAACAGGACGAGGCGGGGGCTGAACTTCTGCGCCTGGGCGGCGAGGAAGTTCATGACCACGGTCTTGCCCGAGCCCGAGGGGCCGATCACGGTGAAGTTGCCGAGATCGCCGTTGTGGAAATTGAAGAAGAACGGCGTCGAACTGGTCGTGGTGAGCAGGGTCACCGCCTCGCCCCAGTGGTTGCCGCTGGCCTGGCCCATGGCGAAGCCGTGGAGCGAGGCGAAGCAGGCCATGTTGGCCGAGGAGATCAACGAACGGCGCACGAGGTACTGCTCGTTGCCGGGCAACTGGCCCCAGAAGCCGGGCTCGAGATTGACGTCCTCGCGCACCGCGACCGCGCCGGCATCGGCCAGGGCGGCGGCGCAGGCGGCAACCGCGTCGTCGAGCGTGTCGAGCCGGTCGGTGCGGACCTGGACCGACAGGTGGTGGTCGCCGAAAGCCGCCGCGCCGGTGCCCAGCGCGTCGCGCGCGGCCATCATCTCGCGGCGCTCGGCCATCGCCTCCTCGTCGGCCGACTTGAGCCGGCGGATGGCAAGATCGATCCGCTCGCGCGAGACCTGGCGGTCGCTGGGCGCGTAGCTCTCGGTCAGGGTCAGTTCCTGCGGCAGGCGCAGCAGCGCGTCGGTCAGGCCCGGCCCGGTCGAATCGGGATAGTCCTTCAAGGACACCAGCGCGGCAAAGGTCGTGCCGCCTGCGCCCTTGAGCTCCATCGCGTCGAGCCCGAAGCTCGCGCGGCGATAGGGCAGCATATGGCCCAGATCGGCGCCTTCGGCCGGCCGGCGCACCGGGCGCATCTCGCCGTTGTAGAGCGCCGAGAGCAGTTCGAGCACTTCGGAGCAGGTGCCGCCCGCGCCCTCGTAGTCCCCCAGCAGCCGCGCGCCGTAGGCGCCGAGCGCCGCCAGCATCGCGGACGCCGCCGCGCGCAGCGCGCGGACGTCGGCCGGTTCGGCCTCGACCGGATCGCTGCCGCGGTTCCTGAACATGCGGCCGAGCCGTTCCGGCCAGCCCGCCTTGCCGCGCGCCGGGCGGCGCACCAGGGTGACGAACTGGTCGTTCACATAGAGCGCGCCTGCGCCCAGCCTGTCGCGCCAGCGCGCGTCGATATGCGCGGCCAGCGGGTCTTCGAATGCCCCTTCCAGCTCGACATGGACGCGTCGCCGGACGACGTGGTGGTAGAGCACGAAGCGCGCGTCGAGGCTGGCGCGCAGCAGCACCTCGCGCACCGCGGCATGGGCGTTGAGCTCGTCGGCGTCCGCAGTCTCGAAGCTGATGCCGGGCACCAGCAGCGAGCACATCACCGAACCGTCGCGCAGCAGCACGACATTGCCGTCGACCAGCGCGCGGTAGGGCAGCCGGTCGCCCGCCAGGGCTTCCTTGGCGGCCCAGGGCAGTGAAAGTTTTGCCATCGCCCGGCAGCTCCCTCAGACCGCGTAGCTGTTGCAGCCCCAGCGCTTCCAGTTCGGAACGCGGGGACAGCGCGAGACCTTGGTGATCCACAGGTCGAACACCCGCGGCTCGCGCAGGCAGGCAAGATAGCCCACACCGTGGATCGCCGCCGCGGCAGGCAGCGCCCAGAAGCTCTTGGTCATCAGGAACAGCTCGGTCGTGACCGCCATGTTGATGACGAAGAAGCTGTAAGTGACGCCCGCGAACATCTGCGGCCGGGTCAGCGCGCGGTGCACGGGATGGCGGACGAGCTGGCTCATACTCAGCCCGCGCCCGACGCCGACTGGATGCCCGAGACGATCGCGCCGGCACCGAACAGGATGAAGCAGCCGATGATCACCGTCGCCCCGAAGCGCCAGTTCATCCGCCCCGTCAGCATCATGAAACCCACCGCCGCAACCGCCATCACCGCTACCGCCGTCGCAACATTGCCCAGCAACGTACCCTGCAACCA
>NZ_DASVNZ010000183.1:0-17947 GCF_036486225.1 Roseateles sp. | reverse complement strand
TGAAGCCCGCCGGCCAGCAGCGCCGCCGGATCGGCGCCGAAAGCCGTCAGCGCCTTGCGCAGCGCGGCCAGCGTGGTGCCGGCGACCGTCAGCAGCGCGAGCCAGCCGGCCCAGGGCACGGGCGGCGCGGACCTCGCGGCGGTCGATGCCGCATCGGGCTTCGCGCTCCCCCACCCGCTGAGCGAGGTCAGCAGGTCGCCGAGTTGCCGCAGGAGCTGCGTCTCCGCCACGGCGTCGTTCATGCCGAGGTGCAAGGTGATGAGCGCCGCCACCGCCGTGCACAGCAGCAGGGTGAAGATCCAGTGCTTGCGCGATCGCAGCCAGAGCAGGCGCAGCCGGAACCCGATGCCGTCGAGGCTCAGCCATGGCGGCGGCGCCTGTTTGCTCAACGCGCCGAGCAGCGCGGCGAAGAGGTGATCCTCCTTCTGGTGGTGCCAGGCGTTGAACCAGATCGGCCGTGAGCCGTGCTTGCGCAGGTCCGCGCAGATCAGCCCCATCAGCGAGCTCTTGCCCGAGCCCCAATCACCGGTGACGGCCAGCGTCAGCGGCGGCTCGGTCGCCGGGTTGCGCAGGAAGCGGGAGATGCCCGCGGCGAGCGGCTCGAAGTTGAGCCGGTCCTGCCGGGGATCGGTCAGCGCCGCGTCGGTTGCAGGCGTTTCGGCCATGCCGGCCACCACCAGCCGCGCCTGCGTGAACAGCCGCCACGAACGCAGGAACATCGGCACCGACAGCAGCAAGGCGAGCCAGTACCAGGGCGCCGGATAGCGCGCGTAGACGCGGGGATCGGTCCAGGTCTTGCCGCCGTCGGAGGTGGTCAGCAGAAGACCGCCGTCACCGACGGCCCAGCCGCGTTGGCCGTCCGCGCCGATGTAGCCCGAGCGCACGCCCCAGGGCAGTGGCATCGGCGGCTGCAGGGGTCGGCGCGGACGTTCCATGGCAGCCCTGGCATCCGATCTGTTCAGATCGCCCTGCTCCCACGACGCGCCGCCGTTGGTGGTCTGGATCGAGCGCAAGCCAGTCGGGTCCGTCGCCCAGGCCTTCATGCCGTCGGCGCCGACGTAGAGCACGCCAAGGCCGCCCGTCGTGGGCGCCGACTGCGGACGCCAGGACGCGCCGCCGTCCTCGGTTCTCAGCAGAGCGCCGCTTGTGCCTACCGCCCAACCCAGGCGATCGTCGTCGGAGAAACCGATGCTGGCCAGCGACTCCAGCGCGTCTCTGGTCGCCGGCGCCCAAGATTGGCCGCCGTCCCGTGACTTGAGCAGCGCGCCCTTTCCGCCGACGACCCATGCCTGCAAGCCGTCCCGTCCGAGTCTCACCGCCGATTGGCTCCTGGAGGTCTGCTCGACATGCAGTCGCCACAGTCGCCCGCCATCCGCCGTGCTGAAGATCCAGGAGAAAGGACTGATCGCCACCCCGCGCTGACCGTCACGGCTGAAATCCGCGCGTTCGAAGGCGACAATCCCGCGCGGCGTGGGTGCGGTCCAGGTCCTGCCGCCGTCGTCCGACGACGAGAAGGTCCCCAACTCACCGACCAACCCCACTCGGCTGCCATTCGCACTCAACGTGGCGGCGATCCATCCTCGTCGATATCCGTCGGCGGCGGCATCCGGCCGCAGCTGCGTCTGCGCGGCTCGCACGGGTCTCGACTCCATCGCCTTCGACTGCTCGATCAACGAGTCGATCGTCGACGGATCCGGATTGGGCGTCGCGCCTCCGACGTCGCGCCAGCGCCGACCGCCGTCTTCCGTCAGGAGGACTTGGCCGCCCTCGCCGATCACCACGCCCACGCGGCCGCCGGGATCGAAATGCACGCTCCTCAATCGCGAAGTCCCCAGACCTTCCATGCGGCGCCAGGACTCGCCGCCATCGTCGGTGGAGATCGCCGCACCCTCGTTGCCCACCGCCCACCCCCGGCGCGCGTCAGGGGCGAATTCGACGGCGTGCAGATGACGGTCGATGCCGGAAGACTGAGACCGCCACTGCCGGCCGCCATCGGCGGAAACGAGGACCGTCCCCCCTTCGCCGACGGCCCATAGCTTCTGACCGTCGTCGCTCGCATAAAGGGCCGACAACTGACGATGGGTGCCCGTCGGCTGCGATTGCCAACTGGCACCGCCATCGGTGGTCGCCACCACTGCGCCACCGTCCCCCGCGAGCCACCATCGATGGCCGCTGGCATCCACCGCCATCGACGTGAAGCTGCCTCTGACCGCAGGCAGACGGAGGAACGCATGGCGTTCGACAGGATGGCGCCACCAGCCCCGAAGATCGCGTTCCGCCCAGGTGACGGCCATCGCCGAGTCCACTGGTCCCGGCGGCTGCAAGAGCGCCAGGGCGGTCGTCGCCGCGCACCATGTCAAACCTATCCACAGCCACACACGACCACTGCGTCGTCGCGTCGCAGGCGAGCCGGGAGAAGGAGCTTGCATGTCATGGAGCGAGTGGGTGACATCGCCCGTATATCCCGCGCCACGCCCCGCCGCATCATCCGTTCGGATGACGTTGTGCCGCTTCACAATCCATGCGTTCCGCCCCTGAGAAAGCTGCCTGCATGCGCCTCGCCATCCTCCGTCCCCGCCTCTCGCGGCTCCTGCCTGCGGCGCTCGCTGCCGCGCTCATGGCCATGACATCGCTGACCGCCACGGCTTCGACGGCAGAGGCAGCATCTGCGCCGAGCGTCGACACGCTGCCGATCGTGGGCCGTGAAGGCGTGACGGCCACCCTGTGGTTCCAGACCGCGGTGGAGCGGCGTGCTGCCACGCTCGCGGTCTATCGCGCCGCGACCGCCCGCCTGCCCGCCGCGCGCAAGGCCACGCGGGAGACGGCGTCGCTCGAGCAGGCCGAGCAAGGCGGCTTCGCCCGCAAGCCGCCGGCGATCGTGCTGGACGTCGACGAGACGGTGGTCGACAACTCGCCCTACGAAGCCTGGCGCATCCGCGCCGGCAAGCCCTACGACAGCGCGTCCTGGGCCGCCTGGGTAGCGTCCGCGCAGGCCACCGCGATTCCCGGCGCGCCCGAGTTCATCGCCCGTGCCAGGACGCTCGGATTCCGCGTCGTCTTCATCACCAACCGGACCTGCCCCCTCCAGGGTTCCTACCGTCCCGACGGCTTCCATGTCGCCTGCCCGCAGAAGGCCCAGACGCTGGCGAATCTGGAGCGCCTGCTGGGCCGCGCCGTCGCGCCGGAAGACCTCATGCTGCGCCGTGACCGCATCGAATGGTCCGCATCCGACAAGAGCGCCAGACGCTACGCAGTCGCGCGCACCCACCGCATCGCGATGCTCGTCGGCGACGACCTCAACGACTTCGTGCCGCGCGCAAACTACGACGAGTCGGCGCACGCGAAGCGCTGGGGCCTCTCGTGGGTGCCGATCCCCAATCCGACCTATGGGTCCTGGGGGGACGCGCTGACGCTGCCGCAACGCTATGAGGCCTTGAAGCCGTGGAGCGGTCCGGCCGCCCCTGACCCCGCCACCCCTTGACGATTCCATTTACAGCTGTAATCATTCATTCGATTACACGCGTAAACGGAATCGCATGCCCGACGACCTCCCCGCCATCACCTCCGCTGAAGCCGAGGTCATGGAAGTGCTCTGGCACTCATCCCCGCTGTCGGCCGAGGACATCGCTGCCGCGCTCGCCGGCCGGCAGGACTGGCAGCTCGCCACGGTCAAGACGCTGCTGAACCGGCTGCTGAAGAAGGACGCCCTCGTCGCCGAGCGCGACGGCCGGCGGTTCCTCTACGCGCCGCGCTTCCCCCGCGCCGACTGGGCGCACGGCGAGAGCCTCTCGCTGCTCGACCGCCTGTTCGGCGGCAGCCTTGCGCCACTGGTGTCGCACTTCTCCTCCCAGCGCAAGCTCAAGGCCGCCGACGTCAAGGCGTTGAAGCAGCTCATCGAGGACTACGAGCAACGCGGCACGAAGAGCGTCAAGGCCGACAGCGCCAAGGGCGGCAAGTCCGATGACTGACGCCCTGCTCCACACCCTGCTGCGTCAGACCGCCGTGCTCTCCGTGACCGCGCTGGTGCTGCTCACGCTGCGCCGTCCTTTGGCACGCCACCTCGGACCCGGCTTCGCCTACGTCAGCTGGGCGCTCTTGCCGATGCTGCTCATCGTCGACCTGCTGCCGGCGAGCCCGCCTGCCATGCAGATCTCGGCGGAACTCGTCCGCCAGATCGTGCCCGCGCTGGGTCAGTCGAAGACGCCTTCGTTGCAAGCACTGATGCCAAGCAGCAGCGCCACGCTGTGGCTGACGCTGTGGGCCGTCGGCGCACTCATCGTCGTTGCTTGGATGGCGTGGCTGCAGCGGCGCTTCAGCGCGCAGGGTCCGGCGCTGGTCGGACTGTGGCCGCCCCGCCTGGTCCTGCCGTCCGACTTCGAGCAGCGCTTCGACGCGGCTCAGCGCCCGCTGGTGCTCGCGCATGAGGAGGTCCATCGCCGCCGCTTCGATAACCACTGGAACGCCCTCGCCGCGGCCCTGTGCGCGCTGCACTGGTTCAACCCGCTGGCCTGGCTGTCGCTGCGCGCGATGCGCGCCGACCAGGAGCTTTCCTGCGACCACGTGGTGATGCTCCGTCACCCCGGCCGCGAAGCCGACTACGGCCGCGCGCTGCTCCGCGCTCAGCAGTCACTCTCCCCGCTCCAGCCGTGGTCCGGCTGGCGCTCATCCCTCGTGTCTTCTCACCCGTTGATCGAAAGAGTCGCCATGCTCGCTGTCCGTCCCCATTCCCGACCACGCCGGCTGTTCGGTGCTTCCATCCTCGCCGTCCTGTCGCTGGCCGCAGGCGGCACCGTGCATGCGGTCAACGCGGTCATGCCCGAGCTCGCCACCGATCCGGTCGCGATCGAGCTGACGATCCAGCTCAACCGCCGCAGCGACGGCGTGGTTAAGGAACAGAAGCTGTCGACGATGCGCCTCGTCACCGAGAGCGGCAAGAAATCGCTCGTCGTCATCGGCGGCAAACCCGATCTGCCCGCGCCGGACCAGATCCGCGTCGAGATCACGGCCCGGCGTCGCGACGCCAAGCGCGTCTATCTGAACTTCGCCGTGTCGGAGGGCGGTCAGCCGCTGATGAAGAACGCGGCCATCCTCGTCGAGGACGGCATCGAGGCCGGCGTGCACACGACGCCGGAAGACGAGAAGAAGACCGAGGTCGTGATCCGCGTGCGCACGATCCCGCTCGGGGACGTGCCGGGCTACAAGTCCGTGCAGTAAGGCGTCAGGCCCAAGCGCGCCGCGGCGCCGTAGCGCCGTGGCGACTCAATACCCCGCCGCCAACCCCGTGTTGCGCCTCGGATCATTCGCGCCGTAGAAGCGGTTGTTCCCGACCGGCTTGCCGTTCAGCGATGGCGCGCCGACGATGATCGCCGCCAGGTGGTTCGCCGGATGCGGCGCGCCCAGCTTGTGGCCCATGCCCTCCAGCAGCTTGCGCGTGTCCGGCGAGAACGCATACGGCTCGACGTTGGTCACGTCCGGCAACCACTGCTGGTGGAAGCGCGGCGCGTCCACCGCTTCCTGCACGTTCATGTCGAAGTCGATCGCGTTGAGCATGGTCTGCAGCACCGCCGTGATGATGCGGCTGCCGCCCGGCGTCCCCACCACCATCACCGGCTTGCCGTCCTTGGTCACGATCGTCGGGCTCATCGACGACAACGGGCGCTTCCCGGGCGCGATCGCGTTCGCCTCGCCCTGCACCAGGCCGTACATGTTGGGCACGCCGATCTTGGACGTGAAGTCGTCCATCTCGTTGTTCAGCAGCACCCCGGTCTTCGCCGCCGTGACCTTCGCGCCGAACCAGTCGTTCAGCGTGTAGGTCACCGACACCGCATTGCCCCACTTGTCCGCGATCGAGTAGTGCGTCGTGTTGCTGCCTTCATGCGGCGCCACGCCCGGCTTGATGTCCATGGACACGCCCGCCTTCGCCGGATCGATCGCCGCGCGGATCTTCGCCGCGTAGCTCTTGTCCAGCAGCCGCTGCAGCGGGTTCTGCACGAAGTCCGGATCCCCCAGCGTGCTGTTGCGATCGACGTAGGCATGCCGCATCGCCTCGATCTGGTAGTGCGCGCCCTGCGCCGATCCCCAGCCGAGCTGGCGCAGCGGATAGCCCTCGAGGATGTTGAGCATCTCGCAGATGATCACGCCACCCGAGCTCGGCGGCGGCGCCGACACGACGTGATAGCCGCGGTAGTCGCATTCCACCGGCGGCAGCTCGCGCGTCTGGTACTGGTCCAGGTCGGCCTGCGTGAGGATGCCCTTGCCCGCCTGGCTGGACTCGACCAGCGCCTTCGCCACCCAGCCCTTGTAGAAGCCGTCCGTGCCCTTGGCGCCGATCTCGCGCAGCGTCTTCGCCAGGTCCTTCTGCACCAGCTTGTCGCCGGCCTGGAAGGGCTTGCCCTTGTTGAGGAAGATGGCACCGGAGGCCGGGTCGGCCACGAAGTCCTTGGTGGCCGTCTGGAACATGTCGACGTCGCCCTGCTCCAGCGCGAAGCCGCGGTCCGCCAGCGCGATCGCTGGCGCGATCAGCGCGGGGCGCTTCATCGTGCCGTACTTCTCCCGCGCGTACTCCATGCCCGAGACCGTGCCCGGCACGCCCACCGCGAGGTGGCCGTGCGTGCTCAGGCCCTTGACGACGTTGCCGTCCTTGTCGAGGTACATGTTGGCCGTCGCGGCCAGCGGCGCCTTCTCGCGGAAGTCCAGGAAGGTCTTGCGGCCGTCGGCCAGCTGGATCGTCATGAAGCCGCCGCCGCCGAGGTTGCCCGCCGCCGGGTACACGACCGCGAGCGCATAGCCCACCGCCACCGCGGCATCGACGGCATTGCCGCCGTCCTTGAGCACATCGACGCCGACCCGCGTCGCGAGGTGCTGCGCGGTCACCACCATGCCGTTCTGCGCGGCCACCGGCGCGGCGGAGGCCGCCAGGGACGGCGCCATCGGCGCGAAGGTCAAGGACGCGGTCACCGCCGCGGCACAGGTGAGCAAACGGAAAGTCTTCATGAACCTGATTCCTCAAGAGATGCGACCGGGGCATTCGACACCCGCAGCGGTGTCGCCCGCAATCCCAAGAGGCGTCAGGTCGTTACTGGAGAGGGTCTTTCAGCGCATCGGGCACCGGCAGTGCGACGATGTCGATGCCCTCGTCCGCGAGCTCGCGCGCCTCGTCCGGCGTCGCGCGGCCACGGATGCCGCGCTCCTCGGCTTCGCCGTAATGGATGCGGCGCGCCTCGGTGGCGAATCGGTCGCCGACGTCCTCGGTCTTGGCCATCAGCGTGCGCACCGCCTGCATCACCTGCTTCTGCAGTTCGATCGCGATCGGCGGCACGCCCTCCGGCAGACTCGTTCCTGAGGGGAGCGACGGCGGCGTCTCGGCCACACGCGCGCCGCCGGCCTTCGCGGCTTCGGCGGCCATCGTCCCCTTCGCCCCCTTCACGCCTTTCGGCTCGGCGGCGGAGGAGAGATTCAGCCGCGGCGCGCTCGGCATGCGCCGCACGGTCGCGCTGTTGCACAGCGGGCAGCTCAGCAGCCCGCGTTCCTGTTGCGATTCGAAATCGGTGGCGGAGGCGAACCAGCCCTCAAAGGCATGGCCGGCCTCGCAAGCCAGGTTCAGTACCAGCATGATGGACCGATGCTAGCGGCTGGAGGCTGGCTCCGCCGGCATCCAGTCCAATGGCCATGCGCCGGCCCGCCAGCGCTGCAGCCACTGCAGGCCGATCAGCGTCTTCGCGTCGGTGACGCGGCCGTCGAAGGCCATGCGGTCGAGCTCGTCCTCCGCCACCGGCAGCAGGTCGAGGAACTCGCCCTCGTCCAGCTGCCGCTCGCCCGCGATCAGGCCGCGCGCGAAGAAGATCTCGATGCGCTCGTCCGAGTAGGCGATCGCGTTGTGCAGCACACCGGCGTAGGCCCACTCGCGGGCGCGGTAGCCGGTTTCCTCGAACAGCTCGCGCACCGCGCAGCGCAGCGGGCTTTCGTCCGGATCCAGCTTGCCCGCGGGGAACTCCAGCACCACGCGACCGAGCGGATAGCGGTACTGCCGTTCCAGCAGCACGCGGCCATCGTCGAACAGCGGCACGATCACCGCGGCGCCGGGGTGGCGGATGTATTCGCGCGTGGCCTCCCGGCCATCGGGCAGCGCGACGCGGTCGCGCTTCACCTGAAGAAAATTGCCCCGCAGGATCCAGTCGGAGGACAGCGCGATTTCGCGCAGATGCTCGTCACCATCGCTGGAACCGGCGGCCGACGGGATGCCGATCACGCCGTCGTCATCGGGTCGGTTCGCTTCAGGCAGCTTCTTCGTCATCGAACTCTCGCACCTTGGCCCGCGAGCGGCGCAGGTAGCGCCACACGAAACCCGGGAAACCCAAGGTCACGAACATCGCCAGCGCGGCGGCGTAGAACTCCCAGCCCTGCGGGAAACGCTGGCCCTGCGTGGACTCCAGACCGAAGCCCACGGCCAGCGTGATCAGCGCGAGCAGGAACAGTTCCAGCAGGCGCCAGCCGCCGGCCTTGGGATCGCGGCGCGGCCCCACCAGCAGGATGCGCGAACTCACGTAAGGCAGGTTGGCGGCGACCAGCGCCACCACCAGCACCATCCAGACTGAAACGCCTTGATCCATGGTCGAGTTCTCTCTTGCGCGTTGCCGCTCTTGGGGTCGTTCGGTGTACCGGCGATCAGTGCGCCAGCGCGCGGACGACCGCCTGCGTGCACAGCAGCAGCAGACCGCCCGGGAACACACCCAGCACCAGCACCGCGGCGCCGTTCAGCGACATCACCACGCGGGCGTCCGCGGGCGCCGTCACCGGGCTGTGGTCGGTCGGCTCATCGAAGAACATGACCTTCACCACACGCAGGTAGTAGAACGCGCCGACCAGCGACAGCAGCACCGCGATCACGGCCATCCAGATGTACAGCGACTGACCCGTCGTGACCATCGCCTGCAGCACGGCCAGCTTGCCGTAGAAGCCCACCATCGGCGGGATGCCGGCCAGCGAGAACATGTAGATCGCCATCACGAAGGCGAACCACGGGCTGCGCTTGAACAGGCCGGCCAGGTCGCTGATCTGCTCGGACTCGAAGCCCTGGCGCGCCAGCAGCATGATCAGGCCGAAGCTGCCCAGCGTCGTCAGCACGTAGCTGATCGCGTAGAACATCGCCGAGCTGTAGGCGTTCAGCGCATGCATGTCGGGCTGGCCGTTCACCACGCCCGAGGCCAGACCCAGCACGACGAAGCCCATCTGGGAGATCGTCGAGTAGGCCAGCATCCGCTTCAGGTTGCTCTGCGCGATCGCGGCCAGGTTGCCCACCACCAGCGAGGCCACCGCCATCACCAGCATCATCTGCTGCCAGTCGGTCGCCAAAGGCAGCATGCCTTCCACCAGCAGACGCAGCGTCATGCCCAGCGCGGCCAGCTTGGGCGCGCCGCCGATCAGCAGCGTCGCGGCCGTCGGCGCGCCTTGATAGACGTCCGGCACCCACATGTGGAACGGCGCGGCGCCCAGCTTGAAGCCCAGGCCGGCGACGACGAAGACCACGCCCAGCACCAGCACGCCCTTGTTGACGGTGCCGGTGGAGATGACCTCGAACACGCGCGGGATCGACAGCGAACCCGTGGCGCCGTACATCATCGACAGGCCGTACAGCAGGAAGCCCGAGGCCAATGCGCCCAGCACGAAGTACTTCATCGCGGCTTCGGTCGAGATCGTGTGATCGCGACGCAGCGCCGTCAGCGCGTACAGCGACAGGCTCATCAGCTCCAGACCCAGGTAGGTGGTCAGGAAGTTGTTGGCCGCCACCATCACGTTGACGCCCAGCAGCACCAGCAGGCTCAGCGTGAACAGCTCACCCTTGAGGATGTCGCGCGACTCAGCGTACGGACGCGCGTAGACCAGCGTGATGATCAGCGCGATGGCGCTGGTGCCGCTCAGCAGGTGGCTCAGCGGGTCCACGACCAGCATGCCCTGCATCGTCTCGGTGGGCGCGTCGCCCATCGCGGCGAAGTGCATCACGCCGACCACCGCCAGGCTGAGCTGCGTCAGCCAGTAGGTCGTCGTGCGGCGCGGATCGGTGACGAACAGGTCCACCAGCGCGACCACGCAGGCCAGCGCCAGCAACAGGATTTCGGGATAGACCGCGACCCAGTTCATGTCGTTCATTGTGTTGGGCCCTTATTGGATCTTGGACACCGCGACGTGCTTGAGCAGCGCGTCGACGGATTGATGCATCACGTCGGTGAACGGCTTCGGATACACGCCCATGTAGAGCGTCGCGATCGCCAGCACACCCAGCATCAGGAACTCACGGCCGTTGATGTCGGTCAGGTTGCGCACGTTGTCGTTGGTCACCGCGCCGAAGTAGACGCGCTTGATCATCCACAGCGTGTAGGCCGCGCCGAAGATCAGCGCCGTGGCCGCCAGCAGGCCGATCCAGAAGTTGTGGCCGACGGCGCCCAGGATCACCATCCACTCGCCCACGAAACCGGCCGTCGCCGGCAGGCCGCAGTTGGCCATGCCGAAGAACACCGCCAGCGCCGCGAACTTGGGCATCGTGTTGACGACGCCGCCGTAGTCGGCGATCTCACGCGAATGCACGCGGTCGTACAGGACGCCGATGCACAGGAACATCGCGCCCGACACGAAGCCGTGCGAGATCATCTGCACCAGGCCGCCGGCGATGCCCAGCTCGTTGAAGATGAAGAAGCCCAGCGTCACGAAGCCCATGTGGGCGACCGACGAGTAGGCCACCAGCTTCTTCATGTCGCGCTGGACCATGGCCACCAGGCCGATGTAGATCACCGCGATCAGCGACAGGCCGATGATGAACCAGTCGTAGTGACGGGCCGCATCCGGCGCGATCGGCAGCGAGAAGCGCAGGAAGCCGTAGGCGCCCAGCTTCAGCATGATGGCCGCCAGGACCACCGAGCCGCCGGTCGGCGCCTCGACGTGGGCGTCCGGCAACCACGTGTGCACCGGCCACATCGGCACCTTCACCGCGAAGGCCGCGAAGAAGGCGAAGAACAGCAATGTCTGCGCCGACATCGGCAGCGGCAGCTTGTGCCACAGCAGGATCTCGAAGCTGCCCGACTGGCTGTACAGGTACAGCAGCGCGATCAGCATCAGCAACGAGCCGGCCAGCGTGTACAGGAAGAACTTGAAGGCCGCGTACACGCGACGAGGTCCGCCCCAGACGCCGATGATGATGTACATCGGGATCAGCGTGGCCTCGAAGAACACGTAGAACAGCATGCCGTCGAGCGCGCAGAACACGCCGATCATCAGCCCCGACAGGATCAGGAAGGCGCCCATGTACTGGTGCACCCGCGTGTCGATGACTTCCCAGGCCGCGATCACCACGATGATCGAGATGAAGGCCGTCAGCGGGACGAACCACATCGAGATGCCGTCCACGCCCAGGTGGTAGTGGATGTTGAAGCGCGGGATCCAGGTCGCGACCTCGACGAACTGCATCGCCGCCGTCGAGTTGTCGAAGCCGCTGATCAGCGGCAAGGTCACCAGGAAGGACAGGACCGCGCCGACCAGCGCCATCCAGCGCACCGCGCCGGCATTGTTGTCGCGACCGAGCGCGAGCAGGAGGCCACCGCAGACGATGGGCAGCCAGATGGAGAGACTTAGCAACATTCTTATTCTCCGCCCGCGTCAGAGGCCGAACAGGGCCTTGAATTGGGGCCCCATGTAAGGCCACAGCTGCCAGGTCATCAGACCCACGACACCCAGGATCATCACCAGCGCGTACCAGTACAGGTGGCCGGTCTGGACCAGCCGCACCAGGCCGGCGAAACCGCCCACCGTGCGCGCCGAGCCGTTGATCAGCACGCCGTCGATGACGGCCTGGTCGCCGGCCTTCCACAGGCCGGATCCGAGCGCGCGCGCGCCACGGGCCAGCACGTTCTCGTTGAACCAGTCCATGTAGTACTTGTTCTCGAGGATGGTCACGATCGGGCGGAAGATGCGCGCGAACGCCGCCGGGATCGCCGGGCTGATCATGTAGAACCAGTAGGCCATCGCCACGCCGGCGATCGCCAGCCACAGCGGCAGCGTCTGCAGGCTGTGCACCGCCATCGCGACCGCGCCGTGGAACTCCTCGCCCAGCTCGCTCATCGCGTGATGGACCTCGTGGTTCACGAAGATCGAGTCCTTGAAGAAGTCGCCGTGCAGCATCGGCTTGATCGTGAAGAAACCGATCAGCACCGACGGGATCGCCAGCAGCACCAGCGGCACCGTCACCACCCACTTCGACTCATGCGGCGTGTGGTCGTGACCGTCGCCGTGGTGATCATCGTCGTGATGGTCGTGCTCGCCCGGGAACGGCTTGTGGTGGAAGTTCTCCTTGCCGTGGAAGACCAGGAAGTACATCCGGAAGCTGTAGAACGCGGTCACGAAGACGCCGGCCACCACCGCGACGTACGCGAAGGTCGCGCCCGGCAGGTGCGAGGCGTGCACGGCCTCGATGATCGAGTCCTTCGAGTAGAAGCCCGAGAAGAACGGCGTGCCGATCAGCGCCAGCGAGCCCAGCAGCGAGGTGATCCAGGTCACCTTCATGTACTTGCGCAGGCCGCCCATGTTGCGGATGTCCTGGTCATGGTGCATGCCGATGATCACGGAGCCCGCGCCCAGGAACAGCAGCGCCTTGAAGAACGCGTGCGTCATCAGGTGGAACACCGCCACCGAGTAGGCCGACACGCCCAGCGCCACCGTCATGTAGCCCAGCTGCGAGAGCGTGGAGTACGCGACGACGCGCTTGATGTCGTTCTGGATGATGCCCAGGAAGCCCATGAACAGCGCCGTGATCGAGCCGATGACCAGCACGAAGTTCAGCGCGGTGTCGGACAGCTCGAACAGCGGGCTGAAGCGCGACACCATGAAGATGCCGGCCGTGACCATGGTCGCCGCGTGGATCAGCGCCGAGATCGGGGTCGGGCCTTCCATCGAGTCCGGCAGCCAGACGTGCAGCGGGAACTGCGCCGACTTGCCCATCGCGCCGATGAACAGGCAGATGCAGGCCACGCTCAGCATCATCCACGGCTCGGCGCCGAAGGGATTGGCGAAGCCGATCTTGGCGAGCTCCGCCGACTTGGCGAAGGTCTCGGTGTAGTTCAGCGATCCGCCGTAGGCGACCAGCAGGCCGATGCCCAGGATGAAGCCGAAGTCGCCGACCCGGTTCACCAGGAAGGCCTTCATGTTGGCGAAGATCGCCGTCGGCTTGGTGTACCAGAAGCCGATCAGCAGGTAGGACACCAGGCCCACCGCTTCCCAGCCGAAGAACAGCTGCAGCATGTTGTTGGACATCACCAGCATCAGCATGCTGAAGGTGAACAACGAGATGTAGCTGAAGAAGCGCTGGTAGCCGGGGTCTTCCTCCATGTAGCCGATGGTGTAGATGTGCACCATCAGCGAGACGAAGGTCACCACGCACATCATCATCGCGGACAGGCCGTCGATCATGAAGCCGACTTCCATCTTCAGGCCGCCCAGCACCATCCATTCGTAGACGGTCTGGTTGAAGCGTGCGCCGTCGAGCACGGCGTTGAGCGTCATCACCGAGATGATCAGCGCCACCAGCACGCCGAGGATGGTCACCGTGTGGGCGCCGCGGCGGCCCACCTGCTTGCCGAACAGGCCCGCCACGATGGCGCCGGCGAGCGGCGCCAGGGGCACCGCCAGCAGCATGTTCTGAGAGAGTGTTGCAGACATTGTTTTTCTCGCTTCCCTCGTCAGCCCTTGAGGGCGTCCAGCTCTTCCACGTCGATGCTGCTGCGGTTGCGGAACAGCACGACCAGGATCGCCAGGCCGATGGCCGACTCGGCGGCCGCCACGGTGAGGATGAAGAACACGAACACCTGGCCGGCCATGTCGCCCAGGTAGTGCGAGAACGCCACGAAGTTCATGTTGACCGCCAGCAGCATCAGCTCGATGGCCATCAGCAGCACGATCAGGTTCTTGCGGTTCAGGAAGATGCCGATCACCGACAGCGCGAACAGGAACGCGCCCAGGATCAGGAAGTGGTTCAGGCTCAGCGCACCCATCACGCGGCTCCTTCGTTCTTGTCAGCCGCCGGCAACGACGGGGCTTCGACGGTCGGGGCGACCTTGACGATGCGCAGGCGGTCCGCCTTCTTCACGCGCACCTGCTGCGACGCGTCCTGGTGACGCGAGTCCTTGCGGCCGCGCAGCGTCAGCGCGATCGCCGCGATGATCCCCACCAGCAGCAGCACCGCGGCGATCTGCACCGGGAACAGGTAGTTGGTGTAGATCTCGATGCCCAGCAGCTTGGTGTTGCCCAGCTGCGCCATGTTGGGGATCTCCGGGGCGTTCTCGACGCCGCGGAAGCCGCCCATCAGCACGGCCGCGATCTCCAGCGCGATGACCGCGCCGACCAGGCTGGCCACCGGCAGGTGCTTCCAGATGCTCTCGCGCACGGCGGTGGACTCGAAGTCCAGCATCATCACGACGAAGAGGAACAGCACCATCACGGCGCCGATGTAGACCAGCACCAGCGTGATGGCCAGGAACTCCGCCTTCAGCAGCATCCACAGACAGGAGGCGCTGAAGAAGGACAGGATCAGGAACAGGGCCGAGTGCACGGTGCTCTTGGCCGTGATGACACGGACAGCGGAGCCCAGCAGCACGGCCGAGAAAACGTAGAAGAGCGCGGTAGTGATATCCATGCGATGTCCTGCAAGCAGGCCGCCGGTCGCGGTCCTCTCCCCTCCCCTGGCGGCGAGGTGGAGACGGCCGCCGGACCGGTCAGCGGTACTTGGCGTCGGCCTCCTTGCTGGCTGCGATCTGCGGCTCGTACCGGTCCCCCACCGCCAGGAGCATCTCCTTGGTGAAGTACAGGTCGCCGCGCTTCTCGCCGTGGTATTCGAAGATGTCGGTCTCGACGATGGAGTCGACCGGGCAGCTCTCTTCGCAGAAGCCGCAGAAGATGCACTTGGTCAGGTCGATGTCGTAACGCGTCGTGCGGCGCGAGCCGTCGTCGCGGACTTCGGATTCGATCGTGATCGCCATGGCGGGGCACACGGCCTCGCACAGCTTGCAGGCGATGCAGCGCTCTTCACCGTTCTCGTACCGGCGCAGCGCGTGCAGACCGCGGAAGCGAGGAGACAGCGGGGTCTTCTCTTCCGGGAACTGCACCGTGATGTTCTTCGAGAGGAAATGCCGGCCGGTGAGGGCCATGCCCTTCAGCAGCTCGGTGAGCATGAAGCTCTTGACTAGGTCCTTGATCACAGCGGATACCTCGGATTACTTCCAGATATTGAACGGCGACTGGATCCACAGACCCACGACCACCAGCCAGATCAGCGTGATGGGGATGAAGATCTTCCAGCCCAGACGCATGATCTGGTCATAGCGATAGCGCGGGAATGTGGCGCGCACCCACAGGAAGCAGGTCACCACGAAGAAGGTCTTGGCGAACAGCCAGAACCAGTTCCAGAAGGCCATCGAGTGCTGGATCCAGGCGGGGGTGTCCATGCCCAGCAGCGACCACGAGATCGGGGCCGACCAGCCGCCCAGGAACATCAGCACCGCGAGGGCCGACACCAGGATCATGTTGGCGTACTCGGCCAGGAAGAACATCGCGAACGACATGCCCGAGTACTCGATCATGTGACCGGCGACGATCTCCGATTCGCCTTCGACGACGTCGAAGGGATGGCGGTTGGTCTCGGCCAGGCCGGAGATGAAGTACACCAGGAAGATCGGCAGCAGCGGCAGCCAGTTCCAGGACAGGATGTTCACGCCGTGCGACGCGAACCAGCCCTGCTCCTGGCTGGTCACGATGGCGCTGACGTACATCGAGCCCGTCACCATCAGCACGACGACCAGGCAGAAGCCCATCGCGATCTCGTAGGAGACCATCTGCGCGGAGGCGCGCAGCGCGCCGAGGAAGGCGTACTTCGAGTTCGAGGCCCAGCCCGCGATGATCACGCCGTAGACCTCGAGCGAGGTGATGGCCATCAGGAACAGCAGGCCGGCGTTGACGTCGGCGATCGCGGCGCCCGGGCCGAAGGGCACGACCGCCCAGGCGGCCAGCGCCGGCATGATGGTCATGATCGGGCCGAGGAAGAACAGGCCCTTGTTGGCGGCGCTCGGGACGATGATCTCCTTGAAGATCAGCTTCACGGCGTCGGCGATCGGGGTCAGCAGGCCCAGGGGACCGACACGGTTCGGACCCGGACGGATCTGCGACCAGCCGATGGCCTTGCGTTCCCACAGCGTCAGGTAGGCGACGCAGCCCAGCAGCGGCAGCAGCACGGCGATGATCTTGAGCACGCTCCAGACCACCGGCCAGACCACACCTCCCAGCAGCGAGGCGCCGGCGTTATAGAAGTTTTCCATCGTCGTCTCGTCCTCAGGCCTTGGTCACGGCGATCGCGCCGGTGAACGCGCCCAGTGCGGCGGTCTCGGGGATGCCGGCGGGGATGCGCACCACGGTCGCGGGCAGCGATGCATCCAGCTGCGCGGCCAGCACGGCCTCGCCGCCGTTCTGCGACACGCGCACCTGCGCACCCTTCTCGGTCAGGCCGAGTTCGGTCCACAGCGCCTGCGGCAGCGAGGCGATCGCCGCATCACGGCCGTCGCGGGTCAGCTGCAGCGAGGTGGCGCGACGCACCAGCGCGTCGGTCGCGTAGATCGGCACCGTCGTCAAACGTTCCAGGCCTTGCGCCGGTGCTGCGACGGCAGCGGACTGCGCCGACACCGTGTTGCCCAGGCGGTTCGCCAGGTCCAGCGACGAGCCCAGGGCCGCGGTGCGGACCTGCTCGGAGCTGTCGAAGTCGAAGCCCTGCAGGCTCAGCAGGTTGCCCAGCACGCGCAGGATCTTCCAGCCCGGACGGGTCTCGCCGCGGGCCTTGGCCACGCCGACGAAGCTCTGCAGGCGGCCTTCCGCGTTGACGAAGCTGCCCGAGGTCTCGGTGAACGGGGCCGTCGGCAGCAGCACGTCGGCGAACTCGACCACCGGGCCGGTCTTGAACGGCGTCAGCACGACGACCATCTCGGCCGCGTTGATCGCCTTCTTGGCGGCGGCGGCGTTCGCGCCGTCCAGCACCGGGTCGGTGTTGAGCAGCAGCAGAGCTTTGGCGGGTTGGTCATTCAGCAGCTGGGCTGCCGTGCGGCCGCCCTGTCCCGGACGCGCGTTGACGAGCTGTGCGCCGACGCTGTTCGCGGCGGCCGACAGCACGCCGACGGTGGCGCCGGTCTGTTCGCCGATCCAGTTCGCCAGCGACAGCAGCGTCGCGGCTTGCGGATGCTGGATCGCGGCGTTGCCGATCAGCACGGCCTTGCGCTCGCCCGACAGCAGCGTGTCGGCGATCGCCTTGGCGGCGTCGGTGGCGTTGCCTTGCACCGGGGCGCTGACGCCCTTCGCCGCGCCGATGGCGGCGGCGACGTTGGCCAGTTCAGCGACCCAGGCCGACGGGGCGGCGGTGATCGCGGCGGCGACCGGCATCTTCCAGTCTTCGACCGAGCCGGCCAGCGACACGACCTGTGCGCCGCGGCGGGCGGCCTGGCGCAGGCGTTGCGCGAACAGCGGGTGGTCCTTGCGCAGCGATGAGCCGACGACGAAGGCGCGGTCCAGCTGCGACAGCGACGCGATCGAGGTGCCCAGCCACAGCGCCTTGCCGTCCGCAGCGCGCAGCGCCGGGTCGACGACGCGCAGCTGCGTGTCGATGTTCTCGCTGCCCAGGCCGCGCACCAGTTGTGCCAGCAGGTGCAGTTCCTCGACGGTGCTGTGCTCCGAGCCCAGCGCGGCGATGGACGCGCCGCCCTTCTCCGTCTTGACCTGCTTGAGGCCGTTGGCGACGTATTCGAGCGCGGTGGTCCAGTCGACGGACTTCCACTCGCCGCCCTGCTTGAGCATCGGCGTGGTCAGGCGTTCGTCGCCGTTCAGCGCCTCGTAGGAGAAGCGGTCGCGGTCGGCGATCCAGCACTCGTTGACG
>NZ_DASVNZ010000148.1:0-37966 GCF_036486225.1 Roseateles sp. | reverse complement strand
AGCCGCGCCGAGCAGGCGCGCGCCGCCGTCGCGCAGGCCGAGGTCGCCGTCGACAGCGCGAAGCTCAACCTGGCGCGCGCCGAGATCCGCGCGCCGTCCGCCGGCACGATCACCAACTTCGATCTGCGCCAGGGCGCCTATGCGACGGCGGGGCATCCGGTGCTCGCGCTCGTGGACGCGGGCTCGCTCTACGTCGAAGGCTATTTCGAGGAGACCAAGCTCCCCCGCATCCACGTCGGCGACGCCGTCGAGGTCAAGCCGATGGGCGCGAGCCGCGCGCTGACGGGCCGCGTTGAGAGCCTCTCCGCCGGCATCGCCGACCGCGACCGCAGCACCAGCGCCAACCTGCTGCCGAGCGTGAACCCGACCTTCAACTGGGTCCGGCTGCCGCAGCGCGTGCCGGTGCGGGTGAAGCTCGATCCGCTGCCGGCGGGCGAGCGGCTCGTCGCGGGGCAGACGGTGACGGTGCAGGTGATGCCCGCATCGACGGTCACTGCGGCAGTCAAGACGGAGTCGAAGTCATGAGCAGCGCGATGAAGCCCCTGCTGGCGGTGATCGCGGCGGCGGCGCTGGCCGCCTGCTCCACGGCGCCGAAAGGTCCGGACTACCAGGTGCCCGCCGAGGCCGCCGTGCTGAAGCCGCGCGCGTCGGCGACCTTCCTCGAACAGCAACGTGCCGCGGAGGCCGCGAAGAACGAGGCCGACACCCAGGCCACGACGGTGGCATCGACTCCCTTCGACGCCACGCCGCTGCCGCCGCACTGGTGGCGGCTGTTCCAGGATCCCAGGCTGGACGCACTGGTCGAGCGGGCGCTGGCGCGCAACACCGACCTGCGCCAGGCGGTCGCGAACCTGGAACGTGTCCAGGCCCTGGAGTCCGAGGTCACCGGCGGCGAGAAGCCGACCGTCAGCGTCAATGGCGGGCCGAGCTACGGACACCCGTCGGGCTTGTCGATGCTGAAGAAGGACTACGTCCCGCCCGACACCTACCGCTACAGCGCCGGGGCGGGCCTCTCCTACCAGCTCGACCTGTTCGGCCAGATCCGCCGGGCGATCGAGTCCTCGCATGCGAGTACCGAAGCGGCTTCGGCCGCGCTCGATCTCGTCAAGGTGAACGTGGCGGCGGGCACGGCGCGCGCGTATGCGGAAGCGTGCGCGACGGGCCAGCGGCTGACGTCCGCACAGCATTCGGTCGATCTGCAGCGCGAGGCCATCGACGTCACCGAGCGCCTGCAACGCGCCGGTCGTGTCGGCGAGATTGACGCGGCGCGCGCCCGCAGTCAGCTTCAGCAGCTGCGTGCAGCGCTGCCGCCGCTGCTGGCGCAGCGGCAGTCCGCGCTGTATCGCCTCGCGACGCTGACCGGCGAACTGCCGGAGGACTTCCCGCGTGAGCTGGCGGAATGCCATGTCGCACCGCAGGTGACCGGCACGATCCCGGTCGGCGACGGCGCCGCGCTGCTGCGCCGCCGCCCCGACATCCGCCAGGCCGAGCGCGAGCTGCACGCGGCGACGGCACGCATCGGCGTCGCGATCGCGGACCGGTATCCGAAGATCAGCCTGGGACTGTCGGCCGGCTCGGCGGGCACGCTCGCCGGCTTCGGCAAGAGCGACACGCTGAGCTGGAGCCTCGGTCCGCTGATCTCGTGGACGCTGCCCAACAACGGCGTCGCCGACGCGCGGATCGCGCAGGCCGAGGCGGGCACGCGGCAGGCCGCGGCCCGCTTCGACGGCACCGTGTTGAACGCGCTGCGCGAGACCGAGACGGCGCTCAACCAGTACGCCCGCGAGCTGGATCGGCGGGCGGCGCTGCAGGCCTCGCGCGATGAGGCGGCGATCGTCGCCGGACAGGCGCGGCGGCTGTACCAGGGCGGCAAGGTCGCCTACCTGGATGCGCTCGACGCCGAGCGCGCGCTCGCCGCCAGCGATGCGGCGCTCGCGGCTTCGGAGGCCACGCTGATCGATGAGCAGGTGCAGCTGTTCCTCGCATTGGGCGGCGGTTGGGAATCGGTCGAGCCGGCGACGCACGCTGCGCGCTGACGAAAAAAAGGCGGTCCTTCGCAGGACCGCCTTCCTCTGACTTCATCGGCCGCCGACCCTCACCCCCGCCCTCTCCCGCAAGCGGGAGAGGGAACAAGAGTGGGAGCGCGCTCGCCTCCGCCCTCTTCTCCTTCTCCTTCTCGTTCTCCCTCTTCTCCCTCTCCTCCTCCTCGGCCGCCCCTCAGCGGCCGTGTTCCTTCATCAGGGATAGCTGATCGTCAGCTTGTAGGGCGAGGTCGTGCTCGATCCCGTGTACGACATCACCTTGATGTAGACCGTCTGCGCGGTCGCGCCGTTCTGGTACGTCAGCGACTCCGTGCTGCCGACCGCTTCCGAGCGCGCCAGGCCCGTGCCGGTGGACTTCACCACGTACAGGTCGTAGTCGATGCTCGACGAGGTCGGGCCGGTCATGTCCACGCGCAGGCGCTGGTTGGCGGCCAGGGTGACCTTGAAGAAGTCGATGTCGCTGGCGCTGCCGATGAAGCCGGTCAGCTGGTTGCGGCTGCCCAGCGCGTTCGCCGCGGCGATCGTGTTGTTGGGCTCGACCTCGTCCGCGGCGTCGACGACGTTGTTGACGGTAAAGCTCACCGGCGCCGAGGTCGTCGTGTTGCCGGCCGCGTCATAGGCCTTGGCCACCAGGCTGTGCGTGCCGTTGGTCAGCTGCGTCGAGTTGACCGCGATCGAGTACGGCGACGTCGTGTCGATGTCGCGCAGCGCGCCGTCCAGCCAGAACTCGACCTGCGTCACGCCGATGTTGTCGCTGGCGGTGGCGGAGAACGTGATCGTGCCGGTCGTGCCGTTCACCGCGGCCGTCACCGACGGCGGCGTGGTGTCGCCGCCGCTGACGCCCTGGTTGACCCAGATCGGCGCGGACCACAGCACCTTGCCGTCATCCTGCGTGACCTTGGCGTAGTAGAAGTGCTTGCCGTTGGCCGGCGTGATCGTCGCCGTCGGGCTGTTGCCCAGCAGCGTGACCGTGCCGTTGCGGCCGGGCACGCCTTCCCAGATCTCGGTCTGCACCACGGTGCGACCGTTCGGGTTGTAGAACCCGACGTTCAGCGACAGCGCGCCGGCGTTGTCGAAGCGCTCACCCATGATCTTGCCGTTGGCGCTGAAGATCAGTTGCGAGTTCTTGTCCAGCGTCGCGAAGACGCGGCGCGCCTTCAGCGCATCGACCAGCGAGGCCTTGCTCAGCGCCGTGCCCGTCGGGATCAGCACCGCGGTCCGGTTCGTGTAGGACTTGCCCCAGTTGGCGCAGTGGTTGTCCTGGTTGGTCGCCGGCGCCACGTGGAAGCCGCGCTCCAGCAGCTTCTTCCACGAGCCTTCATACGAGCTGCGCGAGGTCTCGCTCTCGGTCGTGTTGGACGAGAACGCGGAGGTGTTCATCACCTCGGACATCACCATCACCTCGTCGCCGTCGGCGCTGTAGGCCATGTCGGTGCCGTTGATGATGAACTGGCCGCTCGAGTCCGGATGGTTGAACTGGCCGACCAGGCCTTGCGCGCGCATCACCGAGTACAGCGTCGCGTAGTCGTTCTTGGCGATGTAGCGGTCGCCGAAGAGCTCGTTCTGCGCGTTGTATTCCCACGAGAACAGCTCGTTGCTGTTGAAGATGTTGAGGTGGCCGCCGTTGTTGATGACGCCCCACTCCATGCCGTACACCGCCAGGAAGCCGGGGTTGGCGGAGGTGTAGTCGGTCGCGATCTGCAGGCCGCGCTGGTAGCGCGCCTTGGCCGCGGTGGCGCTGCCGCCGGTGTTGGTGCTCGACGAGCCGTCGTAGTAGTGGTTGTGGTCGGTGTTGGCGAAGATGTCCAGGCCCGCGCCCTTGGCATACGGGAAGGCCGCGTCGGGCCCGAAGGCGCCCGTCTGCGCCGGCTGCGAGGAGCTGCAGCTGCCGATGGCGCCGCCGCCGTCGGAGTCGTTGGTCTGGCCGTGGAAGCTGCCGTAGTAGATGGTGTAGGGCCAGGAGCCCGCGCCGATCGCCGCCGACTGCGCGCGCACGCGCTGGTCGGCCTCGCCCGAGGCGCCCGCGGCCAGCGGACGCAGCGTGCCCATCGTGATCTTGGCCGGCTTGCCGAGGGCGAAGGTCCAGCTCTGCTCGACGGCGTGGCCGTCCGCGCCGGCCTGCTGGGCGGCGAGGATCTCGGCGAACTGCGCCTCGCCGCCGCTGCTCTTCAGCGCGGCGTCGGCCTTGGCGCTGAGCGCCGTCAGCGTCGCGGTGTAGAGGCCGTCCGGCAGGGTCGCGTCGGTGCGACCGGCCCAGTTCAGCGCGACGGTCTTGACGTCGCCGGCGTACTTCTCGACGCCGCTCCAGCGCTTGACGACCGCACCGGCGGGCGAGCGCAGCTCGACGCGGTAGGCCAGCAGCGTGCCGGCGGGGGCGCCGACGTAGTCGAGATGGACGGCGAACTCGCGCGCGCCGGTGGCTTCGGCGCCGGTGAACGGCACGTCGAGCGCGGCGTCGAACTCATGGTGATCGGGGTACTTCGCCGAAGGATCGGCGGTCAGCGCGGTGGCGCGGTCGTCAGGCGTGGCGACCTGCTGCTGCGTCTGCGACTTCTCGCCGTTGAGGCCGCCGCCGCAGGCGGTCAGCACGACGGCCATGGCACTCAGCGTGGTGACGCGCAGCACGGCGCGTCCGGTGATGGGGAACAGGGTACGGAAGTTCATGGGGATGTTCTCCTCGACGTTGTTCAGGCTTGCTTGCGGCGGCGGATGCTCACGCCCATCGCGCCCAGCGCGGCCAGGGTCAGCAGGATCGACGCGGGTTCGGGCACTTCCGGCACTTCGACCTCGGGGATCAGCGAGCCGGCGAACAGGACCATGTCGTAGCGGATGGTCCCGGCGGTGCCGTAGTTGCTCGAGGCGCCGGTGGCGCTGTAGCCCTGCGTGCCGGGCGCGAACATGCTGACCAGCTGCACCGCGAAGTTGGCGTTGTTGTCGACGCCGGCGATGTCGGAGAAGTCGAAGCCCAGGCCCTTCACGAAGACGCTGTCGCGCAGCATGCGGAAGGTGGTGGCCTCGATCCAGTTCTCGCCGTCCAGCGTGTACTGCAGCGCGGTCCAGGCGGAGGCGGTGGCGCTGTTGCGCTGGTCGAAGCTCAGGACGATGTTCTCGAAGCCGGTGGTGTCGATCGAGAAGCGCACGCCGGTCGTGCGGTCGCCGGTGCCTTGCGCGGCGTAGCCGGCGGTGTTCAGCGCCATTGAGCCGGCGGTGGTGTCCGACGAGCCGGCCTGGCTGACGAAGGTGGTGGCGACGCCCAGCGGGTCGAAGGACGCGTTGCCGTTGTCGGTGTAGGTCGGCTTGGTGGAGATGATGCCGCCCCGGTCGGGGCTGTAGCTCCACAGCGCGACGGTGTCGGCGTGCGCGAGACCGGTGAGCAGAAGACCTGCGGCGAGCAGGATGGATTTGAGTTTCATGGCGACCCCTCAGACTGGTTTTGGTTGAACCAAAAGTTTGCGCAAACGTTTACGGCAAAAATTTGTCAGCAAATGTGTGATGTTGTGCGCTTGACTTCACGCACGTAAAGGAACGGGCGGAGCGTAGGGTCGCTTCGTGACAAGCAGGTTGCGGGGAACCCCGCAGGAGGGAATGCCGCACCCCGCGTTTGAGGGGGATGGGTGCACGACGGGGGTGCAGCTTCGGGGCGGAGACGCAGCGTCGGTGCATCCCGCACCGAGGTAGGCCTAGCGCCGATCCGGCAGTGTCAGGCGCCCTTGGAGGTGACGCCGCGGGCGTCGTCCAGGAACTGCGCGGCGTGACGGCGCGTGCCGCTGGCGATCGGCCGCCAGGTGGTTTCAGGGAAATCCGAGGGCAGCAGCGATTCGACCTGATCCAGCGCCTCCGGGACACGCCCGGCGAGGTCAAGCATCCGTCCCCAGGCGTCCGCACTCGCCTGGACGGCGAGCGCATGCCAATGACGCGCCTGGATCTCGCTGAGCCGGTAATGCATGTTGCGGGACTTGATGCCCATGGCCAGCTTGGCGCGGTTGTACGGCAGCTGGTTGGCGCCGTTGCCGATGATGGGCCAGACGGAAAGGACGTCGTAGAGGGGCGTCATGGCGAACTTGCCAGCGCGCAAGTGCTGGATGGAGAAATTCTTGGCATGGCCGTCGGTCGCTGCGAGCAACCAGAACGCGAACTGGGTAAGCACGAACCTGGCGGGATCGTCGAGACGCTCGCTCACTCGCAGCAGCTGCAGACAAGCTTGCATCGTCGGGCCGCCGTCGGACTGGTACTTCAGGTCGGACGGCATGCCCATCGACTGGCAAAGATCTTCCTGAGGCAATCGCAGCAGCCACGGCTGCGCATCCGACTGCCATTGCCTGTCGAAGCGCTCCACCACGAGCGCTTTCATTCCGTCGAACAAGCCCATCTCCGTGGTCGCGACCGGCAGCCCAAAGGCCCTCAATATCTGCGCGCAGAGCCACTCGTTCTCGACGGAATCGGTCATGTCCGCACGCATGTTCCCCACGAGGCCCAGCGGCAGCTTGAGGATGTGCGTGGTCGGCGTGGCGCCCTGCGGCCGATGCCACCGTCCACCGACCCGCAGCAACGCGGTCTTCTCCTGCGCCCCCGCGATGGAAACGCGGAAGCCGTCTTCGTCGTGGTGCCCAAGTACCGACGGCGAGGTCACGCCCGCCAGGATCCGCCCCACATCCGTCTCCGCCAGGGGTTCCGCCGAAAGACGATTCCATCCCTCGGGGAGCTCATTGACCGGGAGAATCTGGAGCGCACCGACGCAGTCGCGGCCGATAGCGGCGAGCAAATCGAAGGCACTCTCGGACGGCGTGTGGAAGCGTTCCCTGATCCGGCGACGGATGTGCTGGCTGTCAGGCAACAGGTTGTCGAAATAGTTCGTGATGACGTCGGAGCGCAGTTCCGCATGGAACGGCAAGGACAAGGACAACGCGCGCCCCTGTGGCGAAGCCTCCCAGGTCCGCTCGTAACGCAGTGATGCGACGCCCGACCGGCCGCCCACCTCCCAGACGCCGACCGCCTGACCGTTCATCCACAAGTGAAGTGCTGCCATGCCGGCCCTCCGAGATCGTCATCACCAAGGTTGGTCCAGCGCCGACGAAGAGTCTGGCGTTTTATCGCCGTCCTTCGAGGGGGGAAGCGAGGACCCGAGCCGCCGATCATCGGTTTCCAGTACCAGCTGCGTTCCCAAGGCGTGGAGCAGATCCAACAACTGGTCAAAGCTGACGCTTGACGGGTCTCCTTCAATCCGCGCGAGACGGCTCTGGCTGACCCCGATGCGTTGTCCAAGCTCCGCCTGGCTCATGCCTTGACGTCGGCGAAGCGCTCTCAAGTGGGGGCCAAGCTGTTGGAGGGTCTGAAGTTTGAAGTTCACGACTGACCTTTCTTCGCTCAGTTGCGGATAGGGACTTCATGCCAAATCAAGCATAGATCGTAAGTATGCCTGATTAGGCATAAATCTCAAAAATGCCAAATCAAGCATAAATCAATAATATGCGTGATTCAGCATGAATAGACATTGGCATTGGCGTAGGACAAAGCCCGCTTCACAAGACTCCCCCGTCCGACGGTCCCGGCGGGCGATGCCCCGAATACTGTCCCCACCGCCACCCGAGAGGCCGCCGATGACCGAGATCCGCAAGGGCCAGCAGCCTGCGGAGCTGACCCGCGAGCAGTTCCACGAGCGCTTCATGCGTCGCTTCCAGGACCCGGCCTACCGCGCCGAGCACGAGGCCATCGCGCGCCTGGAGACCATCGCCTTCGAGGCGATGAAGGAAGGCCGCAAGTCGCCGGTCACCCGACCCGCGGGCAACGGATTCAAGGACCCGACCTACGCGACGTCCGTCGAGTGGCTCGACGCGCATCAGCGGCTCAAGCACGCCCAGCAGCGCTGGAGCGACCCCGCCACCCGCTCGCGCGTGCTGCTGGTCTGCGGCAGCGACCGCAACGACGGCACCTGTCCTGGCGAGATGTCCAAGACGTGGCGGCTGACGCAGATCGCCAAGGAACAGCTGACCCGACACGACGTGATCGTCGACGTGCTCGACCTGAGCCTCATCACCTCGGAATACGGCCGCCAGATCCATCCCTGCAAGGGCTGCGTGTCGACCGCGATGCCGCTGTGCCACTGGCCCTGCAGCTGCTATCCGAACCACGCGCTCGACCAGTCCAGCGACTGGATGAACGAGATCTACGAGCGATGGGTCTCGGCCCATGGCGTGATCCTGCTCACCCCGACCTACTGGTACCAGTCGCCGAGCGCGTTGAAGCTCATGATCGACCGCCTGGTCTGCGCCGACGGCGGCAATCCGGATCCGACCTCCACCCACGGCAAGAAGGTCGCCGAAGCCAAGGCCATCGAAGAGAAGGGCTGGAGCTATCCCAAGCACCTCGAGGGCCGCGCCTACGGCCTGGTCGTGCACGGCGACGTGGCCGGCGTGGAAGCCCAGCGCCGCAACCTCGGCGACTGGCTCGACTGGATGGGACTGGTCGATGCCGGCAACCTCTCCCGGCTCGATCGCTACATCGGCTACTTCGAGCCCTACTTCAACAGCCACGAGGCCCTCGACCGCGACGAGGCCCTCCAGGACGAGGTTCGCCTGGTGGCCGACCTCGTCGGCGACGCGGTCAAGCAGTTGCGGGAGGGGAATCTGCCCCGTTCCAATCGCCAGGCTGTCCGCCCGAAGTGACGACGGCCTCGCCATTCAGCACGACCTCCCCTCGACTTCATCGACTCAAGGAGCACTCCGATGGCCCACGCCCCTTCCCGTTCCCCCTCCAGTTCCACGCACCAACTCCGCCCCGAACTGCCGGCCGACGTGCCGCCGTTCCCGACCACCGACAACGACGTCGATGCCGATGACCTCGACAGCGTCTATGGCCAGCTCGTGAAGGGCGTCGGCCATGAGTACGTCACCGAAGGCAACGCCGACGAACTCGCCCGGCGCGCCGAGGCCGACGGGCACCCGATCCTCGCGACCGAACTCCGGGAGTGGAAGGCGCCCTGCTGACGCCGTCCCGCTGGCCCTCTTTCCCCAATGAGCAAGGGCCCCGATCGGGGCCCTGCTTCATGGGGAGAACGCCGTCAGGCGCTCGGTGCTCTCAGCCTCGGCTCAGCACTTGATGCCCGCGTGTAGCGCCACGACGCCGCCGGTCAGGTTGTGCACGTCCACGTGGCCGAAACCCGCCGTCTTCATCATGGCCTTGAGTTCGGCCTGCGGCGGGTGCATGCGGATCGATTCCGCCAGGTAGCGGTAGCTGTCGGCGTCGCCGGCGATCAGCGAGCCGATGCGCGGCAGCACCTTGAAGGAGTACCAGTCGTAGGGCTTGCGCAGCGGCGCCGCGACCTGCGAGAACTCCAGCACCAGCAGCCGGCCGCCCGGGCGCAGCACGCGGTTCATCTCGGCCAGCGCCTGGTCCTTGTGCGTCATGTTGCGCAGGCCGAAGGCCACGCACACCAGGTCGAAGGAGCCATCCTTGTAGGGCAACGCCTCGGCGTCGCAGAGGTTGGTCGGCAGGACCATGCCCTCGTCGATCAGCCGCTCGCGGCCGGTGCGCAGCATGGCCTCGTTGATGTCGGTGTGCACGACCATGCCGCGCTCGCCGACCTTCTTCGCGAACAGCCGCGCCATGTCGCCGGTGCCGCCGGCGATGTCCAGCACCCGGTCACCCGGCTTGAGGTTGGCCACGGCCAGGGTGTAGAGCTTCCAGGCGCGATGCATCCCCATCGACATCAGGTCGTTCATGACGTCGTAGCGCGCGGCGACCGAGTCGAACACGCCGCGCACGCGCTTGGCCTTGACGGTTTCGTCGACGGATTCGAAGCCGAAGTGGGTGGAACTCATGGTGGGGTCCTGCTGAAAGGGGGAGCGTCGGGGGCGATGGCCGTGCGAGCGCGAGCGATCAATGGCTGCTGCAGCTGCCGCCGCCGTGCGCATGTCCGCCTGCGCCCTTCGCCATCGGCGCGTCGCGGTCCAGGCCCGCGGCGGCCAGCTTCTCTTCGTAATCGCGCATCAGCGCGTCCTGGTCCCGGCCCAGCTCGTACAGATAGGCCCAGGTGAACAGGCCGCTCTCGTGACCGTCGGAGAAGGTCGGCTTCAGCGCGTAATGGCCGACCTGCTCGACCGCGACGATGGTCACGTCGCGCTTGCCGGTCTGCAGCGTCTCCTGACCGGGACCGTGGCCCTGCACCTCCGCCGACGGGCTGCGCACGCGCATCAGCTCGAACGGGATGCGGAAACGCACGCCGTCGGTGAAGGCGAGCTCCAGCACCTTGGACTGCTGGTGCACGACGATGTCGGTGGGGAGCGGGGAACTGGAGGCGAGACCGGCCATGAAACCGCGCGAGAAACGCGTTGGAAATCGAGGGGGGCAGTGTAGCGGCCCGCTCCAAGCGAGAACGCCCGCCCCCTTTCACCACTTCCGCCGAGGCGGGAAAAAAAATCCCGCCAGCTTTCACTGGCGGGATTCAACGGGAGCCCCGTTCGGGCCCGAGGCACCCGGCTTACCAAACGAGGAGAGTGGCAAGTCCTGACGGTCGCATTACCAGCTCAGGTTCAGCGTGTACGTCCCGCTGGTGCCCGAGTAGTAGAGCGCCCGCACATACACGACGATCGCGGACGATCCGCTGTTCGTGTAGGTGAAGCTGTCGACGGCGCCGGCGCCGTTTTCGCTGGCCCTGAGCTGCGTGCCGCTGCTGTTCTGCAGGTACAGGTCGAAGTCCTTGCCGGCGGCCGGCGTCAAGGTCGCGCTGAGCGTCTTGCCCGCGGGCAGCGTGATCTTGAAGTAGTCGTTGGTGTCGGACGTCGACAGGGTGCCCGTCACCTTGACCGGGGCGCTGATCGTCTGCGGCGCGGTGCGGCTGTTGTTCGGCTCGACCTCGGCGATCGTGCCGCCACCGCCGCCGCCGCCCTTGATCGCGGTGATCGCGGCGTTGGCGTCCAGGATGCCCGAGCCGCACTGGCTGCAGGTACCGGGGAAGGCACGGGCGCTGCTCTTGAGCGCGGCCGTGATCTCGTCCGGCGTGGCAGTCGGCTTGGCGCTGTACATCAGCGCCGCGACGCCCGCCACGTGCGGCGTGGCCATCGAGGTGCCCTGGTAGTAGGCGTAGCTGTCGGCGCCCGGCGTGCTGGTGCCGGCATTCAGCGTCGACAGGATGCCGTTGCTGGCGCTGGAGCGCACGTCGCCGCCCGGCGCCGCCAGGGTCACGATCGAACCATAGTTCGAGTAGTACGCTCGCGAACCGTTGCGGTCCGTCGCCGCGACCACGACCACGCCCGAGCAGTTCGCCGGGCTGGAGTTGGAGGCGTTCTGGTTCTCGTTGCCCGCCGCGACGATCACGCTGGCGCCGCGCGAACGAGCGCCGTTGATCGCCGTCTGCGTGGTGGTGTCGCAGGCGCCGCCGCCGCCCAGCGACAGGTTCAGCACCTTGGCCGGCGTCGCGTTGGCCGGCAGGCCGGACACGCTGCCGCCCGACGCCCAGGTCATGCCGTCGGCGATGTCGGAGGTGTAGCCGCCGCACTTGCCCAGCACGCGGATCGGCTGGACCTTGGCGTTGAAGGCGATGCCCGCCACGCCCAGGTTGTTGTTGGTCTTGGCCGCGATCGTGCCGGCCACGTGCGTGCCGTGCCAGCTCGAGGTGGCGGCCGGATCGCCGGCCTGGCATTCATTGGCGGCGTTGAAATCGCCGGGGTCGCTCGGGTCGCTGTCGCGGCCGTTGCCGTCCACCGAGACCGTGGTGTCCACGATCATGTCGTAGCCCGCGACGATCTGGCCCGACAGGTCCGCATGCGGCCGGTAGCCGGTGTCGATCACCGCCACCACCACGCCGGTGCCGGTCGCCTGGTCCCAGGCCTGGGGCGCGCGGATGCCGCCGGCCGTCTCGGACAGGTCCCACTGCTGGCCGTAGCTGCTGTCGTTGGGCACCATCAGCGCGTGCATCTTGCGGTCGGGCTCGACGTACTCGACGTTGGCGTCCTGCGCCTTGATGCGGGCGCCCAGCTCGCGCAGTTCCTGCAGGTTCATCCGGCGATCCAGCCGGAACACGTGGGCGCCGGTGCCCATCTGGCGCACCAGCGACAGGCGGGCGCCCAACGGGGCGGCCAGCTGCTGCAGGCGCTCGGTCCGGGCGCCGATGGCGTCGCTCGCCACCGATTGCGCCTGGACGGCGGCGCCCAGGCGCCCTTGCACGACGGTGCTGCCGTCCTTGTATTTCACGATCAGACGGTCGGTCTGTTCGCTCAGTTGCCGCGGGGCCTTGTCGATGTCCACCGACGACACGCCCGCCTGGGCGGCGCCCATCGTGACGAGACCTACAGCCAGCGCGACGCTGAGCTTGTTCAATCGCAACATGCTTGTCATCTCCAGAGTTCCTCGAACGACGCCGGGTTCACCGACGCCTGCAAAGCCCCGAACGCCCTGGCGCGTTGGCACCTCTGGTGGGGCACGCCGACCGGCCTATCCGATTGGCGTGCGACGCAGTGTAGGAAGACAGTCGGGCGCCAACCGCCCCACCTGAAACAGTTAACAGGAAGGAATACCCCTATAACCTTTTTGTGTCAAAACGCAGACTTTGATCCGCCAATCGCCCCTTTCTTACGGCTAAGGCGCTGATTCGTAAGGTTTGCGCGCGGTTTGCGCCCCTGCGCGAACGGCGTGCCCGGGGTGCCGGAAGCCATGCACGGGACGCCTCCGATGGCGGGCGGAAGGGGGCTCGATTAGCCTGTGCGGCTTGTCGTTTTCGCCACACATCGGTGACAAATAACCATGTTTCCACTACGCCTGATCGCCGCCGCGGCCCTCTCCACCCTGGCGCTGGCCGCCGCGCCGGTCCGCGCGCTGGATGTCGCGAGCTTCTCGCCCGACGTCCAGCCCTGCGCGGACTTCTATGACTACGTGAACGGCCCCTGGGTCGCCCGCACGGAGTTGCCGGCCGACCGGACCCGCATCGGCAGCTTCGACGCGCTGCGCGTGGCCAACGACCGGCTGCTGAGCGACGCGCTGGCGGAACTGCTGGCCAAGCCGGCGCTGCAGAAGTCGCCGGGCCTGAAGCAGGTCGCGGCCTACTACGCCAGCGGGATGGACCGCGCCGCCATCGAGGCGCAAGGCCTGAAGCCGGTCAAGCCGCTGCTGGACCGCGTCGCGGCCATGAAGTCGGCGCAGGACCTGCCCGCCGCGCTGGCGCAGCTCGGCCGCGTGGGCATCGCCGCGCCGGTGGGCGCCTACGTGCGCGCCGACGTCAAGAACACCCGCGTGAACGTGCTGACGCTGGGCCAGTCGGGCCTGGGTCTGCCGGACCGGGACGACTACTTCAAGGACACGGACATCGCCAAGAAGCTGCGCACCGCCTACCGGCTGTATGCGCAGCGGCTGCTGTCGTCGGCGGGCTTCGACGCCACGCCGGCGACGATCGACGCGCTGATCGCCTTCGAGTCCCAGCTCGCCGACGCGACGACGCCGCGCGCGCAACTGCGCGATCCGCTCAAGGTCTACAACCCGATGACCACGCCCGAGCTCGCCGACAAGGCGCCGGGGCTCGCCTGGGACGCCTATCTGAAGGCGTTGACGCGCAGCGATACCCGCCCCGGCGGCGTCGAGCGGCTGATCGTCGCGCAACCCGAGTTCCTGACGCGGGTCGCGCAGATGGCCGAGAAGGTCCCGCTCGCCACCTGGCAGACCTACCTGCGGGTGCGGGTGCTGGAGAACAGCGCCGCCCGCCTGCCCAAGGCCTTCGCCGAGGCCGACTTCGACTACCGCGGCGCGACCATCTCCGGGCTCGAGCAGCCGATGCCCCGCAACGAGGAAGTCATCCAGCTGATCGGCGGCCGCACCGGCGGCAGCCCGCTGGGGCTGGCGCTGGGCGAGCTGTTCGTGTCCAAGGCCTTTTCGCCGGAGGCGCAGCGCCGCGCGACGCTGCTGATCGGCGACGTCAAGGCCGCGATGAAGACACGCATCCAGAACCTGGCCTGGATGAATCCGGAGACCAAGCTCAAGGCGCTGGAGAAGCTGGAGGCGATGCAGCCCAAGATCGGCGCGCCCGAGACCTGGCCGAAGTACGAGGGCATGACGCTGGACCCGAAGGACTTCGCCGGCAACCAGCTGCGCGCCGCGGCCTGGTTCCACGGCGAGCAGATCAAGGACCTGGACCGCCCGAGCGACCGCACGCGCTGGACGATGTCGCCCTACATCGTGAACGCGCAGGCCGGCGGCCTCAACGAGATCACCTTCCCCGCCGGCATCCTGCAGCCGCCGTTCTTCGACGCGAAGGCCGACGACGCCGTCAACTACGGCGGCATCGGCATGGTGATCGGGCATGAGATCGTCCACCACTTCGACGACCGCGGCCGGCAGTTCGACAGCATCGGCAGCCTCAACGACTGGTGGACCGCCTCCGACGCCGAGAACTACAAGGCGCGCGCCGACCGCGTCGTGGCGCTCTACGAGAGCTACGAGCCGGTCAAGGGCACCCACATCAACGGGCGGCTGACGCTGGGCGAGAACATCTCCGACATGGCCGGCATGCCGATCGCCTTCGACGCGCTGCAGAACGCGCTGCGCCGCACCGGCAAGACCGACAAGATCGACGGCTTCACGCCCGAGCAGCGCTTCTTCCTGTCCAACGCCATGGTGTGGCGCAACAAGTCGCGCGAGGCGGCGCTGCTGAACCAGCTGCGCACCGATCCGCATTCGCCGGGCAAGTTCCGCGTGCTGGCGCCGATGTCCAACATGCCGGAGTTCGCCAAGGCCTTCAGTTGCAAGGGCGGCGATGCGATGGTGGCCGCGGATCCGATCAAGGTCTGGTGACGCGCTGAACCCGCCGCGGCGAGCCCTCGCCGCGGCCTCCGGGGCCTGCCCGCCGTGAGGCGCGGCAGGCCCCGTGCCATTCGGGACCCATGTCTTCCGGGACGGTCGCGCGGAAGTCATGGATCGGGTGCCTCACGTGCAGGGTCAGGTCTTGTCACCGCGTCGTCACACGACGCTCCGGCGGAAGTCATGCGTGACTTTTGACCCGATGGATAATGGGGAAAGTCGACGCGCAGCCCATCCCGCCGGCTTGCATTTCGTCGCGGCATTCCGGCGATCCGCCCCCCGTCTTCGACACTTGGTCGCGCACCGCTTGGTCGGACCCGCGATGCTGCCTACGCTGAAAAAAGACCGAACGCATCCGCCACCTGAACGCGGGTCGCGACGGTTCCTCAGCCCACAGGAGCACGACATGACCGCCACCACCCGCCCGTCCCGCACGATCTTCTTCCGCATCGCCTCCGGCGCACTCCTGGCCGTGCTGGCCGCCGGATCGGCGCAGGCCGCGCCTGACGATCTGGAACGCGTCCAGGTTTCCGGCCGCCGTCCCGGCGAGATCCCGCGCACGGACGTGCGCGCCACCTGCCCCGGCGTCGATCAGGTCCTCGTCGACCGCCTGGCCCGCGCCCAGTACCGCGAAGGCCAGGAGGGCGTCTCCACCGTCAGCTTCCGGCTGAACGGCAACGTCATCAGCGAGGTGCGCGAACGCGGCCCGGCGGCCTACCGCACGCCGCTGCGCATGGCCGTCCGGTCGCTGCAATGCCAGGGTGCGCCGCGGGACACGCTCTACGTGATGCAGGTGTCCTTCCGCAACCAGGAGTCGACCGGCGACATGAACGAGCGCATCGCGATGATCGAGATGGCGCCGCCGGCCGCCGGATCGGTGGCTGTCGCCGCGAGCGCGGCCGACGGTCGCTGATCGGGTTGTTCCCGGATGGGTCTCCCTCGGGGGCTGGCTAGGATGGCCGGCACGACAACCCGGAGACCCGACCCATGCCCGTCCGCCCCACCGATGCCGCGCGCCGTTCCCTGCTGATCACGGGCGCCCTCGGCGCCACGGCCGGCGCGCTCGGCTGGCCCGCCGTGGCGCGCGCGGACACCTGGCCGGCCAAACCGATCCGGTGGGTCGTGGCCTACCCGGCGGGCGGCGGCTCCGACTTCCTCGCGCGCCAGCTGGCGCCGGTGCTCGGCAAGGCGCTGGGGCAGACGCTGGTCATCGACAACAAGCCCGGCGCGGCCGGGATCATCGGCACCGACAACGCCGCCAAGTCGCCGCCGGACGGCTACACGATCCTCACCGGCGACAACGGCGCGATGGTGTTCAACAGCGCGCTCTACAAGAAGCTGCCGTACGCGCCGGCGGACTTCGCGCCGGTCGGCTTCATGGCCCGCTTCCCGCTGCTGCTGGTGGTCAATCCCAACGCGGGCTTCAGTTCCGCGAAGCAGTGGCTGGACACCATCAAGGCCAGGCCAGGGAAGTACAGCTACGCCTCGCCGGGCATCGGCAGCCCGCATCACCTGGCGATGGAGCTGCTGAAGGACCGCACCAACAGCTACATCGTCCACGTGCCCTATCGCGGCACGGCGTTCTCGACGCAGGACCTGATCGCGGGCGTCGTGCCCATGGGCATCCTCGACACCGCTGCCGCCCTGCCCCATCTGCGCGCCGGCAAGCTGAAGGCGCTGGCGGTGCTGGCGCCCAAACGCATCGCCGCGCTGCCCGACGTGCCCAGCTTCGACGAGACCGGCGTGACCGGCGTGGAGGTCAGCGCCTGGCAGGGCTTGTTCGTCCCGAAGGGCACGCCTGATGCGATCGTCGCGCGTCTGGGCGCCGAACTCGGAAAGGCACTCTCGCAGCCGGAACTGAAAGCGAAGCTGGAAGACTTCGGCCTCGAAGTCGCGCCGGGCGACGCTGCCTCGCTGACGCGTTTCATCCAGGCGGAGACGCAGAAATGGCATGCCCTCATTCGCAGCCGCGGCATTTCGGCCGAATGAGCCCGTTGCAGTGCCCTGCTCGCCATATTCCCGGGGATATATCGCCAATCCCGACCGTCCGGTCGGTCGCCCGGTCGAACCCTGATAGCGCTGTCCTCCTCTGGGGGACGTGCCGGTGATTACTTCCGGTGAGCGTGAAATAGCCCCGGGTTATCCCTCGAAGGGCGGTAAGCGAAACGAGTCGACACGCTGTCATACGCAATACAGTTTGATCAGGCGCAAAGACAAAACGACAACGACGCGCTAGGAGACCTCCCTATCACTCCAGTTCCGCCTCATCGCGGAGCCGTCCAGTCATGAACAACAACAACGCCGTGCGCGCGACGGTCGCCCGTCGCGTCTCCATCTGGTCCAGTGCCGCCATCGCGGTGCTCCTGATCGTCATCTGCGGCGCCCTGTCGTGGGTGCTCACGAATCAGGCGCAACAGCGCACGCTGGACTACATGTCGGCGGAGGCGGCGTCGGTGGCGCGTGTCGCCGACGCCCTGGACCGCACGGCGCGGGATTCGGCCAACCGGCTGTACGACGTGCTGGCCGGCGACTTCGAAGGCGGCGCCTTCACGCTGGACGGCGACGGCGAACTGGCCTTCAACGGCCAGAAGCTCAACGGCAACTTCGACGCGGTCGACCGCTTCACGCGCCGCACCGGTGGCGTGGCGACGATCTTCGCGCGCAAGGGCACGGACGACTTCGTCCGCATCACCACCTCGCTGAAGAAGGAAGACGGCTCGCGCGCCGTGGGCACGACGCTGGACCGCGCCGGCGCCGCCTTCGGCAAGCTCTCGGGCGGCGAGACCTACGTGGGACCGGCGACGCTCTTCAAGGTGCCCTACATGACGCGCTACTCGCCGATCAAGGACGCGGGCGGCAAGGTCGTCGGCATCCTGTTCATCGGCTTCGACATGCGCGGCCTGCAGCAGGAACTGGTGAAGATGGCCGACGCGGTCAAGCTCTACGAGACCGGCGGGCTGTACCTGCTCGATCCGGGCAAGACGCCGGCCGACGCGCTGCTGCGCGCCCATCCGCGCTCGCAGGGCAAGAAGCTGTCGGAGGTGATGCCGGCCGACCAGGCCGAGCAGTACGTCAAGACGCTGACAGAAGATCAGGACGGCGTGCTGGAGAAGGTCCAGGCCGTCTACGGCGACAGCTACAAGGATGCGTTCGCGGTGGCGCGCAAGTCGCAGGCCACCGGCTGGTGGGTCGTCGCCGAAGCCTCGCGGGCGCAGGCGCTGGCGGCGCACAACACCACGCTGTGGGTGCTGTGGGGCCTGATCCTCGCCACCGTCGTGCTGCTGGGCCTGGGCGTGACCTGGATGCTCGGACGCTGGGTCGGCCGCCCGCTGGCCGACCTGAACGAGGCCGTCAGCGCCGTCGCCGCGGGCGACCTCACCCGTCCGGTGATCGTGCGTCAGCAGGACGACCTGGGCGCCCTGGCCGCCGGCGTCGAACGCATGCGTCTGCAGCTGTCGCGCACCATCAACGAAGTGCGCCAGGCCAGCGATTCCATCGGCACCGCCTCGGCGGAAGTCGCCGCGGGCAGCCGCGACCTGTCGGCACGGACCGAGCAATCGGCCAGCCACCTGCAGGAAACCGCCTCCGCGCTGGAGGAGCTCGCCAGCTCGATGAGCCAGACCGCCGCGTCGGCCGCGCAAGCCCATCAGCTGGTCGGCGAATCGGATCGCGCGGCCCAGCGCGGCGGCAACGTCGTCGCCCAGGTCGTGACCACCATGGACGAGATCTCCGCCGCCAGCCGCCAGATCGGCGACATCATCGGCACGATCGACTCGATCGCGTTCCAGACCAACATCCTGGCGCTGAACGCGGCGGTGGAAGCCGCGCGGGCCGGCGAGCAGGGCCGCGGCTTCGCGGTCGTCGCGTCCGAGGTCCGTCACCTGGCCCAGCGCAGCGCGGAAGCCGCCAAGCAGATCAAGGGCCTGATCACCGCCAGCGGTGAGCGCGTCGAGTCCGGCGCCAAGCTCGTCAGCGACACGGGCGACGCGATGCGCGACATCGTCACCAGCGTGAAGCGCGTGACCGACATCATCGGAGAGATCTCGACCGCGTCGCGCGAGCAGTCGCAAGGCGTGACGCGCATCAACGGCGCTGTCGCCCAGCTGGATCAAGGCACGCAGCAGAACGCCGCGCTGGTCGAGGAAAGCACCGCCGCCGCGGAAAGCCTGCGGGAGCAGGCGCATCGGCTGGTGGAGCAGGTCGGACAGTTCCGGGTCTGACGCCACGGACTCGAAGGGCGCGAACAGCGCGCCCAAGAAACAAAGCCCGCCGGAAGGCGGGCTTTTTCGTTGGCGCTTCAGTCGAGCCGGATCGTCAGACCAGCACGCGCTCGATGCCGCCGTTGTTGGCCTTGGCGACGTACTCGGGCATCCAGTTCTCCCCGAGGATCTTGCGGGCCATCTCGACGACGATGTAGTCCGCCTCGAGCAGGCCGTTCTGCATGTCGTCGCCGTAGCGGCTGAGGCCCTGCAGGCAGGACGGGCAGCTGGTGAGGATCTTGAGGTTCTCCTCGGCGCCGACCTTGCCCGCGGCGCGCAGCTGCGTCTCCGCCTTGCGCAGCTCCTCTTCCTTGCGGAAACGCACCTGCGTCGACACGTCCGGCCGCGTGACGCCCAGCGTGCCGCTCTCGCCGCAGCAGCGCTCGCTCTTCATGACCTCGGGGCCGACCAGCGCCTTCACCGTCTTCATCGGCTCCTGCAGCTTCATCGGTGAATGGCAGGGGTCGTGATACAGGTAGGCCTGCTTCGAATCGAGCTGGATACCCTTCTCGAGCAGGTACTCGTGGATGTCGATGATGCGGCAGCCGGGGAAGATGTCCTCGAACTTGTAGCCCTGGAGCTGGTCGTAGCAGGTGCCGCAGCTGACCACCACCGTCTTGATGTCGAGATAGTTCAGCGTGTTGGCCACGCGGTGGAACAGCACCCGGTTGTCGGTGATGATCTTCTCGGCCTTGTCGAACTGTCCCGAGCCGCGCTGAGGGTACCCGCAGCAGAGGTAGCCCGGCGGCAGCACCGTCTGCACGCCCGCGTGCCAGAGCATGGCCTGCGTCGCCAGGCCGACCTGGCTGAACAGCCGCTCCGACCCGCAGCCCGGGAAGTAGAAGACCGCCTCCGCTTCCGCCGAGGTCTTCTGCGGGTTGCGGATGATGGGGACGTAGTCCTTGTCCTCGATGTCGAGCAGCGCGCGCGCCGTCTTCTTCGGCAGGCCACCCGGCAGCTTCTTGTTGATGAAGTGGATGACCTGTTCCTTGATCGGCGCTGTCCCCACCGTCGCCCGCGGCGCGGCGGTCTGCTTGCGCGCGACGCGTTTGAGCAGGCTGTTGGCGATGCGCTGCGCCTTGAAGCCGACGCCGACCATCGCCGCCCGCGCGATCTTGATCGTCTCCGGGTTGGTGGCGTTGAGCATCAGCATCGCCGCGGCGTTGCCGGGACGGAAACTCTTCTTGCCCATCTTGCGCAGCAGGTTGCGCATGTTCATCGTGACGTCGCCGCAGTCGATCTTCACCGGACACGGATTCAGGCACTTGTGGCAGACCGTGCAGTGGTCGGCGACGTCCTCGAACTCTTCCCAGTGCTTGATCGACACGCCGCGGCGCGTCTGCTCTTCGTAGAGGAAGGCCTCGACCAGCAACGAGGTCGCGAGGATCTTGTTGCGCGGGCTGTAGAGCAGGTTGGCGCGCGGCACGTGCGTCGCGCAGACCGGCTTGCACTTGCCGCAGCGCAGGCAGTCCTTGATGGACTCGCTGATCGCGCCGATGTCGCTCTGCTGCATGATCAGCGACTCGTGCCCCATCAGCCCGAAGCTGGGCGTGTAGGCGTTGGTCAAGTCGGCGAAGGTGCTCTGGCCGCCCTGGCCGCCGGTCCCCGGCCTCAGCAGCTTGCCCTTGTTGAAGCGGCCTTCCGGATCGATGCGGGCCTTGTAACCGGCGAAGCCCGCCAGCTCCTCGTCGGTGAGGAACTCGAGCTTGGTGATGCCGATGCCATGCTCGCCGGAGATCACGCCGTCCAGCGAGCGCGCCAGCGTCATGATGCGCGCGACCGCCTCGTGCGCGGTCTGCAGCATCTCGTAGTTGTCCGAGTTCACCGGGATGTTGGTGTGCACGTTGCCGTCGCCGGCATGCATGTGCAGCGCCACCCAGACGCGGCCGCGCAGCACCTCCTTGTGGATGCGCTTGCATTCCGCCAGGATGGGCGCGAAAGCCCCGCCCGCGAAGACGTCCTGCAGCGGCTTCAGGATCTGGCGCTTCCAGCTTGCGCGCAGGGTGTAGTCCTGCAGCTGCTCGAAATAGCTTCGATCGCCGTCACGGGGAAGGTCCAGTTCCTGCATCCACGTGCGCCATTGCAGGCCGGTCTCGTCCAGCAGCGCCAGCGCCTGCGCCACGCGGTCCTCGAGCAGCTCCGCGCTCGGGATCTCGCCGGCGTCGTCGCCCTTGCCCAGCGGCAGGTTGCCGTTGGCGAAGAAGGTGCGCAGGGCGTCGATCAGCGCCAGCTTGTTGCGCAGCGACAGCTCGATGTTGATGCGCTCTATGCCCAGCGTGTACTCGCCCATGCGAGGCAGCGGGATCACCACGTCCTCGTTCACCTTGAACGCGTTCGTGTGCTTGGAGATCGCCGCCGTGCGCTTGCGGTCCAGCCAGAATTTCTTGCGCGCATCGGCACTGACCGCGACGAAACCTTCGCCCGAACGGCCGTTGGCCAGGCGCACGACCTCGCTGGTGGCGCGCGCGACTTCATCGGCGTCGTCGCCGACGATGTCGCCGATCAGCACCATCTTCGGCAGCCCGCCGCGCTTGCTCTTGGTCGCGTAGCCGACGGCCTTCAGGTAGCGGTCATCCAGATGCTCCAGCCCCGCGAGGATCGCCCCGTTCGGCTTCTTCATCTCGCCGAACATGAAGTCCTTGATGTCGACGATGGACGGCACGCACTCCTTTGGATTGCCGAAGAACTCCAGACAGACCGTGCGCACGTGCGCCGGCATGCGGTGCACGATCCAGCGCGCACTGGTGATCAGGCCGTCGCAGCCTTCCTTCTGGATGCCGGGCAGTCCGGCGAGGAACTTGTCGGTGACGTCCTTGCCCAGGCCTTCCTTGCGGAAGGTGCGGCCGGGGATGTCCAGGTGTTCGGTGCGTTCCAGCGTCTTGCCGGTCGCGTCGTAGTAGTGCAGGTCGAAACTCGCGACCTCGACGTCATGGATCTTGCCGAGGTTGTGGTTGACGCGGACGACTTCCAGCCACTTCGCGTCCGGCGTCACCATGCGCCACGAGGCGAGGTTGTCCAGCGCCGTGCCCCACAGCACCGCCTTCTTGCCGCCGGCATTCATCGCCACGTTACCGCCGACGCACGAGGCCTCGGCCGAGGTCGGATCGACCGCGAACACGAAGCCGTGCAGCTCCGCCAGGTCCGACACGCGCTGCGTGACGACGCCGGCCTCGGTCCAGATCGTCGGGACGTCGCGGTCCAGGCCTGGCAGGCGCTGCATCTCGACGCCGCGCATGGCTTCGAGCTTCTCGGTGTTGATCACCGCGCTGTTCCACACCAGCGGCACCGCGCCGCCCGTGTAGCCAGTGCCGCCGCCGCGCGGGATCACGGTCAGGCCCAGCTCGAAGCAGCCGGCCACCAACGCGGCCATCTCGGCCTCGGTGTCGGGCGTCAGCACGACGAAGGGGTACTCGACGCGCCAGTCGGTCGCGTCGGTCACGTGCGACACCCTCGACAGGCCGTCGAACTTGACGTTGTCCTTGGCGGTGATCTTCGCGAAGACCTTGACCGCGCGCTTGCGCAGCTCGGCCACCTGCTCGAACTGGTGCGAGAACGCGCCCACCGCCGCTTCCGCCGCGGTCAGCAGCTCGCCGACCCAGGCGTCGCGCTTGGCATCGTCTTCCGGATGACGACGACGCTGCACTTCGCCCAGACGATGGCGCAGCGCGCCGATCAGCGCCTCGCGACGCTTGGGGTTGTCCAGCAGGTCGTCCTGCAGATAAGGATTGCGCTGCACCACCCAGATGTCGCCCAGCACCTCGTACAGCATGCGCGCGGAGCGGCCGGTCTGGCGCTCGGTGCGCAGCTGGTCCAGCAACTCCCACGCGCGGGCGCCGAGCAGGCGAAGGACGATTTCGCGATCGGAGAAGGACGTGTAGTTGTACGGAATCTCGCGCAGCCGGGCGGCGGGCGCGTGCGGCTGGTTCAGGTCGCCGGCCATCGCGGGGTCGGCGGGCATCAGCAGATGCGGTGCATTCATGGCGGCCAGGTGCTCGCGCACCGGGGTTGCGGCAGGCCGGCGTCCAGGGGAGCGGACACCGATGCCAGGCTGGAAAGACAAGCGGAGAGAGCTGTGGCCGTGGACCGGACAGCGCCCCGGACTTGTGGTCCCCGCGCCGGCTGGACACAGGCGTGGAAGTGGCGTTCGCGAATGGCCGCGATCGGCGGCCGGCCCGGTCTGGGCAATGGTCGGAATCCTAACCCAGCGCCAGAGGGCAATCCCCGGCGAGGGACTCTAGGGATCCGCCGTCGCCCACCCCTCGGCGAACGGTTCGCCAGTGTCACAATCCATCGATAAGCTCGCCGGCCCTCGGCGGACCGTCCACCCGACGATGTCCGCCGCGGACCGCAGAACCACCCTCCCCGAGCATCGGAGACCCATGAAGCACCTCCCGACTTCCCTGTTGGCCACCTCGGCCGTCGCGCTCGCCGCGCTGATCGCTCCCGCCGCCGCGTCGGCGCAGACCGAGATCCAGTGGTGGCACTCGATGGGCGGCGCCCTCGGCGACTGGGTCAACGACCTGGCCAAGGACTTCAACGCCAGCCAGAAGGACTACAAGATCGTCCCGACCTACAAGGGCAGCTACGACGAGTCCATGGCCGGCGCGATCGCCGCCTTCCGCGCCGGCAACGCGCCGCACATCCTGCAGGTCTTCGAGGTCGGCACCGCCACCATGATGGCCAGCAAGGGCGCGATCGTGCCGGTGGGCCAGGTCATGCAGCAGGCCGGCGTCAAGTTCGACAACGCCGCCTACGTGCCCGCCGTCGCCGGCTACTACACCGCGCCCAACGGACAGATGCTGAGCTTCCCGTTCAACAGCTCGACGACCGTCTTCCACTACAACAAGGACGCGTTCAAGGCCGCCGGCCTGGACCCCGAGAAGCCGCCCACCTCCTGGCCGGAAGTCGCCGCCGCCGCAGCCAAGCTGAAGGCTTCCGGCTCCAAGTGCCCGTTCACCACGAGCTGGGTCAGCTGGACGCAGCTGGAGAGCTTCTCCGCCTGGCACAACGTCGAGTACGCGACCAAGAACAACGGCTTCGGCGGCCTGGACACGCGCCTGGCGTTCAACACGCCGCTGCACGTGCGCCACATCGAGAACCTGGCCAACATGGCCAAGCAGGGCCTGTTCGTCTACAAGGGCCGCGGCAACAGCGCCGACTCGAGCTACTTCTCCGGCGAGTGCGCCATGATGACCGGCTCCTCCGGCCTCTACGCCAACGTCAAGAAGAGCGCCAAGTTCAACTTCGGCATCTCGACGCTGCCCTACTACCCCGACGTGCCGGGCGCGCCGCAGAACACCGTCATCGGCGGCGCCAGCCTGTGGGTGATGTCGGGCAAGAAGCCCGCGGAGTACAAAGGCGTGGCCGCGTTCTTCCAGTACCTGGCGCAGGCGCAGGTCGCGTCCGAGAGCCACAAGCGCACCGGCTACCTGCCCGTCACCAAGGCGGCCTATGAGCTGACCGAGAAGAGCGGCTTCTACAAGCAGAACCCCGGCACCGATGTCGCCGTGCAGCAGATGATCCGCAAGACGACGGACAAGTCGCGCGGCGTGCGCCTGGGCAACTTCGCGCAGATCCGCACCGTCATCGACGAGGAACTGGAACAGGTCTGGGCCGGCAAGAAGCAGCCCAAGGAAGGCCTGGACGCCGCGGTCAAGCGCGGCAATGAGCTGCTGGAACGCTTCCAGAAGGCCAACAAGTCCTGACCCCAGGTTGACGCACCGGAGCGGCCCCGCCGCTCCGGGTCCGTCCCTCCCGGTCCTCTCCCTTCCCTCCTTCGGCGCCGACTCCGGATGTCCCAACAGAAACGCGTGGTGTTCCGATCGCGCTGGCTGCCCTGGCTGCTGCTGGCGCCGCAGGCGCTGGTGATCGGCGTGTTCTTCTTCTGGCCGGCGGCCCAGGCGCTGCTGCAGAGCCTGCAGCAGCAGGACGCCTTCGGCCTGTCGACCGAGTGGGTCGGCCTGGACAACTTCCGGACCCTGTTCAACGACGACAGCTACCTCGCCTCGTTCAAGACGACGGCGGTGTTCTCGCTGCTCGTGGCGGTGCTCGGACTGGCGGTCTCGCTGCTGCTGGCCACGATGGCCAACCGCGTCGTGCGCGGCGCGCCGGTCTACAAAACGCTGCTGATCTGGCCCTACGCCGTCGCCCCGGCGATCGCGGGCGTGCTGTGGCTGTTCATGTTCGCGCCGTCCATCGGCGTCGTCTCCTACGGCCTGCAGCGCCTGGGCGTCGACTGGAACCACCTGCTCAACGCCGATCACGCGATGATCCTGGTCGTCATGGCCGCCGTGTGGAAGCAGGTCTCCTACAACTTCCTGTTCTTCCTGGCCGGCCTGCAATCCATCCCCAAGTCGCTGCTGGAGGCTGCCGCCATCGACGGCGCCGGCCCGTGGCGGCGGTTCTGGACGATCACCTTCCCGCTGTTGTCGCCGACCTCGTTCTTCCTGCTGGTGATCAACGTCGTGTACGCGTTCTTCGACACCTTCGGCATCATCGACGCGGCCACCCACGGCGGCCCCGGCAAGGACACGGCGATCCTGGTCTACAAGGTCTATTACGACGGCTTCAAGGCGCTGGACCTGGGCGGCTCGGCCGCGCAGAGCGTGGTGCTGATGGTCATCGTGGTCACGCTGACGGTGCTGCAGTTCCGCTTCGTCGAAAAGAAAGTGCAGTACTGAATGGTCGAGCGCCGCCCCGCCCTGACGATGCTGTCGCACCTGATCCTGGTGCTCGGCGTGCTGATCGTCGCCTTCCCGCTCTACATCGCGTTCGTCGCCTCGACGCACACCGCCAACGAGATCGTCCAGGCGCCGATGCCGATGCTCCCGGGCGCGCATTTCCTGGACAACTACGCCTCGGCGCTGTTCGGCAACACCGGCGGCGGCTCCAAGGCGCCGGTCGGCCAGATGATGTGGATCAGCTTCGTCTCCGCGATGGTCATCGCGGTGGGCAAGATCGCGATCTCACTGCTGTCGGCCTTCGCGATCGTCTACTTCCGCTTCCCGGCGCGCAACTTCTTCTTCTGGGCCATCTTCGTCACGCTGATGCTGCCGGTGGAAGTGCGCATCGGGCCGACCTACCAGGTCGTCTCCGACCTGAAGATGCTCAACAGCTACGCCGGCCTGACGGTGCCGCTGATCGCTTCGGCGACCGCGACCTTCCTGTTCCGGCAGTTCTTCCTGACGATCCCCGACGAGCTGGTCGAAGCCTCGCGCATCGACGGCGCCGGGCCGCTGCGCTTCTTCCGCGACGTGCTGCTGCCCTTGTCGAAGACCAGCATCGCGGCGCTCTTCGTCATCCAGTTCATCTACGGCTGGAACCAGTACCTGTGGCCGCTGCTGGTCACCACCGACGAGAGCATGTACCCCGTCGTCATCGGCATCAAGCGCATGATCAGCGGCGGCGACGCGGCCAACGACTGGAACATCATCATGGCCACGGCCCTGCTGGCGATGATCCCGCCGGCGCTGGTCGTCGTGCTGATGCAGCGCTGGTTCGTCAAGGGCCTGGTGGACGCCGAAAAGTAAAACGAGAGAAGACTCCGATGGCAAGCATCTCCCTGCGCAACGTCGTCAAGCAGTACGGCTCAGGCGCCAAGGCCAACCCCGTCATCCACGGCGTCAACGCCGAGATCCGGGACGGCGAATTCGTCGTCATCGTCGGTCCCTCGGGCTGCGGCAAGTCCACGCTGCTGCGCATGGTCGCCGGCCTGGAGGAGATCAGCGGCGGCGAGATCGCCATCGGCGAGCGCGTCGTCAACGAGATCGAGCCCGCCGACCGCGACATTGCGATGGTGTTCCAGAACTACGCGCTCTACCCGCACATGAGCGTGTACGAGAACATGGCCTACGGGCTGAAGATCCGCAAGCTGTCCGAGGTCCAGATCCGCGAGCGCGTCGACAAGGCCGCGCGCATCCTGGAGCTCGCCCACCTGCTGCAGCGCAAGCCGCGCGAGCTGTCCGGCGGCCAGCGCCAGCGCGTGGCGATGGGCCGCGCGATCGTGCGCGACCCTCAGGTCTTCCTGTTCGACGAGCCGCTGTCCAACCTCGACGCCAAGCTGCGCGTGCAGACCCGGCTCGAGATCCAGAAGCTGCATCGCGAACTTGGGGTGACCTCGCTGTTCGTCACGCACGACCAGGTCGAGGCGATGACGCTGGCGCAACGCATCGTCGTCATGAACGGCGGTCGCATGGAACAGTTCGGCACGCCCGAGGAGGTCTACGGCCGCCCAGCGACGACCTTCGTGGCGAGCTTCATCGGCTCGCCGGCGATGAACCTGCTGAAGGGTAGCGTCGAGGGCAGCCGCTTCTTCATCGGCAATGCGGCCCTGCCGCTGCCGCAACCGGCGCCGCGCGAGGGCGAATTGATCCTCGGTCTGCGTCCCGAGCACGCGTTGCCGCATGATGGGCAGGTCGTCGCGGGCGAGACGACCGCCTGGCCGCTGAAGGTGGAGATGGTCGAGATGCTCGGCGCGGAGCGGCTGGTGTACGGCCGGCTTGGCGACGCGGCCTTCACGCTGCGCATCGACGGGACGGACACGCCGCCGCAGCCCGGCGCGGAAGTGCTGCTGAAGGCGCCGGCCGAGCGGCTGCACTGGTTCGATCCGACGACCGGGCAGCGCGTCGACTGAGCGCGACGCCGGCCGGCATCTGTTTCGAGGATCCTCGATCAGGGAGAACGACATGACGCTCCGGACAACGACCCTGGACGACGAGAGCAACTGGCCCTGGTCGCTGCCCTTCTGGGTGGCGCACCGCGGCGCCGGCAAGCTGGCGCCGGAGAACACGCTGGCGGCCTTCCGCGAGGGCGCGCGTCACGGCTACCGCGCCTTCGAATGCGACGTGAAGCTCAGCGCCGACGGCGTGCCCTTCCTGCTGCACGACGCGACGCTGGACCGCACGACGAGCGCGCGCGGCCGCGCCGCGGACCGGACCTGGAGCGAACTGTCTCGGCTCGACGCGGGCCGCTGGCACAGCCGCGCATTCGCGGGCGAACCGCCGCCCAGCCTCGAAGCCGTCGCCGCCTTCGTGCGACGCAATCAGCATGCGCTGAACATCGAGATCAAGCCCACGCCGGGCGACGAGTTCCGCACCGGCGAAGTGGTCGGCGGCGAAGTGCTTCGCCTGTGGGAAGGATCGGCGCCGGACACGGTGCTGTTCAGCAGCTTCCAACCGGAGGCGCTGCGCGGCGCGCGCGAGACCGCGCCGCAGGTGCCGCGAGGCCTGCTGCTCGACAAGCTCGACGGCGACGGCTGGCTGCAGCTGGCGCAGTCGCTGGGTTGCCGCGCCGTCATCACGCATTACGCGCTGATGGATCAGACGCTGGTCGCGCGCCTGCACGAGGCCGAGATGAAGGCGCTGGTCTACACCGTGAACGACGCCGCGTCCGCGCAGTGGCTGATCGCCAACGGCGTCGACGGCATCATCACCGACGCGGTCGACCGGTTCAGCCCGACGGCCTGAGCCCCGGTTCAGCCGACGGTTCAGCGCGCGGGATCGATCAATTCGTTGATCGAGATCATCCCGTAGATGCAGGTGTCGCTGAGCTGACCGGCGGCGTTGAGCGCGTCGTCTCTCAGCAGCCCTTCCAGCGAGAAACCGCAGCGCTCGGCGACCGCGCGACTGGCCGCGTTGCGCGAATCGGTGCGGATCTCCAGCCGTCTCGCGCGCAGCGGGCCGAAGGCCATCCGCGCCAGCGCAACCACCGCTTCGGACACCAGCCCGCGCCCGGTGTGCGCCGGCCCTATCCAGTAGCCGAGCTCGTAGCGGCGGACCTTCCATTCCAGCGTATGCAGGCCCGCGCCGCCGATCAGGCGGCCCGGGCTGCCATCCGGCTCGCGCTCGTGCAGGTAGTACGCCAGATGCTGCCGTTGCAGGAACTGCGCCTGCATCCGGCGCGCGACCGCCTCGGACTGCTCGACGCTAGGCGTCTCGTGCGCCCACGGCATCCAGGGCTTGAGATGCTCCTGGGCGTCGAGGACCGCGCGATTGAGGACCGGCCCGAGGCCCGGCCGCGGCGCCAGCAGCACCAGACGGGCGGTCTCCAGGCGCTCGGGGACGTCGATGAGGATGGGGTCGTCGGCAGGCATGACTCTCATGGTCGGTGAAGGCGTCTTCAGTTGCCGTTGACCGGCTGCAGGTTCGTGCCGCCCGCCTGACTCACAGGAGGGAGGCCCGGCATCGCTTCGACACCCAGCGGAGGATCTTCCTCCTCGACCTTGGGCAGTACCTTCACCGAGCGGATGGCCTGGACCTGCCAGGCCAGCACCGCCAGCAGCACCGCGCCCACGCCCGCGAAGGCCAGCGCGGCGCGCAGGCTGACGTGTTCGCCGAGCCAGCCGCCGATCAGCGCGCCGGGTCCGGCGGGGATCAGGATCAGCCAGCGCATCGTGCTGGTCATGCGACCCAGCAGCGGCCCCGGCGTCACCGCCTGCCGCAGCGACAGGAAGTTGATGAAGATGAACACCGCGCCGACGCCGAACATGAACAGCGTGAAAGCGAAGGCCGCGACGCCCCAGGCATTGGCCGGCGCAGCGCACAGCGCCGCCCAGCCGACGCCGCACAGCGCGAAGCCGCTGACCAGACAGGGCCCGGGACCGAGACGCGCGCTGACGCGGTGGCCGATGGCGCTGGCCAGCACCGTGCCGGCGCCCAGCGCGATGTAGGACAGCCCGACGCTCTGCGCCGAGAGCCCGAGCACGCGCGTCGCGAAGAGGATCTGCACGACCTGCGCCGCCTGGTTGAACATCTGCCAGCCGCCGACCGCGCAGGCCAGCGCGACCAGCATGGGCTTGCCGCGGACGAAGTCGACGCCGGCCTTCAGGTCGCGCCAGAAATGCGCGCCGTCCAGGCGATGCAGGGTCTCGTTGACCTTGACGCCGCGCAGGATCGCCGCCGAGGCGATCAGAAGCAGTGCGTCGACCGCCAGCGCCAGCGGTGCGCCGACCAGCTTGATCAGCGCGCCCGCGACGCCGGGGCCGGCGACTTCCGCACCGGAGGACGCGAGCGCATTCTTCGCATGCGCCTCGACCAGCCGGTCACGGCTCACCACCTGCGTCAGCACGATCTGGGAGGCGCTGCCCGCGATCGTGTACACGGTGCCGAGCAGGAAACCGACGAAGTACAGCCAGGGCATGCCCAGCCAGCCCATCCAGTGGGCGATCGGCACGCTGGCCACGGCGACAGCCAGCGTGAGCTCGCCGACGATGTAGACCGGCAGCTTGCGCACGCGGTCCAGCCAGACGCCGGCGGGCAGCGAGAACAGCACGAAGGGCGCGAGCTCCATCGCCGTCAGCACGCCCATCTGCGTGGGCGAGGCGTGCAGCAGCACCGCCGCGGTCAGCGGCAGCGCCAACAGCGTGATCTGCCCGCCGAGCGAGCTGATCAGGATCGACGTCCAGAGGCGCCGGTAGACGAGGTTGCGCAGCAGATCGCCGGCGGGGAGCTGGATGAGATCCAGCAGGCGGTCGAGCAGACGGTCGACCCACGTGGTTGTCCTGTTGGGCAACATGATGAACTCCGGATGCGGTCCGCGCGGGGCGTCGTGCGCCGGTTGCGGACCGGGCGGGCGGGACGCCGTGGGCGTCGGGCTCGCGGAAAGCCAAGGACCTGGGAGGCCGGCAGCATCGTGCCGGCGGGCGCCGTGAAGGCGCTACGGTCGTCGCGCCCAGCCGGCCTGGCCAAGCGCGCGCACCGACGCCAGGGCGTCGTTTTTGGTGCGGTCGAGCAGCTTGGTCATGGGTCGGCTCCGATCGTGGATCGTGGCGTGAGAGCTTCCGGGGAGGAAGAAGGCGCCGATGCTATCAGCGCCCTCGTGTCATCGACAAGTGAGGAAAGGCAGGGGACTCACCAGCCGGCCGCCGCGCCGTCGCGCCGCGGATCGCTCGCGGCGACATAGCCTTCCACCGCCGGATCGCCGAGGCGCCAGATGAACTGGCCCGCGCCGAAGTCCTGGTAGCTGTCGTTGATCTCGGCGATCTGGTGGCCGAGCGCGCGCAGTCCGGCGACCGCCTCGGGATTCATCGTCGACTCGACGTTGATCGACAGCCCCGCGTTGTAGCGCCAGCGCGGCGCGTCGCAGGCGGCCTGCGGATGCTGCCGGTGGTCGACCATGCGGACCAGCGTCTGCAGATGGCCCTGCGGTTGCATGTTGGCGCCCATCACGCCGTAGCTCATCTGCGGTTGACCGTCCTTCATCAGGAAAGCCGGGATGATGGTGTGGAACGGCCGCTTGCCCGGCGCGACGACATTGGCGTGGCCCGCCTCGCGCGTGAAGCCGTGACCGCGGTTCTGCAGCGACAGGCCGTAGCCCGGCACAACGACGCCCGAGCCGAAGCCGTGGTAGTTGCTCTGGATGAAGCTGACCATCATGCCGTTCTCGTCGGCGGCGGTCAGATAGATGGTGCCGCCCTTGACCGGATTGCCGGCCTGGAAGTCCTGGGCGCGGCGACGGTCGATGAGCTTCGCTCGCTCGGCCAGATAGGCCGGATCCAGCAGCTCCGCGGCCTGGACCTCCATCGTGCGCGCGTCGCTGACGTAGCGGTAGGTGTCGGCGAAGGCGAGCTTCATCGCCTCGATCTGCAGGTGATGCGATTCAGCGCTGTCCACCGGCAGCGAGGCGATGTCGAACTGCTTGAGGATGCCCAGCGCGATCAGCGCCGCGATGCCCTGCCCGTTCGGCGGGATCTCGTGCAGCGTGTGGCCGGCGTAGTCCATCGAGATCGTGTCCACCCATTCCGGCGCATAGGCGGCGAAGTCGGCGGCGGTGATCGCGCCGCCGGTCTCGCGCGCGAAGGCGGCGGTGGCTTCGGCGATCTCGCCGCGGTAGAAGGCCTCGCCCTTCGTCTCGGCGATCAGGCGCAGCGTGCGCGCGGCCGCGGCGAAGCGGAACACCTCGCCCACTTCCGGCGCGCGGCCCTTCGGCAGGAAAGCCTCGGCGAAGCCCGGCTGCGACACGAGGTCCTCGACTTTCGACGCCAGCCGCCACTTGCCCTGCACGATCACCGGCACGGCGTAGCCGCGCTCCGCGATCTCGATCGCCGGCGCCATCAGGTCGGCGAAAGGCAGCTTGCCGTAGCGCTCGCTGAGCGCGACCCAGCCGCCTACCGCGCCCGGCAGCGTCACGGCGTCCCAGCCGCGCAATGGCAGTGAAGCGCCGACACCGTGCTTGCGGTCGAAGTATTCCGGCGTCCACGCCTGCGGCGCGATGCCGGAGGCGTTCAGGCCTTGCAAGGTCTTGCCGTCCCAGACGATCGCGAAGGCGTCCGAACCCAGGCCGTTGCTGCAGGGCTCCAGCAGCGTCATGCACGCGGCGGTCGCGATCGCCGCGTCCACCGCATTGCCGCCCTGGCCGAGGATGCGCAGTCCGGCCTGCGCGGCCTGCGGATGCGAGGTCGACACGACGTTGCGCGCGAAGACCGGGCTGCGCTGGCTCGCGTAGCCGCGGGTCCAGTCGAAGGCGTGGTGGGGGGCGGTCATCGGCGTCTCCTGAAGGCGTGCGCGGCATCTTGCCCGATGGCCTGCGCGGGCGACAGCGCACAAGACCTGACGCGTGAAGGACCCGTGCGGATTGCGTAACCCATTGCAAAGCAGCGTCGGGCTGTCAACACAAGGTGTCGCCGCGTCGTTGTCTGCTCACCTTGTTCAACCCGCTGGAGAAACCAGATGCAAGCCTTCAAGACCATCAAGACCCTGGCCCTGATCCCCGCCCTGCTGATTGCCGGCGCCGCGATGGCCCAAGGCACCGCCACCCCGGCAGCGCCCGCGACCCAAGCCGCTCCGGCAGCGATGGCCGCCCCGGCGTCCGACGCCAAGGCTGAGCACAAGGGTGCCAAGCATCACAAGGCCGCCGGCGACAAGACCGCCGCGCACAAGGCCGGTCACAAGAAGGCCGACAAGGCTGAGAAGCCGGCCGACGGCGCCTCCGCCGCCAAGTAAACGGCGCGGAGCGCAAGGACGCGACGATCGCGTCCTCGGCGCCCAAAAAGAAACCGCAGCACCGGGCGACCGGTCTGCGGTTTTTCTTCGTCCGGATCCGTGCCCGGAGGCGGGCGATCAGGCGGCCAGTTGTGCGATCGGGATGACGCGCGAGGTGCTGGCGCAGGTCACGCCGTGAGACGCGGCGCAGTGGCGCAGCGCTTCATTGAAGACGTCGCGCGCGCAATCGTGGCAGCTGCCGCAGGCGGAGGCCACCTGGGTCTCGTCCTGGAGCACGTCGAAGTTGTGGACGCCGTCGGCCACGTTGCGGCGGATGTCGCGGTCGGAAACTCGATGACAGAGGCAGACGATCATGGCGGCGGCGAGTCAGGATGAACCTGGGATGGCCGTGATACTAGCGCAAACGCGAATTCCTCTCAATTAGATTGCAGAGCCCCTGCGGCGCGTCCGACAACTGTCGGTGAACAACGACACGGAAGATCTTCCGGCGTCACGCAGACGAAAAAAAGCCCCGCTAGGCGGGGCTCGGGGTTCCTGGCGACGGCTGGGTCCCCGGATGGGCGGGCTGGCGCTTAGCTGGCTTCGCCCATCTGGCTCTGCAGCCAGTTCTGTTCGCCGATCTGGGCGATCAGCTCGATCTGGGTTTCCAGATGGTCGATGTGCTCTTCCGTGTCGGCGAGGATCTCCTCGAGGACTTCGCGGGAGATGTAGTCGCGCACGCTCTCGCAGTAGGCGATGGCTTCCTTCAACAGCGGATGGCTGCCCATCTCGATCTTCAGGTCGCAGTGCTGGGCCTCGACCGCGTTCTCGCCGATGTAGAGCTTGCCCAGGTCCTGCAGGTTCGGCAGGCCTTCCAGCAGCAGGATGCGATCCATCAGCTTGTCGGCGTGCTTCATCTCCTCGATGGACTCGGCGTACTCGTGCTTGGCCAGGCGCTCCAGGCCCCAGCTTTTGTACATCTTGTAGTGCAGGAAGTACTGGTTGATCGCGGTCAGCTCGTTCTTCAGCTGCGCGTTCAAGTACTCGATGACCTTGGCGTCGCCCTTCATGTTCTTCTCCTGGGATTCGATGGAATTCGGTGGGATGGGCGCATTGTCCTCATCCCTACGCCGAATGGGGACAAGACCCGCCAGCCCCGCTCTGCATGCGAAGTATTCGCAGCCCGTTTCCATCGAAAAATAAATCGTCGCGATTCTTGGTTGCTATTGCGAATCGTTCTCATTAAGATGCGTCGCATGAATGCCCACCACCACCCCCATCTCGAAGCCCTGCAAGCCGTTGCGCTGGACAGCGCACGGGTCGCCGCAGGTTCGCCGCGCGAAGCGGTTCCGCTCGTCCAGCGCCGCCGCATCAGCAGCCAGGCGCTGATGGGCAACGACCGCGAGGTCGAGATCGAACACGCCGGCTCGCTCTACCGGCTGCGTGTGACGTCGCTGGGCAAGCTCATCCTGACCAAGTGATCGCGTGATCCGCTGAGCGGCGCGGCCGGCCGAGGACCGGTCCGCCCGCTCGCGATCCGCGTCCCTGCCTCCGTTTCCGTTTTCCCTTTCCACCATCCCTGAACGCCGGCCGTCCGCGAGGACCGCCCGCCCGCACCAGCCCGCGTCGTGCCAGCCCGTGCGAGATCCCAAGAACTACAAGGATTTCGTCACCATGCAACTGCGCCCGACGCCCGTCGCGCTCGCCCTGTCGTTGGCATTCCCGCTGGCTTTCGCCCAGACCGCGCCAGCGGCTCCGACCGCTGAGAACCCCCAGCAACTCGGCGAACTCACCGTCTCCGCCACCCGCACCGAACGCTCGGTCGACGCGGTGCCCAACACGGTCACCGTCAAGAACCGCAAGCAGCTCGACCGCCGCGACGCGCGTGACCTCAAGGACCTGCTGTCCGACGAGGTCGATCTCTCGGTCAAGGCGATGACGCCGCGCTTCACGGCGGCAGGCGCGTCCACGGGCCGCTCGGGCAATGAAGGCATCAACATCCGTGGCCTGGAGGGCAACCGGGTGCTGATGATGGTGGACGGCATCCGCCTGCCGCAGAGCTTCGCGTTCGGCGCGTTCGCCAGCGGCCGGGCCGACTTCGTCGACCTCAACAGCCTGGTCAGCGCCGAAGTGCTGCGCGGCCCGACCTCCACCTCCTACGGCAGCGACGGCCTGGCCGGCGCCCTGAGCCTGCGCACACTGTCGCCGGAGGACCTGCTGGTGAACGGCAAGACCTTCGCCGGCTTCGCGAAGCTGACCGGCATGAGCGTCGACGATTCCAAGCGCGCCAGCGCCGCGGTCGCCTTCGGCGCGGGCGACTGGAGCAGCCTGGTGCAGGCGACGGTCCAGCGCGGCCACGAGACGAAGAACGAGGGCGACAACAACGCGCCCAACGCCACCCGCACCAAGCCCAATCCAACCGACTTCGAGACCAACAGCGTGATGGCCAAGCTCGGTTATCGCGTGAACGCGAACCACCGGCTGATGGGCACGCTCGAATACCGCGAGCGCAAGATCGACACCAACGTGCTGACGGCGGTCACTGCGCCGCCCGCGACCGGCACGCTGCCGTCCACGGCCGTGCTGGCGCTGGACGCTCACGACAAGATGGACCGCACGCGGGTCTCGCTGGAGCACCGCTACGAGGACCTCAACGCGACCTGGCTGCAGCAGGCGACCACGCACGTCTACGTGCAGGACAGCGAGACGCGCCAGTTCTCCTTCGAGGACCGCAACACCGCCGCCGACCGCACGCGCCTGGGCACCTACAAGGAACGCGTGATCGGCCTGAGCTCGCAGGCGCAGACGCAGCTCGCGAACCAGCGCCTGAGCTACGGCGTCGACCTGAGCCGCAACACGATCGAAGGCGTGCGCGACGGCACGGTGCCGCCGGCCGGCGAGACTTTCCCGAGCAAGCCCTTCCCCGACACGAAGTACACGCTGGCCGGCGCCTTCCTGCAGGACGAGATCGAGGCGGGCGACTTCACGCTCATCCCCGCGCTGCGCTTCGAGCACTACAAGCTGTCGCCCAAGCAGAACGGCTACACGGGCCAGATCGTCTCGCTGTCGGATCAGGCGGTGACGCCGCGGGTCGGCCTGATCTGGCGCGCGACGCCCTATGTCCAGCCCTACGTCAACTGGGCGCAGGGCTTCCGCGCGCCGACGCCGGACCAGGTCAACAACGGCTTCGCCAACCCGATCCAGGGCTACCAGAGCATCGGCAATCCCGACCTGAAGGCGGAACACGCCAACAGCTGGGAACTGGGCCTGCGCGGCAAGGTGATGGACACGCTGCGCTGGCAGCTGAGCGCCTACGACAACCGCTACCGCGACTTCATCTCGCAGGAAATGGTGCGCGGCTCCTTCACGCCCGCGGATCCGGCCATCTTCCAGTACGTCAACCTGAGCCAGGCCCGCATCAAGGGCGTGGAAGCGCGCTTCGTCTGGGACGTCTCGTCGACCTTCAACGTCAACGCGTCGGTGGCGAAGTCGCGCGGCCACAGCATCGAGAACGGCGTCGAGACGCCGCTGGACAGCGTCCAGCCGCTGCGTGGAAAGATCGGCGCCCGCTACGACGCCGGCCCGTGGGGCGTCGAAGCCACCTGGCTGCACAGTTCCGGCAAGAAGCCGTCGGACGTCAGCACGGCCGGCCAGTTCACGCCGAAGAAGTACGACGTCATCGATCTCGGCGGCAACTACCGCTTCGACAAGACCTTCTCTATCTCGGCCTACGTCACCAACCTCTTCGACAAGAAGTACTGGCGTTGGAACGACGTCACTGGCATCAGCACGGCCACGCCCGCGGCCCTGGCCACGATCGACAGCTACACCGCCCCCGGCCGCGCCTTCCAGGTGACCTTGCGCGCCGATTTCTGACCAGGAGTTGTTCCCCATGCATGCCAGCTTCACCGCTCTGCGACAGGCCTTCGCCACGGCGCGCCAGGAGCGCAAGGCCCGCCACCGCGACATCGCCAGCGACCTGCGCATCTCCGAAGGCGAACTGCTGGCCGCGCACGTTGGTCCGTTCGCCGACGAGGAATCGCCGCTGCGCGCGCGACGTCTGCGCGCCAAGTGGCAGGACCTGATCGCCGCGCTGGAGCCGCTGGGCCCGGTCATGGCGCTGACCCGCAACGAGTCCTGCGTGCACGAGAAGGTCGGCGTCTACACCGCCGTCAGCGCGATGGGACCGCAGCGCCAGATGGGCTTGGTGCTCGGGGGCGCGATCGACCTGCGCGTCTTCTACAGCCACTGGCGCCACGGCTTCGCCGTCGCCGAGCGGCTGTCCGACGGCGCGCTGCAGCGCAGCCTACAGTTCTTCGATGCCGCCGGCCAGGCGATCCACAAGGTCTTCGTGAAGCCGGAGAGCGACCTCGCTGCGTATGAGGCGCTGGTGGAGCGCTTCCTGGCAGACGACCAGAAGCCCGGCTTCGAGCCCGGCGACGCGTGGCAGGACCCGGCCGAAGTACCGGACGCGCGCATCGACGTCGCGACCTTCCGCGGCGAGTGGGCCTCGCTTCGCGACACGCACGACTTCTTCGGGCTGCTCAAGCGTCACGGCCTGAGCCGCACGCAGGCGTTGCGCCTGGCCGAGCCGCGCTTCGCGCAGCCGCTGGCGCTGTCCAGCGCGCAGGAGCTGCTGAGCCGTGCCGCGCAGGAGAACGTCTCGATCATGGTCTTCGTCGGCAACCCCGGGATGATCCAGATCCACAGCGGTCCGGTGAACAAGGTCGCGATGATGGGCCCGTGGATCAACGTGCTGGATCCCGGCTTCAACCTGCACCTGCGCGAGGACCACATCGCCTCGGCGTGGCTGGTGCGCAAGCCGACGGTCGACGGGCTGGTGTGCTCGCTGGAACTGTTCGACGCGCAGGGCCGCACGATCGCAATGATGTTCGGCGAACGCAAGCCCGGCCAGGCCGAGCGCTGCGACTGGCGCAACCTGCTGGAGAGCCTGGTCGAAGGCGCGCCG
>NZ_DASVNZ010000123.1:0-18125 GCF_036486225.1 Roseateles sp. | reverse complement strand
GGCCGCGCGGCGGTCAACGCGGCCCACTGCGGCGCGCGCAACTTCGCATCGGTCGCCTTGCCGACGATGGTGCGCCAGGCCATCGGCCGGGCCCTGGACGTCGCGCTCGCCGAGAGCGTGTCCGAGGCCGCGCGGACCTGGCTGTCCTGCGGCGCCCTGGCCGTGCCGGTCGTCGGCCAGGCCGTGCTGCTGATCCGGGACGAGGCGCGCGGCGAGGCGACGAGGTATTCCCGCGCCACACGCGTCGTGCTGATGGCGTTGCCCGCGGGCGCCGGTCTGCTGGGCGCGACCACCGGCACGATGCTCTACGCCGGCACGCGCTTCGCCGAAGCCGTCCTCTATCCGCTGATGCGCGACAGCATCCAGGCGCGCTGGCCGATGTCCACCGAGCCCGACAGCGGGCCGACGAGGGGTTCGCTCGCGCTGGCAGGTCTCGGTTATGCGATCAACCAGCTGGCGGTGAGCCGCGTGTTCGCCGCCGCGCCCGACGTGGACCTGCAGGCGCGCGCGCTGCTGCCGGGCGGCATCGTGCTGCGCGGCTTGTCCAACTGGGGCGGCGAGGCGCTCGACCTCTGGACCCTGCTGACGCTGCATCACGCCTGCCGCCATGGCACCGGCACGCAGGTCCGCATGCGCACCGGCCAAGCCAGCCTGCCCGAGGCGATGCGCACCGCGCGTCACTGGGACACGGCGGCCGCGCGCGGCTGTTTCGTCGCGGGCTTCAACCAGCTCTACGACTCGCTGCTGGACGACCGGACGCTGGCGTGCTGGATCCGGCCGCACTTCGGGGCGGACGCGCCGGTCGCCGCGGACTGGCTGACGGAACTCATCGTCGGCAGCCTGACGGCGCCGAGCTACCTGTTCTGGACCGACCCGTTGAACTCGCACGGCGTCGAGCTGCAGACGCTGGACGAGCAGCGTCGCGGACTCGCGCCGCCGCGTCAGTACGCGGGCAACAACGCCGAGCCGGCGCTGCCCGTCGGGGGCGAGGTGGCCCTGACCTCGTTCCGGCGCGCCGGGGTGGGGAGCCGCTCCGCCAGCTTCCATGCCGACGAGCACGAAGGTGTCCGCGCCCGGGCGCGTGCCGGGTCCGACACGCTGCCCGGTGCGTTGCCCGGTGCGTTGCCCGGTACGTTGCCCGGTACGTTGCCCGGCGCGAAGGGCGGGACTGAGCGGTGATGCCACGGTCTCCCCCACGATCCGGCGGACCGCCGCAGGACGCCCCGTCATCGACGGCGACCGCGCCGACGTCCGATGTGGGGCGTCCCGTCGACCCTGGCGCCGGCCTCCAGCCGCTCGGCGTCCCGGTGATCGACGGCCCCGTGATCGACGGCGTCATCGCCGCCATCGGCGCGGCGGGAGTCGCCGACGTGGCCTTGCTGGCGCGTGACCTGACGCAGGGCGTGGACCTGCGGAGCGCGCCGGGCTCGATCGCCGCGGCGATCGACGACGTCATCGTCGACGGGAACGTGCGGTCGCTGCCGGACGCGCTTCGGGACCCGGTGAACTCGGCGCTCGACCGGGAGCGCGACCGCGGATGGCCCAGCGGCCGGCTGCGCGCCGTCATCGCCGCGCTGGGTCGGGGCGTCGTCAACGCCGCGCATTGCGGCGCTCGCAACCTCGCCGCCGTGGCGTTGCCGACGATGGTGCGGCAGGCGGTGGGCCGGGCGCTGGACGTGGCGCTCGCCCATGGCCTGTCGGAGACCGCGCGGACCGTGCTGTCCTGCGGCTGTCTCGCGGCGCCCGCGATGGCTCAACTGGTGCTCCTGGTGCGCGACGAGCGGCGCGGCGAGGCCACCACCTACTCGCGTGCCACGCGGGTCGCGCTGATGGCCTTGCCCGCGGGAGCCGGCGTGCTCGGTCTCGCCACCGGGACGATGCTGAACGTCGGGGCGCGCTTCGCCGAGGCGGTGCTGTATCCGCTGCTGCGCGACAGCATCCAGGCCCGCTGGCCGATCCGCGTGGACCCCGACAGCGCGCCGACGCGGCGTTCCCTGGCGCTGGGCGCGCTGGGCTACACGATCAACCAGCTGGCGGTGAACCGGGCCTTCCACGCCGCGCCGGATCTGGATGCCGACGCGCAGATCGTGCTGCCGGGCGGCGTCGCGCTGCGCGGACTGGCCAACTGGGGCGGGGAGGCGGTCGACCTGTGGGTGCTGCTGATGCTGCATCACGCCTCCCGGCACGGCGGCGCCACGCAGCCGCGCATGCGGATCGCCGACGGCGCCCTGGTCGAGGCGCTGGGCAGTGCCCGTCACTGGGACACCATGGCGGCGCGGGGCTGCTTCGTCGCGAGCTTCGGCCAGATGGACGACTCGCTGAGGGACGAGCGCACGCTGGCCCGCCTGTGGGCGCCGGCGGTCGGCGCGGCGGGCGCGGTGACGGCTGCGGACTGGACCACGGAGCTGATCGTCGGCGCGCTGGCCGGCACCACGTATGTGTTCTGGACCGATCCGATGCATGCGCGCGGCGTCGAGCTCCAGACGCTGGACGAGCAGCGCCTGGGCCTGTCGCCGCGGCGGCAGCACGCCGGCAATCGTCTGGAGCCGGCGCTGCCGGACACGGGACCGATCGCGCTGCGCGCCTTCGAGGTCCGCGCCGGGTTCGATCGATCGGGATCCGGCGACGGCGTCTTCTGAAGCCGCCGTAAAAAAGCCGCCGGTCGCGATCGCGGCCGGCGGCTGAAGGTGGCTGGTGCGCCCGAATGCGCACGAGCGCGGCGCGGATGCCGCCTCGATGGGGATGAATCAGGCCACCTGCGGCGTCACCCCGCCGCCGTCCTTGCCCTTGGTGTCGTCGTCGTCATGACCGCCCGCGGACTTCGCGCCCTTGCGGTTGGCCAGGATGAAGGCGATGAACTGCCACGCGATGAAGAACGCGATGATCGCCAGCAGCGTCGCGCTGATCGGGCGCTGCACGAAGACGTCGAAGTGGCCGCGGCTGATCAGCATCGCGCGACGGAAGTTCTCTTCCAGCATCGGGCCCAGGATGAAGCCCAGCATCAGCGGCGCGGGGTCCATGTCCAGCCGCATGAAGATGTAGCCGGCCAGACCGAAGACCGCCGTGACGAAGATGTCGTCCAGGTTGTTGTTGACGCTGAAGGTGCCGATGCAGCAGAAGAACAGGATCGACGGGAACAGCACGTTGTACGGGATCTTGAAGACCGACAGCCAGTAGCGCACCAGCGGCACGTTCAGCACGACCAGGAAGACGTTGCCGACCCACATCGAGGCGACCAGGCCCCAGAAGATGTCCGGGTGTCCGCCGATCATGTTGGGACCCGGCTGGATGCCCTTGATGATGAAGGCGGCCATCATCAGCGCCATCACCGGGTTCTCCGGGATGCCGATGGACATCAGCGGGATGAAGCTGGTGCGGGCGGCGGCCTCGTCGGCCGCGGCCTGGCCGGCCACGCCTTCGATGGCGCCGTCGCCGATCTCATGGCGGTACTTGCTGACCTTCTTGTCCACGGCGTAGGCCGCGAACTGGGCGATCGTCGGGCCGCCGCCGGGCAGGATGCCCAGCACCGAGCCGATCACGCTGCCGCGCAGGGCGCTCGGGATGATCCGCTTGAACTCGGGCCAGGTCGGCATCAGGTGGATCTTGCCGTTGAAGGGCGTGCGCTCGTTCTTGGCGTCCAGGTTCTTGGAGATCTCGGCGATGCCGAAGCAGCCCAGCGCGATGCTCACCAGGCCCACGCCTTCGGCGAGGAAGGGCATGTCGAAGGTGTAGCGCTCCATGCCGGAGTTGACGTCGGTGCCGATCTGGCCGAAGAGCACGCCGATCAGGCACATCGCCAGACCGTTGAGCAGGCTGCCGGTGGTCACGAAGCTCACGCAGAGGAAGCCGAGCAGCATCAGCGAGCAGTAGTCGGCCGGGCCGAACAGGAAGGCCACTTCGCCCAGCGTCGGCGCCAGGCAGGCCAGCACGACGATGGCGACGGTGCCGCCGATGAAGCTCGAGATGCCCGCGGTGAAGAGGGCGAGGCCCGTCTTCCCCTTCAAGGTCATCTGGTACCCGTCGATGCAGGCCACGATGGAGCTCGCATGCGGGATCTTCATCGTGATGGCGCTGACGCTGTCGCCGTACTGCGCGCCGTAGTAGATGCCGGCGAGCATGATCAGCGCGCCGTTGACGGGGATGGAGTAGGTCAGCGGCAGCAGCACGCTGATGGTGGCCAGCGGGCCGAGGCCTGGCAGCAGGCCCACGAGGGTGCCGACCACGCAGCCGATCGCGCAGAACATCAGGTTCTGCCAGGTCAGCGCGTGCTCGAAGCCGAAGGCGAGGTTGTGCAGGATTTCCATGGTCGGGGCCTTACAGCAGCGGCAGGTTGAGGCCGAGGAACTTCTGGAACATGAAGGCGATGGTCAGCAGACCGATCGAGATCACGATGTTGCGTTTCCAGGAGTAGTTGCTGCCGGCGGCCGTGGCGATGAAGACCATCACGACGATGCCGGCGGACATGTTGACGAAGCGCGAGGTCAGCGAGAACGCGGTCAGCGCGGCCAGGATCAGGCCGATGTTCTTGACCTTGAACTCGAGGCCGGGGCCGCCGGCGACGATGCCGCGCACGATGGTGGAGATGGCCACCAGGCCCAGCAGGATGCTGATCATCAGCGGGAACATGCCGGCGCCGGCATGGTCCATGCGGCCGATGGGATAACGCAGCGCGCCCAGTCCGAAGAACAGGGCCACCGCGGCGAGGAACAGGCCTCGGGCAAGCGAACGGTTGAGGGTCATGGCACACCGGGGAGGTATCGAGATGTGCCCATGGTTCCGGCGCGGCTCCCGCGTGTCGTACGCATTTCTGCGCAGCGAGCCGTCGTGGAAGGGCCTTCGACAGCTTGCCGACAGCTTCAGGTTAAGAAGGTGTTTGCCATACGTTGTATGAACGTTTTGACGGCGTCGGAGCGTCGTTGATTCACGACGCAGTCCCGCCCGCCGTCCCGCCATCGCGAGACGCGCCGACCGCCAGCACCTGCTCTCGCAGCCATCGTTGGGCGGCGTGGCCCTGGTTGCGCTCGTGCCAGACCATGGCGATGTCGAAGCCCTCGATCGGCAGCGGCGGGGTCAGGACTTGCAGGCCGGCGGAGCGGCCCTTGACGAGCCGCTCGGGCACCAGGGCCACGAGGTCGGAGCGGGCGACGATGTCCGGCACGAAGAGGAAGGACGCCGCGGAGAGCACGACCTGGCGCTTCAGGCCGAGGGCGGCCAGTGCCTGGTCGACAGGCGTCGAGAACGCGCCGCCCGCGGGCGACACGATGACCTGCTCCAGCTTCGCGAACGCCTTGGCGCTCAGCTTGGCCGGGGCCTTCTCGCCGGTCTTGCCCGGCTTGCTCGCCAGCGCCGGGTGACCGCGGCGGGCGATCAGCACGTAGCGCTCGTGGAAGAGCGCGCGCATGCGCAGGCTGGGCGCGGCCTCGATCGGCTGCATCAGACCGAGGTCGACGTCGCCGCGCGCCATCTGCGCGGCGTGCTGGGCCGGGTCCATGTGGCGAACGGCGATGCGGATGCCGGGCGCCTCGCGACGCAGCCGCAGCACCAGCGGTTGCAGCACGCTCGTCTGCAGATAGTCGGAGGCCGCGATCGTGACGGTGAGGTCGGCGGTGGCCGGGTCGAAGTTCAGGTGTGAACTCGCGACGCCGCGCACCTGGTCCAGCGCCTGGCGCAGCGGTTCCAGCAGCGACAGCGCCTTGGCCGTCGGTGTCATGCCGCGCTGCGCGGGCAGCAGCAGCGGATCCTCGAAGACGTCGCGCAGCCGCGCGAGCTGCGCGCTCACGGCCGGTTGGCTGAGGTTCAACCGGGCGGCGGCGCGGGTCACGTGGCGCTCGGTGAGCAGCGCTTCGAGCGTCACGAGCAGGTTGAGGTCGAGGCGGCTGGTATCCATGCGATCGATAGTAGGACAGAGAAGACGTGATTTCACGGATGGGGATCGGATCGTCAGACTGCGTTCATTCCCGATCCACTTCGACTTCCTGGAGCCTCACATGACCCGTGCTGCCGATAACGACTTCCCCGATCACAAGACCGTGCTGATCGTCCACGCCCAACCGGAGCGGACCTCGCTGACGCGCACGCTGGTCGACGTCGCCGAGCAGACGCTGCGCGCCACTGGCCACGAGGTGATGCAGTCCGATCTCTACGCCATGGGCTGGAAGGCCGTCTACGACGAACAGGACTTTCCGGTCCGCACGGACGCCGCCCGCCTGGACTTCGTGCGGGAGTCCGGCCACGCCTTCGAGCAGGGTCACCAGCCGGCGGATGTCGTCGAGGAACAGCGCAAGCTGCTCGCCGCGGACCTGGTGATCCTGCAGTTCCCGCTGTGGTGGTTCGGCATGCCGGCGATCATGAAAGGCTGGATCGATCGCGTCTGGGCGCGCGGCCTGGCCTACGGCCGCAACGGGCAGGGCAACCGCGTGCGCTACGGCGAAGGCGGCTTCGAAGGCCGGCGCGCGATGGTGTCGGTCACGACCGGTGGTCCGGCCGCCGACTACGGTCCGCGCGGCATCAACGGTCCGATCGACCAGTTGCTGTTCCCGATCACGCATGGCACCTTGTTCTACCCCGGCATGTCGGTGCTGAAGACGCACGCGGTGCACGGCGCGGGGCGGATGACGCCGGAAGCGGTCGAGGCTGCCGCCGCCGCGTGGCGCGAGCGGCTCGCCCATGTCTTCGACGAGGCGCCGGTGGCTTTCCGCGCGCAGAACGGCGGGGACTATCCCGATGGGCACGAGCTGGGCGACAAGGTCGCCCCGGGCGTCACCGGCTTCGCGGCGCACGTGGCCGCTGGCGTCTGATCGCTCGTCAGTCGCGCAGCGACGCCGAGGCGGCGATCGCCTGCAGCACGCGCAGCAGATGCGGCGGCACGGCCGGATCGTCGAAGCGCAGCGAGGTGCCCGCGGCGAGCAGATGGAAGCCGAGGTTCTCCAGCGCGATCACGCCGGCGGGTTCGCGTCGATCGCTGGCGCGGGCGGCGTCGATGGCGGTGACCGCGCCGCTGCCGACGACGCGCAGGCCGACATCCGGGCGGATGAGCAGGGCGGTGTCTTCATCGATCCCGACACCGAGCCGGCGCGGATCGAGCGACACCAGGCGCAGCAGTCGCGCATGGCGCTTGCGCTGCGCGAAGTGCTGATCGATGACGAGCGCGGGCATCAGCCCGAGCGCGCGATGCAGGGGCTGCGACGGACCGGCGAACTGCTCGTCGAGATCGCCGACCGGCATGTGCGCGCCGAGCGCCGAGGCGCCGGCGCTGGTCCCCGCGATGGCAAGTTCGCCGGCGCGATGGCGTTCGTGGACGAGCGCATGCAGCGGCGTGTCGACGATCACGTCGACAAGGCGCTCCTGGTCGCCGCCGGTCATGAAGAGCAGATCGGCCGTCCGCACGGCGTCGAGCGTCGCCGCGGCACCGGCCGCGTCGCGATCGCGCGGATCGAGCCAGCGCGGCGTCGCGCCGAGTGAACGGAAGGCGGGTTCGTACTGGGACCAGAGCAGGTCGGGCTCGCCGCTGGCGGTGCTGAGGACGACGACCTGCAGCGGCGCCGCTGCCGAACGCCCTTCATGACACGCCGCGATCAGCTCGCGCAGCACCGTCCCCGGCGTCAACCGGTCCTCGTTGCCGCCGATGAGGGCGAGCAGGGCAGGGGGGCGTGAGGACGTGCGGGCGTTCATGCGATGGATCCAGGCATCAGCGGCATGCGGTCGTCGGAACAAGTAATAAAGGATGCAGATTCGTGGTCATTGCTGGCTCATCGCTTTCAGACGAGCCAGCACCAACCCCGCACGCTCGGGCTCGGCAAGCAAGCCCGGCAACACGTTCAAGAAGCCAGCATTTTTCAGCAGCGGCGTGAAGGCCGCCGCCACGGTGTTTCGCAATTCGACGGGTGCGCCCGCCAGTTCGGCGACGAGTTCCTGGCGCCCGTCGACGATGTTCAGCACGTCCTCCAGGTCGTGGCTGGTCATGTAGTCGCTTTCCCCGCGGCTGGCGAAGGCCTCCAGCTTGGTGGCCACGAAAGCCACCGCGCTCACCAATCGGACCCGGCAGCCTGCGCCGAGGTCCACCACCTCGGCGGTTTCGACGGCGAATGGATACCAACGATTGGTGAAGCCCAGCACCTCGGGCTGCACCGGCATCAGATCGAACAGCACACCCGATTCCTTGTGCACCCAGCGGCAGATCACGTCGCTGCTGACATCGCGTGCGAATCCTCGTGCCGCGACGGCCTCCTCGATGCGATGGAACATCGCCCGGTTGGCGTTCACCACGGCATCGACATCGCGGGTGGCGCGCACTGCCTCGGCCAGCGGATCTGTCACCAGCAGGCCGGCCACGGCGCCGCCGACGAAGACCACCTGCTCGCGCAATTCGCCCAGCGCTTCGGCGACGCTGCGCAGGTAGGGCAGGTTGGGGTCATCGCGGCGCATGGGCTGTCACCTTTCCAGCAAACGCCTGCGTCAATTCAACTTCCATGAGCTTCGACGCCAGGCTGCGCTCGCGAGCCCGGCCCGTTCGCAGGGCATCGAGCAGCGCGAGGAGGCGATGCAGGGCCGGATCGGCCAGCGCGGCCTGCGGCGCCGTCCGATAGATTGGCGACAGCGTCGGCCCCTTGGCGCTGCCGGTCGGATGGGCCCAGACCGGTGCCTCACCGGGAGTCACCGTCAACTGGCTCGCCAGCGGCTCGGCGCCGAAGGCCGTCGGCACGCCGCGCTTGACTGGTCCGGGCATGGCCGGCCAGACGTAGCGCACGCCGTGCAGCGCAAATTCCAGCAGGTTGGAGTGAACGGGCGACCATTCACCGCGGGAGGGCGCCACGGCCAAGCCGGAGGCGACGGCCCGCTTGACGCTCGCGTGGGTCTCCGAGGCGCTCATCGCCAGTGCCTTGCCCAGCGAGGCATAGGTCCAACGTTGCGGCGGGTGCGCAGCGGCCTTCAGCAGCACTAGCAGGTCTTGGGGTTTGAGGTCCATCTCAGCGTGATATTCGGTATTCGCGAATTGCGAATATCGCTGAGGCCGCGGCGCTTGGCAACTGATTGCTTCAGGCGGCGCGGGCGTTGGGCCACAGGGCCCATTTCCAGGGTGCTCCTGGCGGAGACGGTGAGATTCGAACTCACGGAGGGCGCGAACCCTCGGCGGTTTTCAAGACCGCTGCCTTAAACCACTCGGCCACATCTCCTGGAAGAAGGCGCGCATTGTAAGCGCGCGCCGGCGCCTCTCGATGGATGGGTGCTCAGTCCGCGCCCGGCTTCTTCGCCTGCACGCATTCCACCTGGATGATCTCCTGCGCCTGGCCGTCCGCCACGCGTGCCGCCGTCAGCTGTCCGCCCCAGACGCAGCCGGTGTCCAGCGCCAGCAGGTCCGGCCGCTGCACCAGGCCCAGTGTCGACCAGTGCCCGAACGCGACCGGATGGCCCGCCGTGCGCCGCTCCGGGACCTCGAACCAGGGCATGAAGCCCTCGGGCGCGGTGCCCAGGCCTTCCTTGGTCTTGAAGTCCAGCCGGCCCTTGGCATTGCAGAAGCGGATCCGCGTCAGCACGTTGATGATGAAGCGCAGCCGCGGCACGCCCGTCAGGTCGTCCTTCCAGCGATCGGGCTCGTTGCCGTACATCTGCGGCAGGAACTCCGCCAGCTCCGGGCCGCGCAGCAGCGCGTGCACCTCTTCGGCCAGCGCCAGCGTCTCGTCCGCGTCCCATTGCGGCACGACGCCCGCGTGCACCATCAGCCAGCCCTGCGACCGCATCGCCAGCCGCTGACGGCGCATCCACTCGAGCAGCGCCTCGCGGTCCGGCGCCTGCAGGATCGCGTCCAGGGTGTCCCCTTTGTGCGGGGCTCGCAACCCCGCCGCCGTGGCGATCAGGTGCAGGTCGTGGTTGCCCAGCAGGCACTGCGCCGCGTCGCCCAGCGACTGCAGCCGACGCAGGGTCGTCAGGGAATCGGGACCGCGGTTGACCAGGTCCCCCAGGAGGTAGAGCCGGTCGCGGGACGGGGAGAAATCGATCTTTTCCAGGAGCCGGGCCAGCGCGTCGCAGCAGCCCTGGAGATCGCCGATGAGGTAATGCATAGCGGGATTCTGCGGTGCCGATGTCACACAGGCTCTGCTAACCTTGCCGACCTTGTGTTTTGGGCGCGACTCGGGGTTAGTACCCGGTCCGCGCTGTCAATGGATACCGCCCTAGTTCTCTTCCTGATCCTGCTCAACGGTTTGTTCGCCATGTCGGAGATGGCCCTCACGGCTTCCCGCAAGGCACGCTTGCAAGTGATGGTGGAGGGCGGCGAGGCCGGGGCGCAGGCCGCGATGGACCTGCACGAGAACCCCACGAAGTTCCTGTCCACGGTCCAGATCGGCATCACCTCCATCGGCGTGCTCAACGGCATCGTCGGCGAGGCCGCCTTCTCCGGACCGCTGGCCGACGTGCTGCGCGCCAACACGCCGCTGAGCCCCCGCGCCGCCGACATCACCGCCACCGGTCTGGTCGTGCTGGTGCTGACCTTCGTCACCATCATCTTCGGCGAACTGGTCCCCAAGCGCCTGGGCCAGATGTACCCGGAGAACGTCGCGCGCCTGGTCGCCCCGCCGATGGAGATCATGTCGCTGGTGACGCGGCCCTTCGTCAAGCTGCTGAGCTTCTGCACCGAGTTCACGCTGAAGCTGCTGGGCATGGGCGGCCGCGCCAACCGCGCGGTGACGGAAGAGGAGATCGCCGCCAGCCTCGACGAAGGCCGCGATGCCGGCGTGATCGAGGAACACGAGCACCAGATGGTGCGCAACGTGTTCCGCCTGGACGAGCGCCAGATCGGCTCGATGATGATCCCGCGCGCCGAGATCGCGTGGCTGGACATCAGCGACCGGCCCGACCAGATGCTGCAGATCCTGCGCGCGCACGGCTACAGCCGCTACCCGGTCTGCCGTGGCGGCCTGCACGACGTGGTCGGCACGGTGAGCGCGCAGAACCTGCTGGCGCGCTCGCTGGCCGGCGAGTCGCTGGACCTGTCGACCGGCCTGGAGCCGCCGGTCTTCGTGCCCGAGACGCTGTCGGGCATGGAACTGCTCGCGCACATGCGCGGTTCGGAAACGCCGCTGGTGTTCGTCGTCGACGAATACGGCGAAGTGCAGGGCGTCGTCGCGATGCGCGACGTCCTGGAAGCCATCGCGGGCGAGTTCAACTCGTCCGACGGCGAGGACGCCTGGGCGGTCCAGCGCGAGGACGGGAGCTGGCTGATGGACGGCCTGATCCCGGTCACCGAGCTGAAGGACCGCCTGGATCTGAAGGAACTGCCCGAGGAGGACCGTGGGCGCTACAACACCCTGGCCGGCATGGTGATGCTGCTGCTGGGGCGTCTGCCGCGCACGGCCGATGTGGCGGAGTGGGACGCGTGGAGATTCGAGGTGGTCGACCTCGACGGCAAGCGTGTGGACAAGGTGCTGGTCTCGCGACTGGCGGACGATGGAGTGAATCAATGAGCAACCCCCCGATGTATGAGAACCTGGTCCCCGTGGATCGGGTGCAGCACAAGAACACGCGCATGAAGATCGGCGCCCCGGTGCTGGACCGCGTGACGCAGCTGAACTCGCTGTTCGTCGCCGTGGCCGAGTTCGCCGACGCCAGCCTCGAATACCCCGTGGTGTTCGTGCGCGTCGGCCAGGCGGTCGACGGCCAGCGTGCGGCGGTGGCCCCGCTGGCGGTGTTCGGCCTGCGCCAGGGCAGCAACCTGTTCATCAAGGACGGCCAGTGGACCGGCCGCTACGTGCCGGCCTACATCCGCCGCTGGCCCTTCGCGATGGCCCGCATCGAGGAAAACAGCGCCGACATGGCGCTGTGCCTGGACATGGCTTCCGGCGCGTTCTCCGAGACCGACGGCGAGCCCCTGTTCAAGGCCGACGGCGAGGCGACCGAGCTGCTGCTCAACGCCAAGCAGTTCTGCGAGGACTTCGAGCGCGAGGCCGAGCGCACCCGCCAGGCCTGCGAACTGCTGCAGGACCTGGACCTGCTGCAGGACATGCGCTTCGAGGCGGAACTGCCCAGCGGCGAGAAGCTCGACGTGGACGGTTTCCTGACCATCAATGAAAAGGCCCTGGCCGAGCTGCCCGACGCGAAGATCGTCGAGCTGCACCGCAACGGCCTGCTGGAGGTCATCACGATGCATCGCCTGTCGCTGCGCCTGATGAGCCGCCTGGCCCAGATGTACGTGCCGGCCAACTGAAGCGGACCTGAGCCCGCGGGAGGCCCCTGAACGCGGGGCCCCGGCGGGCGATCACCGGCTGAGACAAACCCCAAGCGGGTTTGCTTGAGTACGGCGTACGCAGGAGCCTCGATAGCATCGGAAGTCCTTAAAGGACGTTGGATGCTGTTCGAGGCTTTTTTGTCGTCCACCGCGATGGAATCGGTGTTCTCGCCGACCGCGGTGGTCCAGTCGATGATGGATGTGGAGGCCGCGCTCGCCCGCGCCGCGGCCCGTGTGGGACTGATTCCCGCGCCAGCGGCGCAGGCCATCGCCAGCCTGTGCCGCGCCGAACTCTACGACGTGCCGGCCCTGATCGCCGCCGCGCCGCACAGCGGCAACCTGGCGCAGCCGGTCGTGCAGCGCCTGCGCGAGACGGTCGCGCTGTTCGACCCCTCCGCCGCGGTCTATGTGCACCGCGGCGCGTCGGCGCAGGACCTCATCGACACCGCGATGGTGCTGCGCAGCCGCGAGGCGCTGCGCCTGCTCGACGACGACCTGCAGCAGCTCTGCGGGCAGCTGCTGGATCTGGCCGAGCGTCATGTCGCCGTGCCGATGCTCGGCCGCACGATGATGCAGCCCGCGCAGGTGATCAGCCTGCGCTTCAAGCTCATGAACTGGTTGATGCCGCTGCTGCGCAGCGCCGAGCGCCTGCGCGAGCAGGGCCGCGACTCGCTGCTGCTGCAGCTGGGCGGCGCGGTCGGCACGCTGGACGCGATGGGTGACCGCGCCGACGACATGCTGGCCGCCGTCGCCGCCGAGCTCTCGCTGCCGCGTCCCGACATGTGCTGGCACACGCAGCGCGACCGTTGGCTGCGCCTGGGCCTGGAGGTCGGACTGCTCTGCGGCAATCTCGGCAAGCTGGCGCAGGACTTCGCGCTGATGGCCCAGGCCGAGGTGGACGAACTCAACGAACCGCCCGGCGAGGGTTACGGCGCCTGCCTGTCGATGCCGCACAAGAAGAACCCGGTCGCGGCCTTGCAGGCGATGGCGGCGGTGCAGCGCGCGCCGCAGCGCGTCGCCGGGCTGATGGGCTGCATGACGCCGGAGCATGAGCGCGGCCTCGGCCAGCACCAGGCCGAGCTGGCCGAGTGGAGCGGCCTGATGGGCGGTGCGCATGCGGCGGTGCAGGCGCTCAACCGCGCCTTGGCCGAACCCGTCATCCGCGTCGACCGGATGCGGGCGCATGTCCTCGAACGTCAGGGTCTGGTGGCCAGCGAGCGCCTCGAGCATCTGCTGATGCCACGCCTGGGGCGCCAGCGCACCGGCGCGATGATCCGCGACCTGATCCACCGCGTGCGCCAGGGCGAGGGATCGCTGGAGCAGCTGCTGCGCACGGCGCTGGAGGTCGGTGACCTGCCGGGGGCCTCGATTTCGTCCAACGAACTTGCCGCCATGTTCGACCTGAACGCCATCGCCGCGCAGGCGGATGGCCGGGTCGACACCTTGATGGCGGAGGCGCGTCAGCGCCTGGATGGACTCGCCGCCCGACCCTGCGCTTGAGCCCTGCCGTGACCGGTGTCACGACCGGTGTGAGGACCCGCCATTGGACGCAACGAGATACGAACTTGTTGGTCGCCAGGCGGACGAGCAGGGCGCGAAACGACAAATATCCCCAGATGCCGTATGGATTTCAGCAAAAAAGTGAGCCTGGTGTGTCCCATGAATTCGGCATTTGAACCAAATGCATCTGGTTACACCTGCAACAGATATCACGCCGGGAGGCGCGGTCATGCGGGCGCGGAAGTCGGGAAATGCGCGTGGTGGCGAGGAACTTCGCTGGTCCGCACGCAGTCGCCCGTTATGTAACGGAATTCCCTCAAATGCGGGGTTTCGCCCTGGCAAGGGATTGACCCCCGTTCAAACCCGGGACAGACCCGTAAGACGAAGGTCGCATTTGTTAACTATCGTAGCGGCCGGCAGTAACTACTTTGAGTAGGTCATAGACTCGCCCTTGATAACCAAGCAGTCTGGAGTTGGGAATGAGCGACGAATCTCGCATGTCGAACATTGAATTGGAAGCGCCCGCAAGCCCTTTGCAGGCGCTGCAGTCCATTGGTTCGGAGCGTTCGTTTCTCCGCTCCGATTCCGTGGAGCTCGTTTCCCGCGACACCGAGTTCGGCCGCATCGAGATCCGTGCCCTCATGGAGGGCACCGGGCATGCTCTGCTGGAGCGCCGGTACGCGTCACGAGGTTACAGGCTGAGCCGTTCCGCGGACGTGACGCTGGGCGCGTACTGGGAAGGTCGGCTGGTGTCGACGCTGGGCCTGCGCCGTGACGGCGGCAACCTGGCGGCGGACCAGAGCTTCCCGGCCGAGATGGCCGGCATGCGCCGTCAAGGCTGGCAGCTGTGCGAATTCACCCGGCTGGCCGCCGATCCGGAAGGTCCGTCCAAGCTGGTCCTGGCCAGCCTGTTCCATCTGGCCTACCTGCACGCGGCGCACCACTGGGGTGCCGAGTTCCTGGTGATCGAGGTCAATCCTCGCCACAAGGCCTTCTATCGCCGGATGCTGGACTTCCAGCCGCACGGCGAGGAGCGGCTGCATCGCAGCGTCGGCGCGCCGGCGGTGCTGATGAGCCTGTCGCTGGCCTACGGCGCCACGCAGGTCAAGAAGTACGGCGGTTCGCTGAACGAGGACAGCCGCTCGCGCACGCTGTTCCCTTACTTCTTCGCGACGAAGGACGAGCCCGCGCTGCTGGAGAAGCTCGCGGACGTCTACGGCTACGACGCCTGATCGAGCCGCTTGTTGCGCCGCCGATTCGTCGGCCGACGACCGTCAGGCTTCCAGCCAATGAAGACTGAACCAGCGCTGCTCGTCCGTCCAGTGCGCTGAGGGCTTGAACCCCGCTTCCCGCGCCAGCGCCTGGAAGCTCTCCACGCTGTACTTGTACGAGTTCTCCGTGTGCAGGCTCTCGCCCGGCACCAGGGTGTAGCGGCGGCCCTGCAGCTGCAGGTGCTGCTCGCCGCGCGGCAGCAGGTGCATCTCGATGCGGTGCTGGCGCGGGTCGTAGAACGCGTAATGGTCGAAGCCGTCCGGGTCGCACTCCAGCTTCAGCTCGCGCTGGGCGTGCCGGAGCAGGTTGAGGTTGAAGCGCGCCGTCACGCCCTGCGGGTCGTTGTAGGCCGCATGCAGCCGGGCAGGATCCTTGATGAGGTCCACGCCGATCAGCAGCGCGCCGCCGTCCAGTTCCTCGCGCAGCAGGCGCAGGAACGCCAGCGCCTCGTCCGGGTTGAAGTTGCCGATGCTGGACCCCGGGAAGAAGCCTACGCGCCGGCCGTCCTCCGGCGCGTCGGGCAGCACATGCATGCGGGTGAAGTCCGCCACCACCGGCAGGATGCGCAACGCGGGATGCTCGCGCTGCAGCGACTCGCAGGCGGCCAGCAGATGCGGGCCGGAGATGTCCACCGGCACGAAGCTGTGCAGCTGCTGCGTGCGCTCCAGCAGCAGGCGCACTTTCACCAGTGCGCCGGCGCCGTACTCGATCAGCTGGGCGCCCGGCCCCATGCGCGCGGCGAAGTCGCCGGCGAAGCGGCGCAGCAGCGCGAGCTCGGTGCGCGTCGGGTAGTACTCCGGGAGTTCGCAGATCTGCTCGAAGAGGGCCGAGCCCTGCGCGTCGTAGAAGTACTTCGGGGAGATCGCGTGCTCGGGGCCGGCCAGTGCTGCGTGAAGGTCCTCGGCGAAACTGCTCATGCGTGGGTCTCCGCGCGCGGGCGCGCATCGCGGGCCAGTCTCAGCCCGGTGAACTGCCAGCGCGCGGCCGGCGGAAAGAAGTTGCGGTAGGTCGGGCGTGTGTGGCCGGGCGGCGTCGCGAGACTGCCGCCGCGCAGCACCAGCTGGCCGACCATGAACTTGCCGTTGTATTCGGAGGCGGCGCCGTCCAGCGGCCGGAAGCCGGGATACGGGTGATACGCCGAGCGGGTCCACTGCCAGACCTGATCGTCGAGTTGCTCGATGCCGGGCAAGGTCGACGCGGCCTCCCATTCCTGCTCGCTGGGCAGTCGGGCGCCGGCCCATTCCGCATAGGCGGCGGCCTCGTAGAAGCTGAGCTGCATCACCGGCGCGGCCGGGTCCATCGGACGCAGGCCGTGCAGGCCGAAGACCGACCAGCGCGAGCCGGTGCCGGTGCTTGCGTCGCCGGCTCCGTTTCCCTTTTCGTCTCCGCTGTCGTCCACCCAGTACATCGGGGCGCGCCAGCCTTGCTGCTGAACCGTGGCCCAGCCGTCGGACAGCCACCAGCGCGGCTCGCGGTAACCGCCGTCGTCGATGAAGCGCTGGAAGTCGCCGCAGGTCACCAGGCGGCTGGCGATCTCGAAGGGATCGAGCCAGACGCGATGCCGTGGGCCTTCGTTGTCGAAGGCAAAACCTGTCTCCGCGGCACCGCGGCCGATCTCGACGAGGCCGCCGTCATGGCGCAGCCACTCGCTCGCGCCGGCCGCGACCGGTGCGGGCGCCGCGTCGATCAGCGCCGGCCGCCACGGGTGGCAGGACAGCAGGTGCAACGCGTCGGTCAACAGCAGCTCCTGGTGCTGCTGCTCGTGATGCAGGCCGAGTTCCAGCGTCGGGGCGATCTCGTCCCACACCGCGTCGCTGCAGTCCGCGATCAATCGCCGGATGTGCGTGTCGACATGGCGCCGGTAGGCGCGGACCTGATCCAGCGAGGGTCGCGTCAGCAAGCCCCGCTGCGGGCGCGGATGGCGCGGGCCGAGGCCTTCATAGTACGAGTTGAAGAGGAAGTGGAAGGACTCATCGAGCGGCTGGTATCCCGGCAGATGCGGGCGCAGCAGCAGTGCTTCGAAGAACCAGCTGGTGTGGGCCTGGTGCCACTTGGCCGGGCTGGCGTCCGGCATCGACTGCGCAGCCTGGTCTTCGACCGACAGCGGCTCGGCCAGCGTCAGCGTGTGGCGCCGGACCGCTTCGAAACGGCGCGCGAGATCGCGCCGCACCGGCGGCAGATCGTGATCCGACATGCAAGCAACTCCTGCGGCCCCGGGGGGAGGAAGGGCCGGACGACAACGGTAGCCGATTTGCCGTGTCCACGTCCGGCGCGGGCCGCTCGGCGGGCTCCGGCGGGACGGCTCAACTGCCACCCGATGTCAGGTAGGGCAAGGCGGGTACCCGCGGCTCGCCCCCGGGTGTCGTGCGGGCCGCGCGGGTGATCGGGCGTGATCGAGGGTGCGCGCGCCGTCGATTCATCGGGACGTCACGCCGCGCGGGCAGGCTGACGGCGATCCGGCTCCACGCCGCCGCCCATGCCCATCCCCATGACGCCACGCCCATGACGCCGCCCTCGATGTCCTCATCGCTGACTGCACCGCTGACCCCGCCGTTGGCCTCGACCGCCGCCCCGACCGGGCTGCCGGCGATGGCCATGCCGTTCGCCGGTCTGGCCGAGGGGGACGGCCTGCCGCTGTCGTGGCTGCAGGACCGCGTGCTCGCCGAGCGGCTGCTCGAGGCCCTGTGGAGCGCGCGCCAGCCGGCGACGCCGGCGCAGTTCTTCGTCTGGAGCCAGAGCCGGCTGCAGCCGCTGCTGCCGCACCGGCTGATGGTCTGCGTCGGCGATCAGTCGCCGTCGCCGCGGCTGGCGGCGCAGCTCTTCCATCTGAAGCCCATCGGCGACGTCCTGCACACGCAGCTCGAATCCGCCGACCACGGCCTGTGGCTGTCCCTGATCCGCCGCTGGGGCGACGGGCGGCGGCCGCTGCACATCGATCTCGCGCGGGAGTCGGACTCGGCGCTGTTCCAGCCGCTGCTGGAAGCGGGCCTGCGGGAACTGGCGCTGCACGGCGTCGCCGCCGACGGCGAGCGGCCGCAGAGCCTGTTCCTGTTCGCCGTGGAGGGCTGGGAGGACGAGCACCTGCGCCGCCTGGAGCTGCTGACGCCGGCGCTGCACGCCGCCTGGCGGCGGG
>NZ_DASVNZ010000100.1:0-13285 GCF_036486225.1 Roseateles sp. | reverse complement strand
GCCGCCGCGCTGCCGGTCGCCGCCGGCGCCTCCGCCGCCGGTGGGACCGCCGCCCCGGCCGCGATCAAGAACGAGCTGGTCACCTTCACCACCGACGTGGTCAAGGCCACGATCGACACCCGCGGCGGCAGCCTGGTGCGCGTCGAGCTGCTCAAGCACGCCGACGACACCAATCCCAGCGGCCACGTCGTGATCCTGGACCCGATCCGCAACTACAGCGCCCGTTCCGGCCTGCTGAACGTGCCGAACGCGCCCAGCGACCAGACGGTGCTGACGCTGGTCGACGGCCCGCGCGAGCTCAAGGACGGCCAGGACGCGCTGACCGTTCGCCTGGAAGCCGACCAGGGCGGTGTGAAGCTGATCAAGACCTACACCTTCAAGCGCGGCGACTACGCCATCGGCGTGAACCACGAGGTGACCAACACCGGCGCCGCGCCGGTGACGCCGCAGCTGTACCTGCAGCTGGTGCGCGACGGCCACATCGACCACACCGGCCCGTCGTTCGCGCCGACCTCGTTCTCGGGGCCCGCGATCTACACGGACAAGGCGAAGTACCACAAGCTCGCCTTCGACGACCTGAAGAAGGGCAAGGCCGAGTACGAGAAGAACGCCGAGGACGGCTGGGTCGCGATGGTCCAGCATTACTTCGTCAGCGCCTGGATCCGCAACGAAGCGGGCCCGCGCGAGTTCAACGTCCGTCCGCTCAACGAGAACCTGTACACCGCCGGCGTGGTGATGAACTTCGCCACCGTCGCGCCCGGCGCTTCGGCCAAGCTGGACGACGTGCTCTACGTGGGTCCTCAGGAAGAGAAGAAGCTGGAAGTCCTGGCGCCCGGCCTGGAGCTGGTGAAGGACTACGGCATCTTCAAGATCCTGTCCAAGCCGCTGTTCTGGCTGCTGGACGTCCTGCACTCGCTGCTGGGCAACTGGGGCTGGGCGATCATCCTGCTGGTCGTGATGCTGAAGGCCGCGTTCTACGGCCTGAACGCCAGCGCGTACCGCAGCATGGCCAAGATGAAGGCGGTGAACCCGCGCATCCAGGAGATGCGCGAGCGCATGAAGGACAAGCCGCAGCAGATGCAGCAGGAGATGATGCGCATCTACAAGGAAGAGAAGATCAATCCGCTGGGCAGCTGCCTGCCGATCTTCCTGCAGATGCCCTTCTTCATCGCGCTGTACTGGGTGCTGCTGTCCAGCGTCGAGATGCGCGGCGCCCCGTGGGTGATGTGGATCCACGACCTGTCCAAGCCGGACAGCCTGTTCGGTCATCTGTTCGGCGCGCCCATCGGCCCGCTGCCGCTGTTGATGACGGCGTCCAGCCTGCTGCAGGTGTGGCTGAACCCGCAACCGGCCGACCCGGTGCAGGCCAAGATGATGTGGATCATGCCGCTGGCCTTCAGCGTGATGTTCTTCTTCTTCCCGTCGGGCCTGGTGCTCTACTGGCTGGTGAACAACATCCTGTCGATCGCCCAGCAATGGATGATCAACAAGCAGATCGGCGGAGCGGCCGTGAAGAAATAAGGGTGACCGTCGCGGGAGGGGTTCGGCAATTCCTCACGCGCAGCCCCGAGCCCCCGCACACCGGGGGCTTTTTTTCGCCCGCTCGCGAGCGCTTAATGGGATGCATGCGGGGGTCGCTTCTCCACCCGGCTTGAGGTGGTGGAGAACCGGAGGCGCCAGGCGTCGGCTCACGAGAGACGGCGACGAGGCCTACCCCGCGCCATTCACGACAACGGCGATGCCGCCCCCGGGCGCATCGCCGTTTTTCATGGGCGCTGCGAGACAATCGCCTCCATGCTGTCGCGCCATCAGGATCCCATCGCCGCCATCGCCACCGCACCAGGAAGAGGCGCCGTCGGCATCGTGCGGGTGTCCGCGCCGCAAGACCTGGCCCCGCTGGTGGCGGCGATCTGCGGCCGGGCGCTGAAGCCGCGCGAGGCGACCTATCTGCCCTTCCGCAGCGCCTCGGGCGAAGCGATCGACCACGGCCTGGCGCTGCTGTTCCCGGCCCCGCATTCGTACACCGGCGAACACGTGCTGGAACTCCAGGCCCATGGGGGACCGGTGGTGCTGCAGCTGCTGCTGGCGCGATGCCTGGAAGCCGACCCCGCGTTGCGGATGCGTCTGGCCGAGCCCGGTGAATTCACGCGGCGCGCGTTCCTCAACGGCAAGCTGGACCTGGCGCAGGCCGAGGCGGTGGCCGACCTGATCGATGCGAGCACCGAAGCCGCCGCGCGCAGCGCCGGTCGCGCGCTGGCCGGCGCGCTGAGCGGCGAGGTCGGCGGACTGCGCGATGCGTTGATCCAGCTGCGGATGCTCGTCGAGGCGACGCTGGACTTCCCGGAGGAAGAGATCGATTTCCTTGAGCAGGCCGATGCACTGGGCAAGCTGCGGCGCCTGCTGGTGCGCGTGGAAGCCTTGCTGGACCGCAGCCGGCAGGGCGCGATCCTGCGCGAGGGCATCAAGGTCGTGCTGGCGGGGCAGCCGAATGTCGGCAAGAGCTCGCTGCTGAATGCGCTGGCCGGCGCCGAGCTGGCGATCGTGACGCCGATTCCCGGCACGACGCGGGACAAGCTGAGCCAGACGATCCAGATCGAAGGCGTGCCGCTGCACATCAGCGACACCGCCGGCCTGCGCGACACCGAGGACGAGGTCGAACGCATCGGCGTGGCGCGCAGCTGGGATGCGATCGCGGATGCGGACGTGGTGCTGTTCCTGCACGACCTGACACGCGTCGGCCATGCGGACTACGAGTCCGAGGACGCCGAGATCCGCGGACGCCTCGCGAGCGTCGATCCGTCGCGGATCCTGCAGATCTACAACAAGGCCGATGCGCACGCGCCGGCATCGTTGCCCGCGGGCGCGCTGACGCTGTCGGCGAAGACGGGCGAGGGCCTGGATGTGCTGCGGCGCAAGTTGCTGGAGCAGGTGGGCTGGCACGCCGTGCCGGAAGGGCTTTTCATCGCCCGCGAGCGTCACGTGCAGGCGCTGCGCCGCACGCGCGAGCACATCGAGCTGGCGCTGCTCCAGGCCGAGGCGCAACCACCGGCGCTGGATCTGATGGCGGAGGAGTTGCGCCTGGCGCATGACGCGCTGGGCGAGATCACGGGTGCGTTCACCGCCGACGACCTGCTGGGGGAGATCTTCAGCAGGTTCTGCATCGGGAAGTGACCGGGCTCAGTGCCCTTCGAAGTCGACCAGCGAGAACACCTTCAGTCCTCCGTCGCGCAGGCGTTTCGAGCCACCCAGCTCCGGCAGGTCCACGATCGCCGCGCCTTCGATGACCTCGGCCCCGAGGCGCTCCAGCAAGCGCTTGCCGGCCATCATCGTGCCGCCGGTGGCGATCAGGTCATCAATCAGCAGCACGCGGTCGCCGGCCTTCACCGCATCGGTGTGCATCTCGACCGTGGCGCTGCCGTACTCCAGTTCGTAGGTCTCCTGCACGGTCGTGAAGGGCAGCTTGCCCTTCTTGCGGATCGGCACGAATCCGACGTTGAGCTCATACGCCAGCACCGAGCCGATGATGAAGCCCCGTGCGTCCAGCCCGGCGATCGCATCCGGGCGGGCGTCGAAGTAGCGATGCACGAACTGGTCGATCAGCACGCGGAAGGCCCGGGGATTCGACAGCAGCGGTGTGATGTCGCGGAACTGCACGCCGGCCGAAGGCCAGTCCGGCACGGTGCGGATCTGCTGCTTGAGGAAAACGATCGGATCCAGGGTGGGGTCGGCGTGCGGCATGGGAGCGATTGTCGCGCCGTCAATCCGCCGCCGATGCGCCGTTCTTGCGCCGCCGTTTCAGGCCGTCTGCTGCTGGCAGATCAGGCGGGCGCGTCCCGCCTGCTTGGCTTCGTAGAGCGCCGAGTCCGCGGTCTGGATCAGGCGCTGTGCCGCGTCGCCGTTCTGGGGGATGAAGGACGCCACGCCGATCGACAGGCTCACCGAGCGTCTCACCGGCGAACCCACATGCTCGATCGCGGCCAGCCGCACGCTGTCCAGGCAGCGCTGCGCGACGACCTGGGCGCCGGCCAGGTCGGTGTCGACCAGCAGCACCGCGAATTCCTCGCCGCCGTAGCGGCAGACCGATTCACCGCCCCGGCCCGCGCAGCTGCGCAGCAGCGTCGCGACGCGGCGCAGGCAATCGTCGCCCGAGACGTGGCCGTAGCAGTCGTTGTATTGCTTGAAGTGATCGATGTCGACCATCAACAGCGCCAGCGGCCGGTTCGCGCGGGTGGCGCGGTGCCATTCCGTCTGCAGCAGCTGGTCGAAGAGCCGCCGGTTGCCCACGCCCGTCAGGCCGTCGGTCGTCGACTGCCGCGCGAGCAGCTCGTTCGCGCGTCGCAGCCGCTCCTCCTGGCGCTTGCGCTCGGTCAGGTCGGTGACGATGCAGACATACAGATGGATCGTGTCGGTACGGACCTCGGCGAGCGCGAGTTGCAGGTGCAGCGCCTCGCCGCTGCGATGCCGCGCCGTGAACTCGCGCGGCTGGCCGAGCAGGGAGCGCGGGTCCAGCGCGGCGTCAGGTGTTGCGCCCGGTTCGGGAGCCGTCGCGGTGGCCGCGCCGAGCAGCATGCCGATGTGCACGCCCTGCAGCTCTGCCGCGGTGAAGCCGAACAGCAGCTCGCAGCTCGGATTGGCTTCCAGCACATGCCCGCCCGAATCGAGCGTCAGGATGCCGTTGGCCGCCGATTCGATCGTCGCGCGGAGCTGCGCCCGGCTGGCGGCCAGGCGCTGCTGCTCGTGGATCAGGTCCGTCACGTCCATCCGCACGCCGACGATCCCGCCCGACGGCGTGCGCGACTCGTAGATGCGCAGCCACATGTCGTCGTGCACCCGCTGCAGCAGCGGCGACATCTGCTGGCCGCGCGCCTGCTTGCGCTCCTCGAGCCATTCGGGCTCGCGGCCGCGGGCCTCGGGGATGCCGCCTCGGGCGAGGGACTCGCGCACCAGGTCCTCGAAGGTGCACTTGTGCTGGAAGTGCCGCAGCATGTGCGGATAGATCTCCACCAGGCGCTTGTTGTAGGCGATCAGGCGGTCCTCGGCGTCGAAGATCTCCACGCTGGCCGGCAGCGCGTCGATGGCTTCCTCCATCGTGCGTTGCGCCAGCTTGGCCCGGGCCTGCGTGCGAGCCAGCGTCGACACGACCGCCACCGCCAGCGCCACCGTCAGGACCAGCGAGGCCATGCCGATCCACGCCAGCCAGCCGTCCACCGCATAACCGCCCAGGGTCACCGTGAGCACGATGGCCTGCAGGCCGACCAGCAGCGCGAACGCCAGCAGCGGCCAGGTGCGGACTTCGGCGAATCGGTTCATCGCGGGAGCGGCGCGCGGGAGGGCGTCCGGAAAAAAGGGTGGCTGATCCTAGCCACCGCGCTCCGTGATGGAAACCGCTCTCCGGGGGGAGAAGCGGGTTCCTGCGACGTCCCCCCGTTGGTGTGATGCCACGCTTTGTGCGTGACGGTGTACGGGAAGCTCAGCCGCCGCGGGTGATCGGCATGTCGCCCGCGTTGGGCAGGGTCATGTGGCGGGCCAGCTCCAGCTTCGCCAGGGAGTTGCGGTGGACCTCGTCCGGACCGTCGGCGAAGCGCAGCGTGCGCTGGCCAGCCCACATGTAGGCCAGCGGCGTGTCGTCGCTGACGCCCATGCCGCCGTGGACCTGCATCGCCCAGTCGATGACCTTGAGCGCCATGCTCGGCGCCACGATCTTGATCATCGCGATCTCGGCCTTGGCGACCTTGTTGCCGACCGTGTCCATCATGTAGGCCGCCTTCAGCGTCAGCAGGCGCGCCTGCTCGATGCTGCAGCGCGATTCCGCGATCCGCTCCTGCGTCACCGTCTGTTGCGCGATGGTCTTGCCGAAGGCGACCCGCGAGATCGCCCGCTGGCACATCAGCTCGAGCGCGCGCTCCGCCGCGCCGATCGACCGCATGCAGTGATGGATGCGTCCCGGGCCGAGGCGGCCCTGCGCGATCTCGAAGCCGCGGCCTTCGCCCAGCAGGATGTCGTCCACCGGCACGCGCACGTTCTTCAGCTCGATCTCCATGTGACCGTGCGGTGCGTCGTCGTAGCCGAAGACGCTCAGGTGGCGCTTGACCGTGATGCCCGGCGTGTTGGCCGGCACCAGCACCATCGACTGCTGCTCATGGCGTCCCGCGTCGGGATTCGTCTTGCCCATCACGATGTACAGCGCGCAGCGCGGATCGCCGGCGCCGGACGACCACCACTTCGTGCCGTTGATGACGTACTCGTCGCCGTCGCGCTCGATGCGGCACTGGATGTTGGTCGCGTCCGACGAGGCCACGTCCGGCTCCGTCATCAGGAAGGCGGAGCGGATCTCGCCGCGCAGCAGCGGCTCCAGCCAGCGGTCCTTGTGGGCCTCGCTGCCGTAGCGCTCGATGGTCTCCATGTTGCCGGTGTCCGGCGCCGAGCAGTTGAAGACCTCGGGCGCCCAGTACACGCGGCCCATGATCTCGCACAGCGGCGCGTACTCGAGGTTGGACAGGCCCTCCGGCGCACGCGGCGAGCGCGGCAGGAACAGGTTCCACAGCCCGGCGGCGCGCGCCTTGGGCTTGAGCTCCTCGATCACCTTCGTCGGGATCCAGGCGTTGCCGCCGCGGCGGTTGGCCTCGATCTCCTCGTGGTAACGCTTCTCGTTGGGATAGATGTGCTCGTCGAAGAACGCGAGCAGGCGCTCGCGCAGCTGCTCAACCTTGGGGCTGTAGTCGAAGTTCATGGGGAGGTCCTTCAGCCGCGTTGGCTGCGATAGCGGAGGTACTGCGCGTACAGCGCTTCCATCGTGGTGGCCCGCTCATCCGCATGCAGCGGATGCGACGGGGCGAAATTGCAGACGCGCAGCAGCCAGCTCGCGGGCTCATCCCCGCTGGCCGGCGCGACGTCCAGCACGTTGATGCAGGCGGGCGACTGGACCCAGCTGCCGAGCATCACGCGCTGGCCGCCGGTCACCGCGTGCGACAGGATGGCCGCGTTGACGACGCCGTGCAGGACCAGCAGCGCGCAGTCCCAATCGGGATCGGCCTGCAGCCGCGCGACACCGCCGAGCACACGATCGAGCAGCTCGCCGACGCTCTCGCCGTTCAGGAAACGTTGCGACTCCGTGACGGGGCTGCGCTGCAGGCCGTTGAAGGCCTGGGCGAGGTCCGCGTCCGCGATGTCGCCGAGGCGGCCGCCGCGGATCTCCTGCCACTCGGGCCAGGTCTGCGGCCGGAGGTCGGCCTGGCCGGCGTGACGCAGCACCAGGTCCGCGGTCTCGACGGTGCGCGGCAGTCCCGAGACGATCGCGCGGTCGAAGCGCACGCCCGCCGCGCGGAAGGCCTCGCCGGCGGCCTGCGCCTGGGCGATGCCGTCGTCGTTGAGCCGCACCTGTTCCGGCAGCACCGGACGGCCCGTCGTGCCATCGAAGTAGGTCACCGCGCCGTGGCGCATCAGATAGATGCGGCGGCGTTGCGGGCTGCGGGGCTGGGTGTCCAACATGGCTGGCAGTGTGGCGCAACGATGGAGGCCGCACTGTCACGCAGGCGGCAACCCCCCGCAGCCGTCGCAGCTCTGCTTTGGGCGCCTCGCGTCGTTGCAAATCCTCGCCATAGCTGGGCTATGGCTCCGGTTTGCGCCTAGCGATGCATCCCAAATCAGAGCCGCGACGGCCGCGGGGGATCGCTATTCACGCGCCACAATCGCGCCCTCCTGTTTGATTCGTTCTGACGCCTTGGTGACAAGCTCCTCCGCGACGCCGTTCCATCGCCCGCACGGCCCGCACGCGGCCGGTGAAGTCGCGCTGCGCGACGACATCCAGGTCCTGCGCGCGATCGCCGTGCTGTGGGTGCTGCTGTATCACGCGCAGATCCCCGGCGCGTCGGGCGGCTACCTCGGCGTCGACATCTTCTTCGTCATCTCCGGTTATCTGATCACGGGGCTGATCCAACGCGCGCTGCAGCGCGGAGACTTCAGCTTCCGCGCGTTCTACGGCCGCCGCGCGCGACGGCTGCTGCCGGCGGCGTATGTCGTGCTCGGCGCGACCCTGATGGCCGCGCCGTGGGCGCTCAACCGCAGCGAGCAGATCGACTTCGTCGGCCAGTTGCTCGGTGCGCTGGGCTTCGCCAACAACCTCGTGCTGTGGCGGCAGACCGGCTACTTCCAGGGCGCCTCCGACCTCAAGCCGCTGCTGCACTTCTGGTCGCTCGCACTCGAGGAGCAGTACTACCTCGTGCTGCCGGCGCTGCTGGCCTTCAGCCCCGCGCGCCTGAGGGCCGGCGTCGCGATCGTCGTCACGGCGGCCAGCCTCGGCCTGCTGCTCTGGTGGCAGCCGATCGACGCCAGCGGCGCGTTCTATCTGCTGCCGACCCGCGCGTGGGAGTTGGGTCTTGGCTCCATCGGCGCGTTGATGAGCGGCACGCGTGTGCGGGCGGGCACGGGGTCCGCGCAGCGGACCCTGCGATGGCTCGCGTGGCCGGCATGGGCGCTGCTGCTCGCCGTGCCGATCGTGCCGCAGTGGTTCGGCACCGCGCATCCCGGGCCGGCGGCGTTGATCGTCGGACTGGCGACGCTGGTCCTGCTGCTGCGCGAGCCCGCAAGCCTGCCGCGCGCGGCCGCGCCGCTGGTGCGCATCGGCGACTGGTCCTATGCGCTGTACCTCGTCCACTGGCCCCTGATCGCGATCCTTCACAACGCCTGGGTCGGACTGAAGGCCGATCCGCACGCGCTGATGGCCTGGCGCTTCGGGGCGGTGCTGCTGGCCTTCCCGCTGGCGTGGGCGCTGCACCGCGCCGTCGAGCGGCCGGCCAAGGCGCTGCTCACCGGTCGTCGCGGCGCGCTGATCCTGGGGACCGGCACGGTGTTGCTCGCGGTCGGCGGCATGGCCTTGGCCCTGCACAAGCCCGCGCCGGGCTCGATCGACTTCGTTGAACTGCGCAAGGCCAACTACGGGCTGTCCGCCAACTGCGATGCCGAGGAACCCTTCGACGGCAGCGAGGAGTGCCGCACGCGCCGCGGCGCGAGGTGGCTGGTGTGGGGCGACTCCTACGCGATGCATCTGGTGCCGGGGCTGGTCCGCGTGGCCAGCGACCAGGGTCTGGTGCAGGCGACGAAGTCTTCCTGCGGACCGTTCCCCGGCCTGACGCCGGTGCGGCCGGAGATGGGCCGGGGCAACAGCTTCGCGTCGCCGTGGATCGAGCAGTGCCAGGCCTTCAACGCGTCGGTGCTGCGCTGGCTGGAGCGGCATCCGGAGATCGACACGGTGGTCTTGTCGAGCCTGCTGACGCAGTACCTGGACGACGCGAAGTACGAACTCCAGCGCACCCGTGGCGGGGAACGCCTGCGCGGCGAGCCGGCGATGCGCGCGGCGCTGCTCGTCGACATGGGCGAGACCGTAAAGCGGCTGCGTGCGATGGGCAAGCGGGTGATGGTGGTGGCGCCGCCGCCGTCTGCGCCCTTCGACGTCGCAGGATGCCTGGAGCGACGTCAGGCGCGTCGCTGGACGATAGGAGCGACGCCGGGTTGTGTGATCGGCGAAGCGGACGATCACCGCCGCCGCGCCGCCGAGCACCGCTTCATCGCCGACTTGGCGAAGTCGGACGCGCGCCTGCCGGTGCTGCGCTTCGAGCCGCTGCTGTGCGACGGGACGACGTGCCAGGTCGAGCGCGACGGTGTGCCGCTCTACCGTGACCAGGGTCACCTGAGCCGCGAGGGTTCTCGGTTGTTGATGCCGGCCGTGATGTCGGAGGCCACCGGCGAAACGCAGATCGCGTTGTCAGCCGACCAGCAACCCGTGTTCAGCGCGCGCGAGCGCCTCGGGCGTCCCTGACACGACGAGCGTGTCGCCGCCCTGCAGGACGAGGTCGTCGCTGGCGTCCTTCACCGCCCCGTTGGGCCGGCGCACCGACACCACGCTGACGCCCCAGGCCAGGAGACCGATCTCGCCGAGGGTGCGTCCTTCGAGGAGGCTGGCCATCGGCAGGCTGATGGACTGGAGCCGGGCCTGATCGCGCTCTTCCGACGTGTCGTCGTCCGCGCCGTGGAAGTAGCCGCGCAGCAGTCCATAACGGCGATCCCGCGCATCCCGCGCGATGCGCAGCACCCGCCGCATCGGCACGCCGACGAGCGCGAGCGCGTGGCTCGCGAGCATCAGCGAACCCTCGATCGCTTCCGGCACGACCTCGGTGGCGCCGGCGGCGCGCAGCTTCTCGAGGTCGGTATCGTCGATCGTGCGCACCACCACCGGCACGTGCGGCGCATGCCCGCGCACTTCGTGCAGCACCTTCAGCGCCGACGCCGTGTCGTGGTACGAGATGACCACCGCGCTGGCCCGCGTCAGGCCCGCGGCGATCAAGCTCGGCAGCCTGGCCGCGTCGCCGAACACGACGCTCTTGCCCGCCGCCGCCGCCTGCCGCACGCGGTCCGGATCCAGGTCCAGCGCCATGTAGGGGATGTGCTCGGTCTCCAGCAGCGTCGCGAGGTTCTGCCCGCTGCGGCCGTAGCCGCAGATGATCACGTGCGCATCGGTCTTGATCGACTTCTTGGCGATCGTCGTCAGCTGCACCGACTGCAGCAGCCAGTCGCTGGCCGACAGCTTCATGACGATGCGGTTGCTGTGCTCGATGATGATCGGCGTCAACAGCATCGACAGCACCATCGCCGCCAGCACCGGGCTGACCCACTGCGCCGCGATCAGGTTCTGCTGGGCGCCCAGCGTCAGCAGCACGAAGCCGAACTCCCCCGCCTGCGCCAGGTACAGGCCGGTGCGCAGCGCGACGCCGGTCGGCGCGCGGAACAGCTTGGCCAGCCCCGCCACGAGCACGAACTTCGCCAGCGTCGGCACCAGCGTCAGGATGATCACCAGCGGCCATTGGAAGACCAGCGTCTGCCAGTCCAGCCGCATGCCGATGGTGATGAAGAACAGCCCCAGCAGCACGTCGTGGAAGGGCCGGATGTCCAGTTCCACCTGGTGCTTGTATTCGGTCTCCGCGATCAGCATGCCGGCCACGAACGCGCCCAGCGCCAGCGACAGCCCCGCGTGCTCGGTCAACCAGGCCAGGCCCAGCGTGACCAGCAGCAGGTTCAGCATGAAGAGCTCCTGGCTCTTGCGCCGCGCCACCAGCGTCAGCCAGCGCCGCATCAGGTGCTGGCCGCCGGTCAGCAGCAGCACCAGCAGCACGACCGCCTTCAAGGCGGCCCAGCCGAGCGATTCGATCATCTCGGCGCCACTCCCGCCCAGCGCCGGGATCAGCACCAGCAGCGGCACCACGGCCAGATCCTGGAACAGCAGCACGCCGATCACGCGCCGGCCGTGTTCGCTCTCGAGTTCCAGGCGTTCGGACATCAGTTTCACGACGATGGCGGTCGAGCTCATCGCCATCGCCGCCCCCAGCGCCAGCGAGCCCTGCCACCCCAGATCCCAGGCCCAGCCCAGCATCCCGAACAGCCAGCGCAGGAAGACGTTGCCCAGCATCGTCCCGCCGATGGTGACGACCACCTGCAGCAGCCCGAGCCCGAACACCATCGACCGCATGCTGTGCAGCTTGGGGAGGTTGAACTCCAGGCCGATCACGAACATCAGGAACACCACGCCGAACTCGGCCAGGTGCTGCACGCCCGGCACGTCGCTGGCGAGCGCCAGCGCGTTCGGCCCGATCACCACGCCCACGACCAGATAACCCAGGATCGGGGGCAGCTTCAGCGAACGGCACACCACCACGCCGAGCACGGCGGCGATCAGATAGATAAGGGTCAGGTCCAGCGCGGTGAGCATGGCGGCGATGGTACTGGGCCCCCACTTCGGGTGGCCCCGGATGCGACAAGTCCCAGGCTCGATATAGTTTGCGGTACGCCGTCCGTCGCATTCCAAACACACATCGGACGCGTTCCACGAGGGAGATCCACGCATGAGCATCATCGTCCGCGGCGCCAGTCTGGCGCGCGTGCTGGGCGCGTTCGCGCTCGCCGTCGGCCTGACCGGCTGCATGAGCGTCTATGTCGACAACCGGCCGGCGGAAGTGGCGGCCAGCCAGTTCGCCAAGCCCGCCGAACCGAAGCCGGTCCAGCTGTTCTTCGAATTCCAGACCAAGGGCGTCCCGAACCAGCAGGGCACCGCCGTGCTGAAAGGCCGCATCGCGGACCAGGTCCGTGCCAGCGGCGTCTTCAGCAGCGTGTCCGAGACGCCGGTGGATGGCGGCGCGTCGCTCAGCATCGTGCTGGACAACGTGCCGACCTCCGACGACGTCTTCGCCAAGGGCTTCGTCACGGGGCTGACCTTCGGTCTGGCCGGCTCTCAGGTCGGCGATGGCTACCTGTGCACCGCGACCTATCGCGCGCCGGGTGCCGCGGAGGCCGTCGTCAAGAAGTCCCGGGGGATCCTGTGGTCCACCATCGGGGCCAAGTCGTCGCCGGAAGGCGCCACCAAGGCCGACAGCATCGATGCCGCCATGACGCGCATCACGCGACAGGTCGTCAGCAACGTGCTGAACGACGTGACGCACGATCCGGCCTTCCGCTGATCGAAGGGCCTGGCCGGCCCGCCGGTCCTGCCTGTCCATCGTGGGGCCCGTTCCCCGCTTCCCACCTTTTTTCGAGTCCCGAGAAAGTACTTCCATGACCCCGTTCCTGATCCGTGCCGCCCGCCTCACCGTCGTGCTGGCCGCCACCGCCGCGCTGACCGCCTGCATGACCGCCAAGCTGCCCACGCCGTCGGCCAGTGCCACCAACGTCGAGAAGCTGCGCGCCGCCAAGGCCGCGCCGTCCCAGGTGGGCAGCTTCAAGCTGGCCGCCGGCAAGCCCGCCGCGATGGATACCGATCTCGGCGGCCTGCGCGGCTCGTCGGTGCAACCGAGCTCGGGCACGTTCTCGGCGCAGCTGCGCGATGAACTGGTCGCCGAACTCAAGGGCGCCGGCCTGCTCGATCCGGCCAGCCAGGTCGTGATCGAAGGCGAACTGACGGACAGCCGCGTCGACGCCGCGATCGGTACCGGCACCGGCCGCCTGGCGGCGCGTTTCGTCGTCAAGCGCAACGGCCAGAAGGTCTTCGACAAGGAACTGGCCGCCGAGTCCAGCTGGGAGTCGAGCTTCGTCGGCGGGATCGCCATCCCCATGGCGATCAACCAGTACGGCGCGCTCTACAAGTCGCTGATCGGCAAGCTGCTGGACGACGCGGAGTTCCGCGCCGCGGTGAAGGGCTGATCCCTGGCCGTCGCGTTCACGCCATTCCGACGCCGTCCCGACGGCGGACGCAGCACGGGCCCCGCGGGGCCCGTTTTTCATGGCGCGTCCGGGCGTGAGGCCG
>NZ_DASVNZ010000066.1:0-14500 GCF_036486225.1 Roseateles sp. | reverse complement strand
CGTCCGCCGCGCCACCGCGGTCATCGCGGCCAGCACGCCGATCGCATCCATCGAGGTCATCGCATCCATCGTCAGCTCCTGTTGGACCGCGCCGGTCCTGTTGGGTGAAGGCATGGGATGGATTCTGGGAAAAGGCGTCTTTCCTGAAAATTACCGAGCATCAATGGGCGGCTATACATTTCTGCATGGCTTCGAAGACCTCCCCGCGGACAACGCAGACCCCCTCCCCGGCCGGCGTCGACACCGACGCCGCCACTGATACTGGCACGGCAGCCGGCACGTCCTCCAGCGCCGGCATCGCCTGGGAGTGGTACCGCTCCTTCCTGGGCGTGCTGCGGGAGGGCTCGCTGTCAGGGGCCGCGCGGGCGCTGGACCTGACGCAGCCGACCGTCGGCCGTCATGTGGCGGCGCTGGAAGCGCAGGTGCGGCAGTCGCTCTTCGTGCGGACGCCCGCCGGCCTGCTGCCGACGGAAGCGGCGCTCGCGCTGCGGCCCTACGCGGAGGCGATGGACAGCACGGCGGCCGCGCTGGAGCGCACCGCGCGCAGTCACGGCGACGGCGTGCGCGGCATCGTGCGCGTGACCGCGAGCGAGGTCATCGGCGTGGAGGTGCTGCCGCCGCTGATCGCTGAACTGCGCGAGCGCCATCCGGCGCTGATCGTCGAGCTGGTGTTGAGCAACCGGGTGCAGGACCTGCTGCGACGCGAGGCCGACATCGCGATCCGCATGACGCCGCCGAAGCAGGAGCAGTTGATCGCGCGGCGCGTCGGCGTGATCGAGGTCGGCCTGCATGCGCACGAGCGTTACCTCGCGGCGCACGGGACGCCGGACTCGATGAAGACCTTGACCGCAGGCGACCACGCACTGATCGGCTACGACCAGCCGGCGCCTTATGTCCGCGAGCTGGCGCGGCGCTTCCCGGGGATGGATCGCGACCACTTCGCGCTACGCGCGGACAGCGACCTCGCACAGCTCGCGCTGATCCGCGCGGGCGCGGGGCTGGGGCTCTGCCAGGTCGCGCTCGCGAAGCGCGATCCAGCGCTGCGTCGCGTGCTGGAGGCCGAGCTCAGCATCCCGCTGGAGACCTGGGTCACGATGCACGAGGACCTGCGGGACAGCCCGCGATGCCGGGCGGTGTTCGACGTGCTGGTCGCCGGCCTCGAACGTCACGTCGAGGCCGGCGGCTCCGCCCGTCTCAGCTGATCACGGCTTGACGCTGTAGTTCGCCGGCACCCAGCGATAGCCCTTGCCGTCCGCGGCCACGTGGCCGAGGCCCGGGAAGGACACATGCGCGATCGCGACCCAGTAGCCGTTCTTCGCCGCGTCCGCATAGGCCTTCTGGCGCTGCGGCATCGCCTGCTTCGAGTCGCTGTCGAAGTTGATCGTGACCGACGGGTCCGGGAACTGCACCGCCGCGACGTGCATCAGGTCGCCCCACACCGCCAGCTTCTGGCCCTGGCTCTCCACCATGTAGACCGTGTGCCCCGGCGTGTGGCCGTAGGACGCGTGCGTGCGGATGCCCGGCACGAGCTCGGTTTCGCCGCTGAACGGCTTCAGGCGGCCCGCGTCCTGGTACGGCTTCAACGCCGCAATCGCCGCACCGAAGAAGTCCTTGTGGCCCGGCGCGGCCTTGGCCGCATTCGCCGTGTTCAGCCAGTAGTCGGCGTCGTGCTGGTCCATCCGGACCACGGCGTTCGGGAACACCGCCTGGCCGTCCTTCGTCAGGCCGGCGGCATGGTCCGGGTGCAGGTGGGTGATGTAGACCTCGTCGACCTGCTCCGGCTGGTAGCCGGCGGCCTTCAGGTTGGCGAGCAGCTTGCCCGTCGTCGGACCGAACACGCCGTTGGCGCCCGTGTCGATCAGCACCAGCTTGGTGCCGGTGTTGATCAGGTAGCCGTTGATCGAGGTCTCGACCGGCGGCTTCAGGTAGTTCTTGCTCAAGGCCTTCACCACCACGCCGGGTTTGGCCTTGTCCATCAGCTGGTCGACCGGCAGATCGACGGTGCCGTCGCTCAGCGCGGTGATCTCGAAGTCGCCCAGCATCAGCCGGTAGTAGCCCGGCGCCTGCGTCTTCACCTGCGGCGCGGCCGCCTGCACGCCCGCAGCAGCCAGTGCGATCGCGAGTCCAAGGGCGGCGAACTTGCCGGAACGGGTCATGAAACGGGTCATGCGGAAGCTCCTGTGCATGTCATGTTTGTGTAGCGGTCCGTCTCGTCGCGACGGGCACCGCGAGGGTCCTGCATCCAGGCAGGCGCGCAGCATAGCCACCCGCTCCGCGTCGCGCCCGCCTCCATCGGTAGAAGCAGCGTTCTCCTGCAGGAGATTCCGGCGACACGGTCGCAGCGCGACCGCGTTGTGGCACGTCCTGGCCCCGCGACGTCAGCCTCGTGAAAGACAGGTGCGGCGTCATGTGGAACCCCCGCGCCGCTGCGCCCACAGAGGCCCGAGGGTTAGCCCTTGCGCAATGCTGCGTAAAGGGTTTTACGCTGTCGAGGGTCCCCACCAGGGCCCCTATATTCCTGGCTCCACTACAGAGGCACCGGACCACCGGCGCCCACCCTTGCGCCGATGAGCAACCTCATCCTGGAGACACGCAAACTGACCAAGGAGTTCAAAGGCTTCACCGCCGTGGACTCGGTCGACCTGCAAGTGCAGCGTGGGCATATCCACGCGCTGATCGGTCCGAACGGCGCCGGCAAGACCACCTGCTTCAACCTGCTCACCAAGTTCCTGACGCCCACCCGCGGACAGATCCTCTTCAACGGACACGACATCACCGGCGAGAAGCCCGCGCAGATCGCGCGCCGCGGCGTGATCCGTTCGTTCCAGATCAGCGCGGTGTTCCCGCACCTGACGGTGCTGGAGAACGTCCGCATCGGCCTGCAGCGCTTCACCGGCACCAGCTACCACTTCTGGAAGGGCCTGGGCGGCCTGTCCAAGCTGGACGGCCGCGCGCTGGAGCTGCTGGAACTCGTCGACCTGCGCGACATGGCCGCGCTGCGCGCCGCCGACCTGCCCTACGGCCGCAAGCGCGCGCTGGAGATCGCCACGACGATGGCGATGGAACCTGAACTGATGCTGCTGGACGAACCGACCCAGGGCATGGGCCACGAGGACGTGGACCGCGTCACCGCGCTGATCAAGCGCGTCGCCGAAGGGCGCACGGTGCTGATGGTGGAACACAACATGAAGGTGATCAGCAGCATCGCCGATCGCATCACCGTGCTGGCCCGCGGCGCGGTGCTGGCCGAGGGCGACTACGCCACCGTGTCCCGCCATCCGAAGGTGCTGGAGGCCTACATGGGCTCCGAGGCCACTGAGCTCCAGGGAGCCCATTGATGGCCTACGCGCTCGAGATCAAAGGGCTTCAGGCCTGGTACGGCGAGAGCCACATTTTGCACGGCATCGACCTGGCGATCCCGCAGGGTCAGGTGTTGACGCTGCTGGGCCGCAACGGCGCCGGTCGCACGACGACGCTGCGCGCCATCATGGGCCTGACCGACCGCCGCAGCGGCTCGATCAAGGTCCACGGCCAGGAGAGCGTGACGCTGCCGACGCATCGCATCGCGCGCCTCGGCCTGGGCTACTGCCCGGAAGAGCGCGGCATCTTCGCCTCGCTCAGCACCGAGGAGAACCTGCGCCTGCCGCCGGTCTTCAAGAGCGGTCGCGGCAAGGTCATGTCCGAGGACGATATCTACGCGATGTTCCCCAACCTGTCCGAGCGCCGCCACAGCCCGGGCACGCGGCTGTCGGGCGGCGAGCAGCAGATGCTGGCCGTGGCCCGCATCCTGCGCACCGGCGCGGACATCCTGCTGCTGGACGAGATCTCCGAGGGCCTGGCCCCGGTCATCGTCCAGGCGCTGGCCCGCATGATCACCGCGCTGAAGGCGCAGGGCTTCACCATCGTGATGGTGGAACAGAACTTCCGGTTCGCCGCGCCGCTGGCGGACCATTTCGTCGTGATGGAACACGGCCAGGTGGTCGAGTCCTTCAGCGCCGCGCAGCTCGACAGCAAGCGCGCGCTGCTCGACGAACTGCTGAGCGTGTGACCCCCATCCGCAGACCGACATCTGCCTACTGATTTCCCGAGCTTCGAGTCTGAAACCCGCATGGGCCCGTTGAGGCCGTTAGAACAAGGAGACAAGCGATGAAGACGACCCTCAAAACCGTTGCCCTGGCCTCGGTGCTGGCCTGCGGCAGTCTTGGCGCGCAGGCGCAGATTTCCGGCGACACGATCAAGATCGGCATCATCACGGACATGTCGAGCGTGTACGCCGACATCGACGGCGCCGGCGGCGTGGAGGCCATCCGCATGGCCATCGCCGACGCGAAGGGCCAGGTCGCCGGCAAGAAGATCGAACTGGTCTTCGCCGACCACCAGAACAAGGCCGACGTCGCCGCCTCCAAGGCGCGCGAGTGGTTCGACACGCAAGGCCTGGACCTGCTGATCGGCGGCACCAACTCCGGCACCAGCCTGGCGATGGCCAAGGTCGCGGCGGAGAAGAAGAAGCCCTTCATCTCGATCGGCGCCGGCACCTCGCGCCTGACCAACGAGGAATGCACGCCTTACACCATCCACTACGCCTACGACACGGTGGCCCTGGCCAACGGCACCGGCGCGGCGGTGACCAAGTCGGGCGGCAAGACCTGGTTCTTCCTGACGGCGGACTACGCCTTCGGCACCTCGCTGCAGGCCGACACCTCGGCGGTGGTGGCCAAGTCCGGCGGCCAGGTCCTGGGCGCGGTGAAGCACCCGCTGAACGCGAGCGACTTCTCCTCCTTCCTGCTGCAGGCGCAGAGCTCCAAGGCGCAGATCCTGGGCCTGGCCAACGCGGGCGGCGACACCATCAACGCGGTGAAGGCGGCCAACGAGTTCGGCATCACCAAGACGATGAAGCTGGCCGGCCTGCTGATGTTCATCAACGACGTGCACTCGCTGGGCCTGAAGACCACCGAGGGCATGTACCTGACCGACAGCTGGTACTGGAACCAGAGTCCTGAGTCGCGTGCCTGGGCGCGCCGCTTCTTCGAGAAGATGAAGCGCATGCCCTCGTCGCTGCAGGCGGCGGACTACTCGGCGGTGTCGCACTACCTGAAGGCCGTCGAGGCGACCAAGTCCGACGACGGCGACAAGGTGGTGGCGCAGATGAAGGCCACGCCGATCAACGACTTCTACACCAAGGGCACGATCCGCAAGGAAGACGGCCGCGGCGTGCACGACATGTTCCTGCTGCAGGTGAAGACGCAGAAGGAGTCCACCGAGCCGTGGGACTACTTCAAGGTCGTGACCCGGATCGCGGGCGACGACGCGTTCACCAAGCTGGCCGACTCGAAGTGCCCGCTGGTCAAGAAGTGAGCTGAGGCCGGAGACACCGCATGACCGATTTCTTTGGCGTCCCGTTGCCGGCGCTGCTCGGCCAGCTCCTGCTGGGGCTGGTGAACGGCTCGTTCTACGCGATGCTGTCGCTGGGGCTTGCGGTGATCTTCGGCATGCTGAACATCATCAACTTCGCCCACGGCGCGCTCTACATGATGGGCGCGTTCCTGGCGTGGATGGGGTTGGAGTACTTCGGCATCAACTACTGGGCGATGCTGCTGATCGCGCCGCTGATCGTCGGCGTGTTCGGGCTGGTCATCGAGCGGCTGCTGCTGCAGTGGCTCTACAAGCTGGACCACCTCTACGGCCTGCTGCTGACCTTCGGGCTGACGCTGGTGATCGAGGGGGTGTTCCGCTCCTTCTTCGGCGTCGGCGGGCAGCCGTACTCGGCGCCGGAGGCGCTGTCGGGCGCGACCAACCTGGGCTTCATGATCCTGCCGAACTACCGGGCCTGGGTGGTGGTGGCCTCGCTGGTGGTGTGCCTGGGCGTGTGGGTGCTGATCGAGAAGACCTCGCTGGGCGCGACGCTGCGCGCGGGCACCGAGAACCCGAAGCTGGTGCAGGCCTTCGGCGTCAACGTGCCGCGGCTGGTGACGCTGACCTACGCCGGCGGCGTGGCGCTGGCGGGCTTCGCCGGGGTGCTGGCCGCACCCATCCTGCAGGTGAACTCGCTGATGGGCTCCAACCTGATCATCGTCGTCTTCGCGGTGGTGGTGATCGGCGGCATGGGCTCCATCCTGGGTTCCATCCTGACCGGCCTGGGGCTGGGCGTCGTCGAAGGCCTGACCAAGGTCTTCTATCCGGAGGCGTCCAACACGGTGGTGTTCGTCGTCATGGCCCTGGTCCTGCTGGTGCGTCCCGCCGGCCTGTTCGGCAAAGAGAAATGAACAAGAAACCGCTGGGCTACGCCGCTCTGTTCATCGCCATCGCGCTGCTGCCCTTCCTGGGCGTGTATCCGATCTTCGCGATGAAGGTGATGTGCTACGCGCTGTTCGCATGCGCCTTCAACCTGCTGATCGGCTTCACCGGGCTGCTGAGCTTCGGCCACGCGGCCTTCCTCGGTGCCGCGGCCTATGCCGCGGGGCACGCGATGAAGGTCTGGGGTTTCCCGCCGCTGGTGGGCATCGCCTTCGGCACGCTGATGGCGGCGGTCGCGGGGCTGGTGTTCGGGCTGCTGGCGATCCGGCGCTCGGGGATCTACTTCTCGATGATCACGCTGGCGCTGGCGCAGATGCTGTTCTTCTACTTCCTGCAGGCGCCGTTCACCGGCGGCGAGGACGGCCTGCAGTCGGTGCCGCGCGGCAGTCTGCTGGGCATCAACCTGGAGAGCGACAGCGCGCTCTACTACCTGGTGCTGGCGATCTTCATCTTCGGCTTCTGGCTGATCTACCGGACGGTGCACTCGCCTTTCGGGCAGGTGCTGACCTCGATCCGCGAGAACGAGGCGCGCGCGACTTCGCTGGGCTACGACGCGGCGCGGTTCAAGCTGATGGCCTTCGTGCTGTCGGCGGCGCTGGCCGGGCTGGCGGGCGCGACCAAGACGCTGGTGCTGGGCTTCGCGACGCTGACCGACGCGATCTGGACGACGTCCGGCCTGGTGATCCTGATGACGCTGGTGGGCGGCATGGGGACCATGGTCGGGCCGATCGTCGGGGCGCTCGTGATCATCGCCCTGGAGAACAAGATCGGCGACCTCGGCCAGTGGCTGGCCAATCTGACCGGCATCCAATGGTTCACCGGGTTGGGCGAATCGGTCAGCCTGGTCACCGGACTGATCTTCATCGTCTGCGTGCTGGCGTTCCGGCGCGGGCTGGTGGGCGAGGCGGGTGCTTTGGTGGAGCGGCTCAGGAAGCGGACCTGACGCCCGGACCGAACACCTTGATGAAGGCCTTGTGCTTTGCAGTCCGCCAGGTGACCGGGAGGTCGCCGTTGCGCTCCAGGGCTTCGTAGATCTCCCGCACGAGATCGTTGTCGATCATCTTTGCCGTGCGTAGTTTGGCCAACAACTCATGGCCGTGCATGACCTCGATCTCGAACGTCGCCGCCAGATCGTGCATGGCCAGATCGTCCGTGACGATGGCCGCACCATGGACCTGACCAAACGCAAGCACCCTGCAGTCGACCGGACTGGGCGGCGTTCGCCCCCTGGACGTGAAGCTCAAGACTTCCTCCACCACCCAGTCATGGAGGAATTTGGCCGCAACGTCGAGCTCTTGCAGGCCCTGCCTGTTCAGCCGGACAGCTTGCGCCAAGCGCTCCGCGGCGACCGCTTCATCAGTCGAGAACCAAGGAAAGAGATGGCGCAAGCGGCCGCTGCGCAGGACCTCGTTTTCGACGTCGGGCAAGACGGTCAAGACATACTGCTTCTGTCCGAATGCGATGCCGAGCAGCGGCTTTACACGACGCGCGAGACGAAGGTACGCGCAGGTATCGAGCAGCAGCCGCGTCAACGGAGTTCACCTCATCAGAGCGGCGTGGAGAGAGGTCGCATCGGCCAACGGCAGATCGAGAATCTGCTGCAGATACGCGGCCCCGATGTCCTGACCCTTCAACATCCGTTGCAATGACGGGAAGAACTCGCTGCGAAACACGTTCTGCGCTGCCGCCAAGTAGGCAGATGCATCCGGCGGCGCGGTACCGAACAGGTCCTGCGCCACAGTCGTGCCTCGTATCGCGCTGCGGACGGCGTGAATATCGATCGCCTCGTTCAGAACGAGCGGCTTCAAGGCGTGTGCCTCCGCATAGGCCTGAACTTGGCAATAAACGGTGAACAGAGAGATCTCGTGCTCCGCCGCGTGACGCCTCAAGGCCGCGACGATTTCCAGTTTGCGTCGGGCGCTGCTGGCCTCCCTCCACGCCTTCTCGGCAAGGGCCTGCGGGAACAGCAGCGCTCCTGCAAATGCATCGGCAAAGTCCTCACCCTCGTCGGTGCCTGCCAGCGGCGGCGTGTAGACATGGGCCAATTCATGCGCCATCCAGAACTTGAAGTCCTCAATCCGCGCGTCGAGATTCAGATAGATGAAAGTCACGCGCGTGGCTGGCAGCAGGATGTGAAGCGCATTTTCGTGACGACTCTTCTCGCCCCACAGCACCGGCACGATGAAGGCGTCGTTCGCAGCGAACTCGCTGATCAGCACCGAGTACGCCAACCGGGCGTCCTGGCCGATTCCCAGCTTGGCGCGCGTCTGGGTGACGGCTCGTTGCAGGTCCGCATAGCCGACGCTCGGATTTGGCAACTCCGTCCGGAGCGCCCTGAGCTCAGGCAGCGAAGGAACCAGCGCACGCAGCAATTTTCCCCGCGTCACTGCGGCGTCGACATGCTGTTGCGTGGTCTTCGTCGCCGCCCGCTTTCGGAAAGCGACCACCGGGCGATCAGGATCGTCGGCGTAGACCAGTTGGCCCAGCGAAAGCCGCAGCGTCGTCGCGAGCTTCAGCAACTTGTCTGGTCGCGGCAGCCCCTCTCCCTTGAGCCACAACGTCACCGCCTGGGCTGACACGCCCAATGCTTCAGCGAGTTGCTTCTGCGTCCACCCCTTTTGCGCGAGTGCGGCTTTGATGTTCTCGCTGTGGGCAACCTTGTGCATAGACGGTGGATTATCGGTGAACGGTTTTTCTCGATCAAGTTTTTTCAAGTTTTGGAGTCTGTGCGTGGTGGTGCGGTGACGTGGTGATGCTCGTGAAATCGAGCCTTATCGACTTAAGGCTCGATTTCACGAGCATGGCGGAGCGCGGACACACGCACCTCAACCAGCGGCGCGAGCTGACCAGGCGGCGCGACAATGACGACCATGACCTCCGCAGCCCCCGCTCCCGCCGCGCCGTCGCGTCTGTCGCTGTACCTGAACCTGATCCGCTGGGACCGGCCGGCCGGCACCTACCTGCTGCTGTGGCCGACGCTGGCCGCGCTGTGGATGGCCGCCGACGGCTGGCCGGGCTGGCATCTGCTGCTGGTCTTCACGATCGGCACCTTCCTGATGCGCAGCGCGGGCTGCGCCGTCAACGACGTCGCCGACCGCGACTTCGACAAGCACGTCAAGCGCACCGCGCAGCGGCCAGTGACCTCGGGGCTGATCTCCGTCAAGCAGGCGCTCGTGCTCGGCGCCGTGCTCGCGTTGATCGCCTTCGCGCTCGTGCTGACGACGAATCCGCCGACCATCCTGCTGTCCTTCGCCGCGCTGGCGGTGACCATCCTCTACCCGTTCACCAAGCGCTGGGTCTCGATGCCACAGGCCGTGCTCGGCGTGGCGTTCTCGTTCGGGATCCCGATGGCGTTCTCCGCGGCGCTCGGCGGCCGCGAGTGGAGCCTGCAGGCGATCAGCGCCTCGGTCCCGCTGGCCGCATGGGGACTGCTGGTCGCCAACCTGTTCTGGGTGCTGGCCTACGACACCGAGTACGCGATGGTCGACCGCGACGACGACATCCGCATCGGCATCAAGACCTCGGCGCTGACGCTGGGCCGCTTCGACGTCATCGGCGTGATGGCCTTCTACGTCGCGTTCCTCGCGCTGTGGGCCGTGCTGGGCCTGCGCCTGGGCATGGGCCACTGGTTCCTGGCCGGCCTCGCGGTCGCGGCGGCGCAGGTCGTCTGGCACTACACGCTGATCAAGGACCGCAGCCGCGACGGCTGCTTCAAGGCCTTCCGCGAGAACCACTGGGTCGGCTTCGCGATCTTCGCGGGGACGGTGGCGGATCTGGCGCTGCGCTGAGCGATCCGGCTCACGACAACCACTGCACGATCGCGTCCGGGTGCAGCGGCCACCCGGCGAGTCCCGCGACGCCCATCAGCACACCGAAGACCGTCGGCACCATCGCCGCCGCGTACAGCCACCACAGCTGCGTCAGCGCGGTGACCGCCAGCATCGCGATCGCGATGGCCAGCAGCGCGTCGGACAGGTCGAACTGGTCGTCCCGGTAGTTGAGCGCGTCGTAGCGCTGCTGGTCGGCCTCGGCCTGCTTGCGGAGCTCGTCCTTCTTGGCGGCCTGGTCCGCGGCGAGCGCCTCGTAGTGCGCGATGGCCTCGCGGTAGCCGCCGGCGGCCGACGCCGGCGCTCCGATCGCCTGCAGCTTCAGCTGCGTCAGCGCGGCCTTGGCGACCTCCTCCCGCGCGTTGCGCGCCTGGTAGAAGGACCAGTGGTCGATCTTGTCCGCCTGCGCCTGCTGCATGCCCTGGCCGATGTTGTCGTCCTTGATCTTGCAGATGCCCATGAAGGTCGCCAGCAGCGCGACGGTCAGCGCGACCGACACGTTGAGCCGGGACTGCGGTGTCGGGGCCTCCGCCTGCTCGTTGGCCTGGCGGGCGGTTTCGATGAGTTCGTCGGGATCGATGTCCATCGGCGGCGCGGTCTTCAACAAGGACCGCGGCAGCATAACGAGCGAAGCTGAGCGGGACCTGTACGTCCGCTTAGTCACGGCTTAGGCGTCATGCCGCCGCGGTTCAGGTGCCGCTCAGAGCCCGTCCACGCGCGCCAGCGCCGCCACCAGATCCGACTGCGTCAGGATGCCGACCAGCCTCGCCTCGTCGCCGACGATGGGGATGTGATGGTGCCCGGTCGCCGCGAACAGCGGCACCAGTTCCGCCAGCGGCCGGTCCGCGCTGGCCACGCGCACCTGCCGGCTCATGATCTGCCCGACCACTTCAGGCTTGTCGCTGTGCGTGGTCGGCGTCGGACGGATCAGGTGTCGCAGCCGCGCCGCCCAGTCGTCGTGCACGTCCAGCGAAGCACCACGCATGAAGTCGGCCAGGGTCACGATGCCGACCACCCGCCGGGCCCGGTCCACGACCGGCAGCGCCTTGATGTGATGCGCCCGAAGCATCGACCACGCCTCCTGCAAGGGCGTGCCCCACGCCACCGCCTTCACATCGCGCGACATCACGTCCGCGCAGCGCAGCGTCGTGATCCGTCGCCGCGCCGCCAGGAGCGCAGCCTCGTCGACGATCGCCTGCAGGTCGTCCCGCGGGATGTCCAGCACCTGGTTGTAGTGCGCCAGCACCGTGTCCAGGTCGACGCCGGTGAACGGCGGTGCGTCTCCCGTCGCCCCGCCCGCTGCGCCGGCCGCACCTGCGGTGCCACCCTTCGGCGGCGCGGCGGTGATCGTCGTCTGCGGGTGCGGGTACCTGCGGCCGGTGACGCCGTTGTAGGCCATGCCGGCGAGCACCATCAGCACCGAGTTCAGCAGCACGGGATCCAGCGCGAAGTGCCAGTCGTGGACGCCGCTGAGCACCATGAGCAAGGCCGCGGCGCCACCCGGCGGGTGCAGGCAGCGCAGCAGGAACATCAGCCCGATGGCGCCGCCGACGGCGATCGCGGCGGCCAGCTCCGGCGTGCCGCCGAACAGGTGTGCGCAGGCGATGCCGACCAGCGCCGACACCGTGTTGCCCGCGATCACCGCCCACGGCTGCGCCAGCGGACTCGCCGGCACGCCGAACACGAGCACGGCGCTCGCGCCCAGGGGGGCGATCAGCCACGGCACGCCCGGCATGTGGCGGGACAGCAGTTCCGTGAGCACGCCCGTCAGCAGCAGTCCCGCGATCGCACCGGCCACCACGCGCAGCCGTTCGCGCGCGTCGACGCGCATCGGCGCCGGACGGAACGCCTGCAGCCAATGGCGGAATCGATCCATCACCGGCGCGCCTTCGACTTGCGCCGCAGCGGTCCGGGATCGCGCAGCGCGACGTCGGGCACGAACATCTCCATCACTCGCAGCTGCTGCCCGTGCCGGGTGAAGACCGAGTTGCGCGACCACTGCATCTGCGCGGGCGCCTCGGTCCCCGTGGCCGCGAGCCATTGGCGCTGCATCTGGCGGTGCGTCGCACCGTGCCGCGTGACGCGGCGCGGCTGCAGCTCGCTGCGATGGATGCGAGGGTCGTCGTAGAGCAGATGGCCGAGCGGCCGGCTGCCCAGTCCCTTCAGCGCCTTCCACGGGCCGGCCACCGCGTGGCCGTGCACCGCCGAACGCGCCCACACCAAGGGCTGGCCGTCGACGCGCAGCAGCACCTCGCGCACCAGCGTCAGGCCACGCCTGGGCAGCCCCAGCGCGGCGCGCTCCTGCGGCCGCAGCGGCGCGGTGGTCTGGCGCAACACCTGGACCTCGTAACGACGGCCAGTCGCGGCCAGGCGCTTGCTCAACGAGCCCGGCGCGCGCAGCCACGCGCGCAGGCCCCAGCGATCAGCAATTCCCATGGATGGATCAAGCGCGGCCGAACTCGTCGCCCAACTCGCCAGCGCGCCGATGCGCGGCCTTCACGGCGCGTTCGACCGCCTCGCCGACGCCGTCGGCCCGCAGGCTGGTGATCGCGGCGTGCGTGGTGCCGCCCTTGGATGTCACCTTCTCGCGCAAGGCGGTCGGCGAATCGCTCGACTGCAGCGCCAGCGCCGCGGCGCCGCCGCAGGTGGCCAGCGCGAGCTCGCGCGCCTTGGCCTCGTCCAGGCCCAGCGTGCGTGCCGCGGCGACCATGTGCTCGACGAGGAAGAAGAAGTAGGCCGGCCCCGAGCCCGAGAGCGCAGTGACCGTGTCGAGGTCGCCCTCGTTGTCGACCCATACCGTGCGGCCGGTCGGCTGCAGCAGTTGCTCGACCAGCGCGCGATCGTCGATGGTGACAGCCTCACTGGCGAAGAGGCCGGTGATGCCCTGTCCGATCAGCGCTGGCGTGTTGGGCATGCCTCGCACGACGCGCGACGCACCGGTGGCGCGTGCGATCGCGTCGCTGCGCAGACCCGCCATCACCGAGAGTTGCAGCGCACTGCCGACATGCGGCGCCACCGGTACGGCAGCTTCCTGGAACAGCTGAGGCTTCACCGCCCAGACGACGGCGCGGGCCCGGGACAGCGAGGCGTCTGCCGCCGCGAGCGGCCGGATGCCGAAGTCGGCGGCGAGGCGCTCGCGCTGTGCCTCGAAGGGCTCGACCACCAGCAGGTCCTCGGCCGGGAAACCAGCCCGGCGCAGGCCGCCGACGATGGCGCTGGCCATGTTGCCTCCGCCGATGAATGCGATGCAGGAACTCATGGGCGGGCAGTTTAGTCCCGCCCCGGAGCAGGAGCGGGCGCGCCTCGGGCGCTCAGCGCGCCATCAACGCGCTCTCAGCATCGACGCGCAGAGCTCGCCCAGCGTCCCGATCGCGCGGCGTTGCGCGTCGTCCATCGGATTGCCGGCGTTGATGCGGATGAAGTTGTCGAAGCGCTCGGAGTTCGAGTACATCAACCCCGGCCCCAGCCGGATGCCCTTCTCCAGCGCGGCATCGAACAGCGCAAGCGAGGACAGGCCCTCCGGCAACTCGACCCACAGACTGGGTCCGCCCGGCGGCAGGCTGAGCCGCGTGCCGGTCGGCAGTTCGTCGGACAGCGCCGCCACCATCTGCTCACGTTGCGTCGCCAGCTTTGCGCGCAGCGCACGCAGGTGGCGCTCGATCTGTCCGCCGGCCAGGAACTCCGCCAGGATGGCCTGGCCGAGCATCTCGTTGGGCCGGCTCTGCGCGTACTTGAGGATCTCCACGCGCGGCTGCCAGCGCCCCGCCGCGATCCAGCCCACCCGCATGCCGGGCGCCAGCGTCTTGTGCAGCGACGAGCAGAAGATCACCCGCCCCGTCGTGTCCCAGGACTTGATCGCGCGCTGCGGCGTCTCGCACAGCAGCGCGTAGGTGTCGTCCTCGAGGAGCGCCAGGTCGCGGGCCTCGCAGACCGCCAGCAGCGCCTGCTTGGCCGCATCGGGCATCACCGCGCCGAGCGGGTTCTGCAGGTTGGGCACGACGACCACCGCCTTGAGTCGCGGCTCGCGCATCGCGGCGGCCTCGAAGGCCTCGACCGACAGGCCCGTGTGCGGGCTGGTCGGGATCTCCAGCGCGCGCAGGCCCAGGCTCTCGAGCAGCTGCAGCAGGCCGTAATAGGTCGGCGACTCGACCGCCACCGCGTCGCCGGGGATGGTCACCGCGCGCAGCGCGACACCGAGCGCCTCGGTGCAGCCATGCGTGATGACGAGCTGGGCCGGATCGAGCTGGATCTGCGCGTTCAGCGCCAGCCGCGAGAGGCCCTGGCGCAGCGCGAGCAGGCCTTGCGGATCCGGCTGGGTGCCGAGGATCTCGGGTCGGCGGCGCAGCAGGCGCTGGCCGTGCAAGGCCAGCGCGCGGGTC
>NZ_DASVNZ010000038.1:0-4619 GCF_036486225.1 Roseateles sp. | reverse complement strand
CAGCAGCACCATGCTCAAGGGCGTCAACCCCAGCACCAGCGAGTGAGGGAACAACGGCGACAGCACCGCCACCGTCGGGATCGTCAGGCCGATGCTCGCCAGGCCCGAACCGAGCGCCAGGTTCAGGCTGGTCTGCAGCCGGTTGTGCAGCGCCGCGCGCACCGCCGCCACCGTCTCCGGCAGCAGCACCAGCATCGCCACGATCACACCCACCAGCGACGGCGGTGCGCCGATCGCCTGCACGCCGCGCTCGATCGTCGGCGCCAGCAGCTTCGCCAGCCCGACCACGCCGACCAGGCACACCAGCAGCAGCGCCAGGCTGGTGCCGGCCACGCGCCAGCTCGGCGGCGCGGCATGGGTGTCCTGGTCGTCGACGCCGGCCACCGGCAGGAAGTAGTCGCGGTGACGCACCGCCTGCACGAACACGAAGGCGCCGTAGAGCACCAGCGACACGCCGCCCGCGAACAGCAGCTGCGTGGTCGTGAACGTCGGTCCGGCCGAGCTGGTCGTGAACGCCGGCAGCACCAGCGTCAGCACCGACAGCGCGGCCAGCACCGCCAGCGTCGGGCTGGTGCCCTCGACGCGGAAGGCCAGTTCCTGATGCTTCCAGCCGCCGACCAGGATGCACAGCCCCAGCACGCCGTTGCAGACGATCATGATCGCGGAGAACACCGTGTCCCGCGCCAGCGCGTTGGTCGACTCACCGCCGGCCAGCATCAGCGACACGATCAGCGCCACCTCGATGATGGTCACCGCCACCGCCAGCACCAGCGACCCGTAAGGCTCGCCCACGCGGTGCGCGACGACCTCGGCGTGGTGCACCGCGGCAAGCACCGCGGCGATCAGCAGCACGCTCACCACGCCCAGCACCAGCGTCGAATTGGCGCCGGCCGTCAGGCCGACCAGCGCGAGGATGGCGGCCAGCGGCGCCGCCAGCGACCAGAGGGGCAAGGCCGCCGGCAGGCGGGCAAGGAGGGAGTTGGAGCGCTTCACATGCATGGGCCGAGCATAGACCACGATGGTGCGGCGACTTCCGACGCGCTACGCTCGCGACACCATGCCGACCCTCGATCCCCGCGTCGACGCCTACATCGATCGCGCCGCCCCGTTCGCGCAGGACCTGCTGCGCCACTGGCGCGCGACCGTGCACACGCATTGCCCCGACGTGGTCGAGACGATCAAGTGGGGCTTCCCCAACTTCACCTACCGCGACAAGATCCTGACCGGCATGGCCGCCTTCAAGGCGCACTGCTCGATCGGCTTCTGGCACGGCGAGGCGGCCGTCGGCGCCGACCACGCCAAGGGCGGCGCGATGGGCGACTTCGGCAAGCTGACCTCGCTCAAGGACCTGCCGCCCAAGGCCGAGCAGAAGGCCATCCTGAAACGCGCGATGCAGCTCATCGAGGACGGCGTGAAGGCCCGCCCCGCCCGCGCGACCGCGCCCAAGCCGCCGCCCGACATCCCCGACGATCTGGCCGCCGCGCTCCGGGCGAATCCCGCGGCGCACAAGACCTTCGAGTCCTTCCCGCCCGGCCAGAAGCGCGACTACGTCGACTGGATCGTCGAAGCCAAGAAGCCGGAGACGCGCGCGCGCCGCCTGGTCCAGGCCGTCGAATGGATGGCCGAAGGCAAGCGGCGGAACTGGAAGTACGAGAACTGCTGAGGCCCCGAAGACCGGATCCGGCGCTCAGGCCGGGCTCTGCGCACCCAGCTCCCAGTTGCTGTCGTGCACCTGCACGTTGTTGCGCCCGCCGTCCTTGGCGCGATACAGCGCGCGGTCGGCGCGCATGAACAGCTGGTCGGCGGTCAACTGGCCGCCCGGCTCCGCCACCGCGATGCCGGCGGACACCGTCAGCCTGAAGTCGCGCCCGTCGCCGTCGCACAACTGCAGCGTCGCCACCGCCTCCCGGATCTGCTCCACCAGACTCATCGCCCCCGAGCCGTCGGTGGCCGGCAGCACGAGCCCGAATTCCTCGCCGCCCCAGCGGCCCACGACGTCCGACGCGCGCAGCCGCGCCCGCACCTCGGCCGCGAAAGCGCGCAGCGCGTCGTCGCCGGCGTGATGCCCGTGGCAGTCGTTGACGTCCTTGAAATGGTCCAGGTCCAGCAGCACGAAAGCCAGCGGCGTGCCCTCGCGCCGGCCGCGCTCCAGCTCGTGCCGCAGCAACGCATCGGCGGTCATGCGGTTCAGGCAGCCGGTGAGACCGTCCGTCGAGGCCACCTCCTCCATGCGCCGCGCGATGCGCTCGAAGTTGGCCAGCACGAAACCGAAACCCGCGCCGATCAGCGAGATGAAGCTGAACAGGAAGGTCAGGCCCTGCCCGAGGCTGCCCTGCATCAGGTCGAGGTACTCCTCCGGGTTGGTCAGCGCATGCAGGCTGCGCAGCATCAGGCTCGCCGCGGCGGCGACCAGCGTGACGCCGACCGCGCGCAAGGACGATTCGCCGCGCCAGCCCGGTCCCAGCAAGAGGAAGATGGCCGGCAGCAGCAGGACCGCGAAGACCAGCGAGATCGCGCTGGTGCGCAGCGCCAGCGGCCAGGCCAGCATCCAGGCGGTCAGGCCCCAGGCGACCATCGGACCGCCCCACCACATCCAGCGCGGCAGCGAGCGCCCCAGCACGTGCCGGTGGATGGCCTCGTTGTAGAACACGATGCCCAGGGCGATCAGCCCGTTGCCGACCAGCGCCGAGATCCACACCGGCAGCACCACGCGCGCCGAGAGCATCGCGAAGCCGGCCAGCAGCGTCCACGATCCCCAGGTCCACACGCCGAGATCCAGATAGCGCAGCCGGCTGCGCTGCGCCGCCCACAGCTGGACGCCGAGCATCGCGAAGCCGCTCAGCAGCGCCAACATCAGCGTGGGGATGTGGATGGACGCCATGACGCAGGAGTGTAGTGATCGACGCCCGCCGACCGCCCCCCTACATCGCGGGCGTTGCCCGTTACAAACGCGTCAAACCCGCAGGATCACGGGGTCGGCGACCCGCGACATCCCGCGTCTGCCCGCTCAGGACAGGCGCTCGATCAACGCCATCGCGGCGGCCGGCGCACGCTCCTTCGCGCCGCTGATGAAGAACACAAACACGTCGCGCGCCCGCTTGGGCGGCGCGCGGTCGGCCTCGACCAGCGGCAGCCGGTCGGGCTGGCCGCCGGATTCCCAGCGCGACGCGCTGGCGGCAAGGCCGTCGAGTTCCTCCTCGGTCACCCCGCTGACGAGCTCCGAGCGCGTGCGCATCACCCGCGTGTAGACGAAGTCGGCGGTGAGGTCGGGGATGGGCGGATAGTCGTCGGACTCGGTGAACACGACACCGGCCCCGTGATCGCGCGCCATCGCCAGGAACTCCGGCGAGCGGAAGCTTTCATGCCGGACGTCGAGCGCGTGCCGCAGCGGGACGCCGGCGGATGCCTTCGGCAGCAGTTTCAGGAAGGCGCCGAAGTCGGCCGGATCGAAGCGCTTGGTGGTCGCGAACTGCCAGACGATGGGCCCGAGCTTGGGACCGAGTTCCGCGACGCCGCTGTCGATGAAACGCGTCACCGATTCACCGGCTTCGGCCAGCACGCGCCGGTTGGTCGCGAAGCGGTTGGCCTTGAGCGAGAACACGAAACCCTCCGGCGCCGTGTCGCGCCACTTGGCGAAGGTCGCCGGCTTGAAGGTCGAGTAGTAGGTGCCGTTGACCTCGATGGCGCTCAGCTGGCGGCTGGCGTACTCCAGCTCGCGCGAGGCAGGCAGGTCCTTGGGATAAAAGGTCTCGCGCCAGGGCTCGAAGTTCCAGCCGCCGATGCCCACGTGGATAGCGGTGCTCATGTCGTCGTGTCCTCCAGAAGTCGTTCGAGTCGGGTCTGTCCGCGGCGCGTCACGCGCAAGGCGCGGCTGTCGGGATCGGGGTCCAGCCAGTCCTGCGCCAGCATCGCCTGCAGCCAGGCGGCGCCGAGCGCGCCGCCCAGGTGCGGCCGGCGCTCGCTCCAGTCCATGCAGGCGCAGGCCAGGCGACGGCGGCGCGCGCCGGTGGCCGCGGCGACATCGACGCCGAGTGCGCGCAGCGCGTCCAGGCCCTCGTCGGTGAAGCGGTAGCCGCGAACCTCGTCGGGATCGGGCGTCATCCAGTGCAGGCGCAACGCGTGGTCGTGCAGACGCACGCCCCAATGGCCGGCGAGATGGTCGTAGCAGCGCCGCGCCTGGCGTAGCGCGGGCGGCGTGCTGGGCTCGAAGCGCGGACGCGGCAGGCCGGCCAGCACGAGCATGGCCTCCAGCGCCAGGCCGACCTCCGGCCCGGCGAGCCGGTAGTAGCGGTGCTTGCCTTGCGCCATGCAGCCGACCAGGCCTTGCCCGAGCAGCTTGGCCAGGTGCGCGCTGGCGGTCGACGCGGCGACGTCGCCGACGGCGGCCAGCTCGGTCGCCGTGCGCGCGTGGCCGTCCATCAGGCAGCACAGCATGCGCGCACGCACCGGCTCGGCCATGCTGGCGGCAATGTGGGCCAGCGCCTCGTCGGCGGTGGGGGCGTCAATCATGCTTCGATGCTAAGCGAAGCGTTCCCGGCGATCCATCGCGAAGATTCCCCCATGACCTCCTCCTGCCCCTTCCATTCGCCGCTGCTCGATCCCGACCTGCGCATGCGGCC
>NZ_DASVNZ010000018.1:0-4986 GCF_036486225.1 Roseateles sp. | reverse complement strand
CGATGCTGCACGCATGCCGGGTCTTGCGCAGCAGCAGGGGGACATTCGCTTCGTTGCGCAGAGGCGGATGCCCCTGCGTGGTCTCGAACAGCCGCAGGGCGGAATCCGTCGGGATGTGGATCGGAGCGCCCCGCGGGGTGATGTCGGCCGCGCTGAGGCATTCCGTGTCCGGCAGCTCCCGCAGGAAGCGGTTGACCGTCGCCGCGGCGCATCCTTCGGGCAGGGCGACCAGCGGCGGATAGTGGGGCGGATGCGGGAAGGACAGCTTCCCCAGGCCGCGCAGGAAGCCGTCCGGCAACTCGTCGAGCATCGCCGCGCGCAGGTCGCGCAGGTCCGCGACGATCGTGCCCGCGCCGGTCAGGCGGTGCAGCAGCGGATCGAGGACCGTGCAGTCGCCGCGGCGCGACAAGGTGGAGAACGCCTTGGCGAACGCGAAGGAAGGAGTCGATGGCAGCATGCGGGGAGACCTCGAGGACGGTCTTCCTGGGTGGCACGCCGCCGGCATCGCGGCGCGCGCCGCGGGCCGCTTACATGCTGCGCCGGTACTGTCCACCCACTTCGAAGAGCGCCGCGGTGATCTGTCCGAGCGAGCACACCCGCACCGCGTCCATCAGCACGTCGAAGACGTTGCCGTTGTCGATCACGGCCTGCTGCAGCCGCTTGAGCATCGCCGGCGCCTCGCCCGCATGGCGCGCGTGGAAATCGGCCAGGCGCGTCAGCTGGCCCTGCTTCTCGTCTTCCGTGGAGCGTGCCAGCTCGATGTGCTCCGGCACCGGGTCGCCGTGCGGGTTGCGGAAGGTGTTCACGCCGATGATGGGGTACTCGCCGGTGTGCTTCAGCATCTCGTAGTGCATCGACTCTTCCTGGATCTTGCTGCGCTGGTAACCCGTCTCCATCGCGCCCAGGACGCCGCCGCGCTCGGCGATGCGCTCGAACTCGGTCAGCACCGCCTCCTCGACCAGCTCGGTGAGCTCGTCGATGATGAACGCGCCCTGGCTGGGGTTCTCGTTCTTGGCCAGGCCCCACTCGCGGTTGATCACCAGCTGGATCGCCATCGCGCGGCGCACCGATTCCTCGGTCGGCGTGGTGATCGCCTCGTCGTAGGCGTTGGTGTGCAACGAGTTGCAGTTGTCGTAGATCGCGATCAGCGCCTGCAGCGTGGTGCGGATGTCGTTGAAGGCGATCTCCTGCGCGTGCAGCGAGCGGCCCGAGGTCTGGATGTGGTACTTCAGTTTCTGGCTGCGTTCGTTGGCGCCGTACTTGTCGCGCATCGCCACGGCCCAGATGCGGCGCGCGACGCGGCCCAGCACCGTGTACTCCGGGTCCATGCCGTTGCTGAAGAAGAAGCTCAGGTTGGGCGCGAAGTCGTCGATGTGCATGCCGCGCGCCAGATACGCCTCCACGAAGGTGAAGCCGTTGGACAGCGTGAAGGCCAGCTGCGAGATCGGGTTCGCGCCCGCCTCGGCGATGTGATAGCCGCTGATCGACACCGAGTAGAAGTTGCGCACGTCGTGGTTGACGAAGTACTGCGCGATGTCGCCCATCACCTTGAGCGAGAACTCGGTCGAGAAGATGCAGGTGTTCTGGCCCTGATCCTCCTTGAGGATGTCGGCCTGCACCGTGCCGCGCACGTTGGCCAGCACCCAGGCGCGGATCTTGGCGGCCTCGTCGGCGGTCGGCTCGCGGCCGTTGTCGGCCTTGAATTTCGTCAGCTGCTGGTCGATGGCGGTGTTCATGAACATCGCCAGGATCGAGGGCGCGGGGCCGTTGATCGTCATCGACACGGAGGTCGTCGGGTGGCACAGGTCGAAGCCGTCGTACAGGACCTTCATGTCGTCCAGCGACGCGATGCTGACGCCGGAGTTGCCGACCTTGCCGTAGATGTCGGGCCGCGGCGCGGGATCGGCGCCGTAGAGCGTGACCGAGTCGAACGCCGTCGACAGCCGCTTGGCCGGCAGGCCTTCGGACACCAGCTTGAAGCGCCGGTTGGTGCGGAAGGCGTCGCCCTCGCCGGCGAACATGCGGGTGGGGTCCTCGCCCTCGCGCTTGAATGCGAACACGCCGGCCGTGTACGGGAAGCTGCCCGGCACGTTCTCCAGCATCAGCCACTTGAGCAGTTCGCCCTGGTCCTCGTAAGGCGGCAGCACGACCTTGCGGATGCGCGTGCCCGACAGCGAGGTCGACACCAGCGCGGTGCGGATCTCCTTGTCGCGGATCTTCACGACGTACTCGTCGCCGGCGTAGGCCTGCTGCATGTCGGGCCATTGCGCGAGCAGCTGGCGCGCGTCGGCGTCGAGCTTGGCCTGACGCGACGCAGCGAGGGCCTCGAGTGCGTCGACATTGCCTTGGGCATCGGACTGTCCGAGCATCGCGACGCTGGCCGTCAGTTGCTGGATCTCGCGGGCCAGGCGCGCCTGCGCGCGGGCCCGCTTCTTGTACGAGCGCACCGTGTCGCCGATCTCGGCGAGGTAGCGCGAACGCGCCGGCGGCACGATCGGCGTCTGGTGCGTGCTGAAGCGCGTGGCGGCGACCGGCAGGCGGCCGTCGCGCAGGACGAGTCCGAGTTCAGCCAGGCGCGGCTTCAGCGCCTGGTAGAGCGCGGTGACGCCGTCGTCGTTGAAGCGGCTGGCCATGGTGCCGAAGACGGGCAGTTCCTCGGCTTTCTTGCCCCAGGCTTCCTTGTTGCGCTGCACCTGCTTGGCGACGTCGCGCCACGCGTCGGCGGCGCCCTTGCGGTCGAACTTGTTGATGGCGACGAACTCGGCGAAGTCCAGCATGTCGATCTTCTCGAGCTGGCTGGCCGCGCCGAACTCCGGCGTCATCACGTACATCGGCACGTCGACGTGCGGCACGATGGCCGCGTCGCCCTGACCAATGCCGGAGGTCTCGACGATGACGAGGTCGAAGCCGGCGACCTTGGCCGCGGCGATCACGTCGGGCAGCGCCTGCGAGATCTCGGAGCCGAAGTCGCGCGTCGCCAGCGAGCGCATGTAGACGCGCTGACCCGCGGCCCAGGGCGCGATCGCGTTCATGCGGATGCGGTCGCCCAGCAGCGCGCCGCCGCTCTTGCGGCGCGACGGGTCGATGGAGATCACGGCGATGCGCAGCGCGTCGTCCTGGTCCAGGCGCAGGCGGCGGATCAGCTCGTCGGTCAGCGAGGACTTGCCCGCGCCGCCGGTGCCGGTGATGCCCAGCACGGGGGTGCGCAGGCCCTGGGCGGCGTCGCGCAGCGCCTGCGTGAAGGCGGCATCGGCGCGGCCGTTCTCCAGCGCCGTGATCGCCTGCGCGAGCGCGCGCCAGGCGCTTTCCGAATGGCCTTGCAGCGCGGCCACGGCCTTGGGCGCGGCCGCGCTGAGGTCCTGGTCGCAGCGCATGACCATCTCGCCGATCATGCCCATCAGGCCCATGCGCTGGCCGTCCTCGGGGCTGAAGATGCGCACGCCCTGGTCGGCCAGGTCGCGGATCTCGGCCGGCACGATCACGCCGCCGCCGCCGCCGAAGACCTGGATCTTGTCGCCGCCGCGCTGGCGCAGCAGCTCGACCATGTACTTGAAGTATTCGACGTGGCCGCCCTGGTACGAGCTGACTGCGATCCCTTGCGCGTCTTCCTGCAACGCGGCGGTGACGACCTCGTCCACCGAGCGGTTGTGGCCCAGGTGGATGACCTCCGCGCCCATGCTCTGCAGGATGCGCCGCATGATGTTGATCGCCGCGTCATGCCCGTCGAACAGGCTGGCGGCGGTCACGAAGCGGACCTTCTGGGTGGGGCGGTACTCGGCCAGGGCCTTGTACTCGGCGGACATCTCGGTCATGACGTGTGTCTCCGGCGTGGGGGCGCGGTCGCCTGCAGGGGATGAGGATGGTCCCGCCGCGGCGCCTGTCGTGGGCGATCCCTTCTGAGGATCGCATGTGCCGCCGATTCTAGGTTCCGGTTGACGTTTACGTAAACGTGACATGCCCGAGGTTGTTCACCCGCGAGGGGTGGGAAATCCCTAGGCTGCCGTGCGCCGGGCGCGGCGTGAGCGGCCCAGCACGAGCAGGCCCAGTCCGCCGGCCATGAGTGCCCAGGTGCCGGGCTCCGGGACAGGCGCGACGGCGGCGAGCGAGCGCGCGTAGTCGACGCCCGCCGTATTGAGCGCGGTGAAGCCGGTGATCGCCTGGCCGTCGGCGCCGGTGAGGGCAGAGATGCCTTCCCAGGTCAGCGAGTGGCTGAAGTCCGTGCCGACGGCTGCCCAGCCCGTCGCGCCGGAGCCGTCGTCGGTGCTCAGGAAGTGATAGGCCTGCACGCCCAGGCCGAGGTCCAGCGCGATCGGCTGGCCGAAGACGAAGGACACGGTCAGCGTATGCCAGCCGAGCGGATCACCGACGTCCTCCGAGAAAGGGGGGAGGCCGGTGCTCAGCGACACGGAGCGTGTGCCCGAGACGCGGTCGACGCCGACGGCCGCATCCACGCCTTGCGCGGTCAGCGCGGCATTGAAGTTCCAGCTGGCGCCCTGCGTCATCGTGGCCGTCGGACTGGGGCCGGTGAGCGCGCCGGCGGTGCTGATCGTGCCGTCCACATGCACGCGCGCCGTGAACATGCCCGTTGTGCCGTCCGCGCATCCGGCGCAGGCGATGACGAACTCGTCGTGGATGGAGCCGCCGGCGAACATGTTCGCGATGGTCTGGCGGCCGCCATCGTTGATCGTGTCCAGCGATCCCGACACCGCCGCCCGGGTCCGCAACTGGCCGTAGTTGACCTGGGTGACGCCCTCGGCATCGAGGCGGGTGCGCGTCAACGCGGTCGAATACCCGGTGTGGAACGTGAGCGAGGACGTGCCGCCGATGCGGTCGTCGCCGGCGAAGTGGTCGCGCTCATGGAGCGAGGGGTCATAGGCGGTCAGCGTCTCGCCGTAGCCGGCCCAGGCCGGTGCGGGAGCGGTGGCCGCCAACGCGGGCGGAGCCGCCAGGGCCGGCAGCAGCGCCGCGGCCAGGAGCGCCGGAGCC
>NZ_DASVNZ010000396.1:0-12253 GCF_036486225.1 Roseateles sp. | reverse complement strand
CACAGGCGCGCGCTGCGCCGCCAGGCCCAGCCGGCGGCGGCGCCGGCCAGCCACGCGAACATGGTCACGTGCAGGCCGCTGACGCTGAGCAGATGCGACACGCCGGCGTCGCGGTACAGCCCCCAGTCGGCGGCATTCACCGCGCCTTGATCGCCGAGGCTCAGCGCGGCGAGCACGCCGGCACCGCGACGGTCGCGCCGCTCGCTCAATTGCAGGTCGATCGCGTCGCGCATCGCTTGTCGCAAGGCGTCGACGCTGAAGCCGCCGTACGCCAACCGCTCCTGTCCCTTGCTGCGACAGCTGCCGGCGGCGGGCAGGTCCTGGTCGAGCATCCACAGCGCCTGATCGAAGCCGTGCGGGTTCATGAGGCCATGCGGGCGGCGCAGCTTGACGTCCAGGCGCCACCGCTCGCCGGCGCGCGGCGGAAGCGGCATCTGATAGCAGGACAACAGCACGCGCGGCGGTGCACCGTCGCCGACGGCGGTCGGATCGACGTCGAGGATGAAGCGCCAGCCCTCGACGCCGCCGATGCCGGACGTGCGCTGGGGAAGGCTGTCGACGCGACCGGTGAGCGTCATGACCTGGCCCTCCTGCTCGACCGAGGGCATACCGCTCAGGCGCGCCTCGGCCCGCGCCGCGGTGAGGCCGAAGCCGGCGAGCGCGGCGAGCATCGACCAGGCCAGCCACTGGAGCTTCGCCTGGCGTGCGAACGGCAAGGTCATCGTCAACGCCAGCGTCACGACGGCCACGGTCCAGGCCCGCCAGGCGGCGGGACCGGGCAGTTCCGGCAGCAGATGGACCAGCCCCATGCCGAGCAGGGCCGCTAGCGGGACGAGTGTCCAGCCCCATGCCGGGGTGTAGGATTCCCGGCGATTTTTTCCACTTCCGCGCAGATCCTCATGAGCACTTCCGTCTACGACCGCCTGACCCAGCTCGGCATCGAACTTCCCCCGGTGGCGGCGCCCGCCGCGGCCTACGTGCCGTTCGTCCGCACGGGCAACCTCGTGTTCCTGTCCGGTCATATCGCGAAGAAGGACGGCAAGCCCTGGGTGGGCCAGCTGGGCAAGGACACCGACACCCAGACCGGCCAGCAGGCCGCGCGGGCGATCGCCATCGACCTGCTGGGCACGCTGCACGCGGCGGTCGGCGACCTGAACAAGGTCAAGCGCGTCGTGAAGCTGATGAGCCTGGTCAACAGCACCGGCGACTTCACCGAGCAGCACCTGGTGACCAACGGCGCGTCCGAGCTGATCGGCGAGGTCTTCGGCCCCGAGAAGGGCGCGCATGCGCGCAGCGCCTTCGGCGTGGCGCAGATCCCGCTGGGCGCCTGCGTCGAGATCGAGCTGATCGCCGAGATCGCCGACTGATGCGCGCCCTGACCGCTTCGCGCGTGCTGGCTTTCAGCGCGCTGGTCTCGCTCGCCGCCGTGGCGGCGGCCCTGGTGGCGCAGTACCAGTTCGGCGTCAAGCCGTGCCCGTGGTGCGTCATGCAACGGGGCATCTTCCTGCTGATCGCCGCGGTCAGCGCGCTGGGCTGGGTGCTGCAGCGCGTCGGGTTCGTGCGCGTGCTGGCGCTGCTGCTGTCGGGCGCGCTGGGCGTGGCAGGCCTGTTCGCCGCGGGTTACCAGCACGAGGTCGCCTCCAAGCTGGCCAGCTGCGACATGACCTTCGCGGACCGCGTGCTGACGATGTTCAAGCTGGAAGATCGGATCCCGAGCATCTTCATGGTCACGGCCAATTGCAGCGAAGCGTCCGCGTATTCGCTGCTCGGTCTGCCTTATGAGATCTGGAGCGGCGCCCTGTTCACCCTGATCGCGCTGCTGTGTCTGCTGACGCTCAAGCGCGGAGCGGTGCATCGTCGGTGAGACGTGCGCCGATGTCTTTGAGATCGATCAACCTGTCGGGAGAACCTTCATGAAACGAGTCACTGGCATTGGCGGCATCTTCTTCAACGCCAAGGATCCTGCGGTCCTGCGCGATTGGTACAAGACGCATCTGGGCGTCGACGTCCAGGCGTGGGGCGGCGCGGCGTTCACGTGGACGGACGACGCGGGCCAGCCCACGGGCGGCTCGACGATCTGGTCCATCGGCGCAGCCGAGGGCGGCGACGGCTTCGGGCCGAACAAGGCGCCCTTCATGATCAACTACCGCGTGGCGGATCTCGCGGCGCTGCTGAAGGCGCTGCGCGACGAGGGCTGCAACGTGCTCGAGAAGAGCGACGACTCCGAGTACGGCAAGTTCGGCTGGGTCATCGACCCGGAAGGCAACAAGGTCGAGCTGTGGGAGCCGCCAGTGGGACAGTGAGAACAGCCGGCTGACGCCGACGGATTCCATCGCCGCTCAGAAATTCAACTGCCCAGGCCGGATGCCCAGCGCATTCGCAATCCGCTCCCGCGACGAGCGCCGCTGGCGTCCACTCGCCTCCAGCTGCGCATACGCGCCCTGCGTGATCCCGAGCCGATCCGCGACGACCTGCTGCGTGAGTCCCAAGTGCGTGCGCCACGCCTTCGCGCCGGTCATGTTCTCGTTGAACACGAGCTGCGCAACGGCGTCAGGAATCAGATCGCCCACAGCCTCGAAGTGCCGCACGAACTCGTCATAGGGGAGCACGACGAATGCGGGCGTTCCGTCGGCGCCGAGGATGGTCTGGAAATCAATAGGTTTGTTCATCGCGCTTCTTCACTTCCTCGATGGAGACGATCCTGACCTCGACCGCGAAATCGAAGAACACGCGGTAGTCCCCGACTCGCAGCCGATAGGCATACGGATGGTTCATCAGTCGTTTGACGTTGCGCGCAGCCTTGAGGTCAGCCAGTTCGATGACGACGGCGCCGGCAATCGCCTTCACCGCATCGCGTGGCAACTTCAACATCTGCCGCATTGCCTTCTCGGTCCAGTTGATGCGATTCATGGATGCTATACGTTTCGATTAGTTTTTTCGAGGCTAATCTGATGTCCGTAGAGCAGCGTTGATATCCATCAACATTGGATTTCTGTTCCCTCCCATGCGGGAGAGAACGGGGGAGCAGGTGTGTTGGAAGCGCGCTGAAAGCCACCCTCATTGGGGCCAGGTCACCTCCCCGTCACACCCTCCCGGCAGCATCGCGGGCTTCGCCCCTTTGTCCTCTTCTCGATCTCGCCGGGAGACCCGCATGGACCGCCGCCGCTTCCTCCACGCCAGCAGCCTTCTGGGCGGCGCCTCGCTGCTGACCTTGCCCGGCGCACGGGCGCAGGCCCCCGCCGTCATCACGCGCGACGCGATGCGGCCGCAGATGCCGCACGGCATCCAGTCCGGCGATCCGATCGCCGACGGCGCCATCGTCTGGACCCGCGGCGACCGGCCGAGCCGCCTCTGGCTCGAGTGGTCCACCACCGCCAGCTTCGCCAACCTGCAGCGCGTGCGCGGGCCCCATCTGCTCGAGGACTCCGACTTCACCGGCCGCATCGACCTGCGCGGCCTGCCCGCCGGCCAGGAGATCTTCTATCGCGTCGTCCTGCAGGACCTGCACAACGAACGCGTCCTGTCCGGGCCCGTCGCCGGGCATCTGCGTCTGCCCGCCGCACCAGGAACGAAAGCCCCACGCGATGTCCGCTTCGCCTGGAGCGGCGACACCTGCGGCCAGGGCTGGGGCATCAACGAGTCATGGGGCGGCATGAAGATCTATGAGCAGATCCGCCGCATCAATCCCGACTTCTTCCTGCACAGCGGCGACACCATCTACGCCGACAGCCCCATCCCCGCGGAGATCAAGCTGCCCGACGGCTCGCTCTGGCGCAACCTCGTCACCGAGCAGACCAGCAAGGTCGCCGAGACGCTCGACGAGTACCGTGGCCGCTACCGCTACAACCTGATGGACGCCAACGTCCGCCGCATGTCGGCCGACGTGCCGCAGATCTGGCAGTGGGACGACCACGAGGTCACCAACAACTACTCCGACAGCAAGGACCTCTCCGGCGACGCCCGCTACACCGAGAAGAACATCCCGCTGCTCGTCGCTCGCGCCACCAAGGCCTTCCAGGAATACGCGCCGATGCGCCGTTTCGGCGACGCCGAGGGCGAACGCATCTACCGCCACCTGCCGCAGGGGCCGCTGCTCGACGTCTTCGTCGTCGACATGCGCAGCTACCGCGGCCCCAACAGCGCCAACCTCCAGACGGAAGAGAACGCCGAGAGCGCCTTCATGGGCCGCCCGCAGATCGCGTGGCTGCTCGAGGGGCTGAAGCGTTCGAAGGCGGTATGGAAGGTCATCGCCGCCGACATGCCGATCGGCCTGCACGTCAACGACGGCAAGGATGCCGAGGGCCGCGACAAGTGGGAGGCCATCGCCAACGGCGACGACGGCGCGCCGCGCGGCCGCGAGCTGGAGATCGCGCGCCTGCTCAGCGAGATCAAACGCCACCAGCTGCACAACATCGTCTGGCTCACCGCCGACGTGCACTACACCGCGGCGCACTTCTTCGATCCCGCCAAGGCGAAGCACACCGACTTCCTGCCCTTCTGGGAATTCGTGTCCGGTCCGTTGCACGCCGGCGGCTTCGGCCCGAACAAGGCCGACGGCACCTTCGGCATGCAGGTCGCGTATCAGAAGGGTCCGGGCATTGCCAACGCCGCGCCGGCGCCCGACACGCAGTTCTTCGGCCAGGTCGACATCGACGCCAGGACCCGCGCGATGACCGTCACCCTGAAGGATCTGGAGGGCTCGACCCTCTACAAGAAGGTCCTGGAGCCCCAGCGCGCCTGATCCCTCAGACCCGCTCCATCACGCGCAGCACGCCCTGCATCGGCGGCAGCTGCGCCACCATCGACACGAGGTCGCGGATGCTCTCGGTCGCCGTCTTCGCCCGCACGCTCGCGATCTGCGTGCGCACGGTCGAGATGGCCACGCCGTGGCGCTGGGCGATCTCCTGAGGCTGCAGCCCCGAACAGAGCGATTGCAGCACCTGCAGCTCCGCCGCCGTCAGCTGGTGTTCGCGCGCGAAGGCCAGCATCGGCAGTTCCCCGCACAGGTTGCGCTTGCCCAGCACCACCATCGCCTGCGACGGCCGCCCCTGCCCGTCCTGCAGCGGCAGCACCGACAGCGACAGCCGTCCCGGTCCGCGTCCCAGGCAGATGAGATGGCGCAGCCCGCGCTGCACGTCGGCCAGCGCGCTTTCCAGTCGCAATTGGTCGTTGCGCTGCGACGCGATCAGTTGACCGTCGACGATCTGCAGCGGCGAGGTCTCGTCGAGCTGCCGCCGCGCAGTGCTGTTGGCATAGAGCAGTTGTCCCTCGGCGGCGACGAGACAGACCCCGAGGTCGATCTCCTCCAGCGCATGGCGCCACCACCGATCCGGCGATCCCCGCCGGCGTTCCGGCCCGCGATAGGACATGAGCCGGCCCAACTCCGGGGTCCTCCCCAGCATTCCATCCATATCAGCCTCCCTGGTGGGCGTGCGTGGAACGCGGCCCTCGACTTGCTCACGGTCTTGTCGCCGTTGTGGGTGCGTGGGGCCTCACCGGGATGTTAGGAGAACGTCAGGGTCTTGCGTAGGGGAACTTGACGGACGGCGCCCCCTAGGGTTGGGGGAACAGGCCATGTCGGATTCCGCGGCGATATTCCGGGAGGGGCCCGATCGCGGAGAAACCCCTATCCATCGGGGCCATCGTTGGCTCATGGTCGGCCCACGATGGTGCGTCAGGCCATGAAGCCGAGGTCCGCCCCGCCGAAATTGCCGATGTTGGGCAGCACCGTCTTCAACTCGGAAGGCGGCACGCCCATCCACAGCGCCAGCGTCGAGGCGAGCTGGTCCACCGAGGTCGTCGGCAACAACCGGCCCTGTCCGACGTCGTCCGGCCCGTTCACGCTCACCGACGGCGCCGTGCCGTAGAAACGTCCGCCCTTGACCGCGCCGCCCATCACCAGATGATGCGAACCCCAGCCGTGATCGGTGCCGTCGCCGTTGCTGCTGAGCGTGCGGCCGAAGTCCGACGCGGTGAACGCGGTCACCTTGTCCGCCATGCCGAGTTCCTGCAGCGCCTTGTCGAAGCTGGCCAGCGCGCCGCCCACCTGCTGCATCAGCACGGGGTGGCGCGTCGTCAGGTTGTCGTGGAGGTCGAAACCGCCCACCGACACGAAGAACACCTGCCGCGTCGTCCCGAGCAAGGCGCGCGCCGCGATCAGCCGCGCCACCATGCGCAGCTGCTGCGCGAGCGCGTCGGTCGCGAAGGCCGTCGACATCGCCGCGCCGCCCGCCAGCGCGCCGGTCAGCGTCGACTGCAGGTCGATGGAGCGCGCGGTGACACGGTTGAGTTCGCTCTCCATCGGATGGGCGCGGTCCTCGGTGATCAGCGATTTCATCAGGTTGGCGCAGGCCGACGAGCCGAACAGCGAGTTGCCGATGCCCGTGATCGCCTGCTTGCCGCTGACGCCCATCTGGTACTGGAAGGCGCTGTCGCCGGCCTGGAAGATGGCGTTGCCCGAGACGTTGATGCAGGTCAGCGCCGAGCGTCCGTTGGACGACAGCATCAGGTCGGCCATGCGGCCGCCCCAGCCGGTGCGCGCGCCTTCGACGTTGGACGACTGCCAGAGGCTGGACTGGTCGTTGTGCGAGAACAGCTTGGGCGGCAGCGGCACGGCGCCGGCCTTGTACTGGGCGAGCGTGGTCGGCGCCATCAGCGTGCCGATGTTGAGCATGACCGCGAGCCGGCCGGCGTCGAAGACCGGCTTGACCGCCGACAGGCCCGGCGCCAGCGCCATCTCCCGGCCGTCGGGCAGGGCGATCGTCGGCGACAGCGCCGTGGCCGCGAGCGCGTCGCGGCCGATCGCCAGCGTCGGCCGGATCGCCGAGTAGGCCTGGTGACCCGCGACGTCGTACGGGATCACGGTGTTGCCGTAGTCGTTGCCGCCGTAGAGGAACACGCACACCAGCGCCTTGTAGTCGCCGCCGGCGGTGGCGGCCGCGGCGTCGCCGATCGCCCCCAGCTGCAACGCCCAGGGCGCGGCCGTCGCGGCCACGGACGCCGCCGAGGCGCGCTTGAGGAACTCGCGACGATGCAGCGAGGAAAGCTTGGACACATGAGCCATGAACGGTCTCCGGTGACGGCCGCGCGATCGGCGCGGCGTCGGGTCATTTCTGAACTTGGTATTCGGGGCAGGCCAGCAGCAGCATCCAGCCCGCGCGGGCGCGGTTGAGCCTGCCGGCGTCGGTCGTCGCCGCGATCGTCCCGACCGCGGTCGCGATGCGCTGCTGCGTCGCGTCCGACACGCCGCCGCCGCCCAGCAGCAAGGCCTGGCGCGCCACCATCGCGCGCGCATCGGCGGCGAGCGCCACGTCGGCGCTGAAGTCCGCCTTCGCGTCGCCCTGCCCGTCGGTCAGCAGCTTCTGCATGAAGTTGAGATAACCGGTGACCGTCACCTCGTTGACCAGCTGGAACTCCGGCGCCGTCACGCCCGCCGCCGTCATCGACGAGCTCGGCGGGACATACCCCGGGCGGAAGAAGTTGAAGACCGACGGACTGAAGAACGGGCTCTGGCCCAGCCGGTTTTCCGCGTCGGTGGTCTCGAAGATGCTCCACTGCCCCGCCGACGTCAGGCCGACGTTGCGCGCCACCTGGACGAAACGCAGCACCGGCTCGCGCAGCTTGCCGGAGTTGGTGGCGCCGCCTTCGGTCAGGCGCGCCTCGGGATCGAGCAGCACCGCGCGCAGCACGGCCTTGAGATCGCCGCGCACGCCCTGCCCGTTGTCGTTGAACACCTGCGCGACGCGCTGCACATAGGCGGGACTCGGGTTCGAGCAGACGAAACGCTGGATGAGTTGCCGGCCGAAGAACGGGCCGACGTTCGGATGATTCGCCAGCGTGTCCAGCGCCTGGCGCAACGCCGTGGGGCCGTCGACACCGGCGGCGATCGTCGCGCCCAGCACCGTCTTCGCGCCGGTGGAGAAGTTGCTGGCGTTGTGCACCATCGGGCGGCGCATCACGCCGTACTCGGGGCTGCCGCTGTTGCCGGCGGTGTCGAAGTCCCAGCCTGTGAAGGCGCGCGCCATCTGCGTGACCACCGTCTGGTCGTAGGTCTCGACCGGACGGCCGCCGCTGGTCTGCACCGTGCCGTCGAGGTTCAGCTTCACCAGGCCGATGGTGAACAGCTGCATCACCTCGCGGGCGAAGTTCTCGTCAGGCTGCCGGCCCTTGCCGTCTTCCTTCTTGCTGCCCCGCATCGCCAGGTAGGCGCCCATCGCCGGCGACAACGTCACCGCCTCCAGCAGGCCGCGGAAGGTGCCGAAGGCGTTCTCCTCCAGCAGGTCGGCGTAGGCGGTCATCGTCATGGTCCGCCACGGGAAATCGAAGCCCAGCGCCGAGACGACGAAGATCTCCGACAGCGCCAGCACCATGCGCTGGCGCAACTGGTCCGGCGAGCTGATGAACTTGCGCCAGACGGAGTTGTAGAAGCCGTTGTAGTAGAAATACTTGTTGGCCTCGATCGTGTAGCCGTTGCGGACCACCCAGTCCCAATGGGACTCGGTGCGCGGCGCGAGGAACTGCAGGTCCAGCCAGGCGTTGTAGCCGACGGACTTCAGCGTGGCGATGTCGGCCTCGCTCGCGGCGAAGCCGGCCTGCGCGAGGAAGCGTGCGGCCTGGGCATCGTTGGGCAAGGGGAGCGCGGCACCGACGGCCGGAGCGGGCGACGGGGCCGGCTCGGGTGCGGGGGCAGGTCCAGGCGCCGGCGCCGGACCAGGCGCTGGGGCCGGTGCAGGCGAAGGTGCGGGAGCGGGCGTGCCGTCGGGCGTCGGCGCGGAGCCGGACGGGGCGGCCGGCGAATCGCCGCCGCCTCCCCCGCCGCCACAGGCGCTGAGGGCAGCGGCGGCAGCCGTGACGGCTGCGGAAGACCAGGGGAAACGGAACATGGTGGGTGTGCGTCGGTACTGCTGACGGCCGCGACTCTAGAGAGTCCCGCACTCGAAATCAGCATCCGATCCGCAACAGCGGAAAGGGCCGGAAACGCATCCGGTTACCGTGCCGTTCGACCTCGACAGCCGCCCGTTTGACTCGTGATCATCGGCACTCGCGTCGATCGCCCGGTACTTCTTCCGGTGCCGTCGAACGACTCGTGCGACATCTCACAGCGCGACACCCCGATCGCGCCGACGCGTTCGAGACGCGTCCTTTCCCCACGCTGCCCTTCCCCCTCGCCGACTTCGCCCGATGTAATTGGCCGGAACAAACCGGCCAGTCCCGACGATCGCCGACGAGATGTTCGAAATCAGGCCGCAAAAAGCCCGAGGTCTTTCTGGGTGAAGTTCACGATCCCCGGAAGGATGCTCGGCAGGTCGGTCGCCGGCACGCCCATCCAGAGCGCCAGCGTCGCGGCCAGCTGGTCGACCGAGGTGGTCGGCAACAACCGGCCCTGACCGACGTCGTCGGGTCCGTTGACGGCGACCGTCGGTGCCGTGCCGTAGAAGCGGCCGCCCTTCACCGCGCCGCCCATCACCAGGTGATGGCTGCCCCAGCCGTGGTCGGAGCCGTCGCCGTTGGAGCTCAGCGTGCGGCCGAAATCGGAGGCGGTGAAGGTCGTGACGTTCGGGGCCACGCCGAGCTCGACGAGCGCGGCGTCGAAGCTGGCCATCGCGCTGGCGACGTTGCCCAGCAGCACCGGCTGCTGCGACATCAGGTTGTCGTGCAGGTCGAAGCCGCCGATCGAGACGAAGTACACCTGCCGCTTCACGCCCAGCGAGGCGCGGGCGCCGATCAGGCGGGCCACCGTCTGCAGCTGCGAAGCCAGGCCGTTGCCGTTGGTCTCGAACGGCGTCTGCAGCGTGGTGGTGGCCAGGGCGGTGGTGACCGTGCCCTGCGCGTTGACCGAGCGCGCGGTGACGCGGTTCAGTTCCTGCTCCATCCAGTGCTGGCGCTCGCCGGTGATCATGCCGCGCAGCGCTTCGGCGCAGGCGGCCGAGCCGAACAGCGAGCGGTTCGCGCCGTTGATGGCGACGGCGCCGCCGGCGCTCATCTGGTACTGCACCGCCTGGCCGCCCGACATGAACACGGCGTTGCCGGAGACGTTGATGCAGCTGAAGGTCGCGTTGCCGTTGCTGGACAGGAACTGGTCAGCGAGGCGGCCGCCCCAGCCCGAGGTCGCGCCTTCCGGCCGGGACGACTGCCAGAGGCTGGACTGGTCGTTGTGGGAGAACAGCTTGGGCGGCAGCGGCACGTTGGCGGCCTTGTACTGGGCCACGGTCGTCGGCTGCATCAGCGGACCGATGTTGAGCATCACCCCGAGCCGGCCGGCGTCGAAGACCGGCTTGAGGCGGTTCATCGTCGGCGCGAGCGCCAGCTGGCGGCCGTCGGGCAGCGCCAGGGACGGCGTCAGCGCCGTGGCGGCGAGCTGGTCGCGCGGGATCGCCAGGGCCTGGCGGATGTTCGCGTAGGCCTGGTAGTTCGCCGTGTCGTAGGGGATGACGGTGTTGCCGTAGTCGTTGCCGCCGTACATGAACAGGCAGACGATGGCCTTGTAGTCGTTGGGCGCGGCGGCCGCGGCGGCTTCACCGATGGTGGCCAGTTGCAGCGCCCAGGGCGCGGCCGTGCCGGCGATGGACACCGCCGAGGCGCGCTTGAGGAATTCGCGACGGCGCAGCGCGGGAAGCTTGGAGAGGTGGGTCATGGTCGGCACTCCGCTCGGCGGGTTATTTCTGGACCTGGTATTCGGGCGCTGCCAGCACCATCAGCCAGGAGGCCTTGACGCGGTTCAGCTTGTTGGCATCGGTGTCGGACTTGATCGTGGCGACGGCGGTGGCGATCGTGGTGATCGTCGCTTCCGAGATGTCGCCGCCGGCCATCAGCTGCGCCTGGCGCCGCACCAGCGCGGGGGCGTCGGCGGCCAGCGCCAGATCGGCGGCATAGTCGGGCTTCATGTCGCCGATGCCGTTGCCGATCAGGCCCTGCATGAAGTTCAGGTAGCCGGCGACGGTGCTCTCGTTGCAGAGCTGGAACTCGGGCGCGGTCACGTTGTTGGTGCCCAGCTGCGAGTTGGGCGGCACGTAGCCGGGCCGGAAGAAGTTGAAGACCGAGCCGCTGCGCATCGGGCTCTGGCCCAGGCGCGACGAGGGATTGCTGGTGTCGCCGATGGCCCAGAGGTCGCCGGGCGATCCCATGCCGACGGTGCGCGCCCACTGGATCATGCGCTGCAGCGGCTCGCGCAGCTTGCCGCCGCCGGGCGCGGTCGAACGCTGGCGGGCTTCGGTGTCGAGCAGGATCGCGCGGATCACGGCGCGCATGTCGCCGCGCACGCCCTTGCCGTTGTTGTCGAACACGGCGGCGACGCGCTGCACGTAGGCGGGGCTCGGATTCGAGGCCACCAGGCGCTGGATCAGCTGCCGGCCGATGAAGGGGCCGACGTTGGGATGCGCGCTCAGCGTGTCCAGCGCCACCTTCATCGCGGCGGCGCCGTCGGCGGTCGCGGGGACGACGGCGTCCAGCACCTTCTTCTCGCCGGTGGAGAAGCGCGAGGCGTTCTGCCGCATCGGGCGCTTCATGTAGCTGAAGTCCAGGCCGTTCACGTCGGCGGAATCGATGTCGAAGTCCCAGCCCGTGAACACGCGCGCCAGGTCGGTGATCTGCTGCAGCGTGTAGGTGTCGACGGTCTTGCCGTTGACCATCTTGGGCGTGCCGTCGGCGTTGAGCTGGTTCAGGCCGATGGTGAACAGCTGCATCACCTCGCGGGCGTAGTTCTCGTCGGGCTGGCGACCGGTCTTGGCGTCTTCCTTGCGGTTGCCGCGCATGGCCAGGTACACGCCCATCGCGGGGGACAGCGTGACGCCCTCGATCAGTTCACGGAAGGTGCCGAAGCAGCGCTCCTCGAGCATGTCGACGTAGCCGGCGGTGGCGAACTGCGGCCATGCGATCGGCAGGCCGTTCATCGACACGACGAAGATCTCCGACAGCGCCAGCACCACGCGCTGACGCAGTTGGTCGGGCGAGGCGATCAGCTTGCGCCACAGCGTCGCGTCGACGCCGTCCAGGCTGTAGCGGTTGGCCTCGGCGCCCTTGCCCTTGGCCACGAGCCAGTCGTAGTGGCTCTGCGTGCGCGGGGCGTCGAACTGCTGTTCCAGCCAACGCGCGACGCCGGCCGTCTTCACGTTGGTCAGATCCGCCGCGCTGGCGGCGAAACCGGCCTGACCGAGGAAGCGCGCCGCTTCGGGCTCGGTCGTGGGCACGTTGGTCTGGGGATCGCTGTCGGGGCCGGCGGCGCTGTCGCCTCCGCCGCCGCCGCAGGCCGCGAGCA
>NZ_DASVNZ010000387.1:0-14085 GCF_036486225.1 Roseateles sp. | reverse complement strand
TGTCGACCTTGTCGCTCAATGGCGTGATGGCCTATGAGCCGAGCGAGCTCTACGTGACCGCCGCCGCCGGCACGCCGGTGGCGGACGTCGAGGCGCTGCTCGCGCAGCACGGGCAACACCTGGCCTTCGAGCCGCCGCGATTCGTCGGCGCGGCGTCGGGCGGCACGGGCACGATCGGCGGGATGGTCGCGAGCGGGCTGTCCGGTCCGGCGCGCGCGATGGCCGGCGCGGTGCGCGATCACGTGCTCGGCCTGACGATGCTAGCCGCGAAGGGCGAGTTGCTGCACTTCGGCGGCACGGTGATGAAGAACGTCGCCGGCTACGACGTGTCGCGGCTGATGGCGGGATCCATGGGCGTGCTCGGGCTGATCGCACAGGTCACGCTGAAAGTGCTGCCGCGGCCGGTCGCGACCGCGACGCTGCGCTTCGAAGCCTCGCAGGACAAGGCGTTGCTGCGGATGAACCGCTGGGGCGGGCAGCCGCTGCCGATCTCGGCGAGCGCCTGGTGGGACGGCGCGCTGGTGGTGCGGCTGTCCGGCGCCGAGGCGGCCGTGCGCGCGGCGATCCAGAAGCTTGGCGGCTCGGTGATTCCGGAGCCGATGGCCGCGCCCTTCTGGCTGGGCCTGCGCGACCAGTGCGACGAGTTCTTCCTCGGCGCACGCCGCGCGGTGCAGGGCGGCGCGACGCTGTGGCGCATCGCCGTGCCGTCGACGACGCCGCCGATGGCGCTGCACGGCGAGCAGCTCGTGGAATGGGGCGGCGCGCAGCGCTGGGTCGTGACGCCGATGGCGCCCGCGCAGGTGCGCGAGGTGGTGGCCGCGGCCGGCGGCCACGCGACCATGTTCTACGCGAACGACAAGTCAGACGGGACGTTCTCGCCGCTCGGTCCGCAGCTGACGCGCATCCACAAGGAGTTGAAGCGGCAGTTTGATCCGGCGGGGATCTTCAATCCCGGGCGGCTTTATCCGGACCTCTGAGCCGGATCGCTGACCCGCTGACCCGGATCCCCGAAACGAGACCTCCTCCCCCGTCCCCCGACGCGCAGCAAGCCGACAGCAAGCCGACCGATGCAAACCCACCTGGCCCCCGAATTCCAAGGCACCCCGGAAGGCAGCACCGCCGAGGCCATCCTGCGGCGCTGCGTGCATTGCGGTTTCTGCACCGCGACCTGCCCGACCTACCAGTTGCTGGGCGACGAGCTCGACGGCCCGCGCGGCCGCATCTACCTGATCAAGCAGGTGCTGGAGGGCGAGCCGCCGACCGCGGCCACGCAGCAGCACCTGGACCGCTGCCTGACCTGCCGCAACTGCGAGAGCACCTGCCCGTCCGGCGTGCAGTACGGCCAGCTCGTGGAGATCGGCCGGCAGATCGTCGACGCCAAGGTCGAGCGTCCGCGCGAGGAACGCCTCAAGCGCTGGCTGCTGAAGGAGGGACTGACCTCGCCGCTGTTCAAGCCGGCGCTGCGGATCGGCCAGGCATTGCGTCCGCTGGTGCCCGGCGCGTTGAAGGACAAGGTCCCGCCCAAGCCCGACGCGCGCGCCCACCAGTGGCCGCAGCGCACCCATCCGCGCAAGGTGCTGATGCTGCTGGGCTGCGTCCAGCCGGCGATGATGCCCAACATCAACGCGGCCACCGCGCGCGTGCTCGACGCCGCAGGCGTCCAGACGCTCGTGGCCGACGAGGCCGGCTGCTGCGGCGCGATCCGCGCGCACCTGGACGACCACCACGGCGGACTGGACGACGCCCGGCGCAACATCGACGCCTGGTGGCCGATGGTGGACGGCCACGGCGAGCAGGTCGAAGCGATCGTGATGAACGCCTCCGGCTGCGGCGTGCAGGTCAAGGACTACGGCCGGCTGCTCGCGCACGACCCCGACTACGCGGAGAAGGCCACGCGCATCGCCACACTGACCCGCGACCTCAGCGAGTACCTGCCGGCGCTGGTCCAGCCCTTGCGCTCACGGCTCGGCCAGCGGGGCGCCGCGACGCAGCGGCCCAAGCTCGCCTACCACCCGCCCTGCACGCTCCAGCACGGCCAGCAGCTGCGCGGCGGCGTCGAGGGCCTGATGCGCGAGCTCGGTTTCGAGATCTCGATCGCCCCCAGCGAGAGCCACCTCTGCTGCGGCTCCGCCGGCACGTATTCGGTGCTGCAACCGCTGCTGTCCAAACAGTTGCGGGACCGCAAGCTCGCCGCGCTCGCGCCGCTGGCCGCCGAGGCGATCGTCTCGGCCAACATCGGCTGCATCCAGCACCTCCAAAGCGGTAGCGACCTGCCCGTCCGGCACTGGGTCGAAGTCCTGGATGAAGCGATCACGCAGGGATGAGTCATTGACTCCCCCGCCACAGCTCTTGAGGAAGCGTCGCGCCGACGCATCATTCGCCGCTGAAACCGCTCTCATTTGAGGAGGAGTTCTCACATCGAGCCCCCCACCTCGGGCAAACCCGGGCATGCCCATTGCCTGCGGCCCGCAGAATCGCCTCCCATAACAGGAGGGGAGCGCGCAAGCGATTCCAATCAGAAAGTGAAATGGGCCGGTCACCGCGTGGTGACCGGCCTTTTTTCCGTCCGGTCGGCCTGGGTGGATACTCCGCTGTCATATTTGTTTCAGCGGCTTCGTCCGGAGCCCGATCGCCATGATCCTGACCCGTCGCACCTGGTTGCTGGCGCCCGTCCTGGCCGCGCTCGCCGCCTGCGCCAACCCCCCCTCCGCCTCCTCCCCGGCCACCGGCGCCGCCCCGGCAACACCTGGCCCCGCAACCTCCCCCTTCGCGGCGAAACCGCCGCCCAAGCTGGTCGTCTTCATGGTCGTCGACGGACTGCCGATCCGGCAGGTGCTCGGCTACCGCGACCAGCTCCAGCCGGACGGCTTCAAGCGCTTCCTCGACCGCGGCGCCTGGTTCGCCAACGCGTACTACGGCCACGGCTACACGGTCACGGCAGCCGGCCACTCGATCATGCTGAGCGGCGCCTATCCGCAGCGCAGCGGCATCATCGGCAACGAGTGGCGGGATCCGATGACCGCCGCCCCGCAATACAACACCGCCGATCCGCGCTACCAGTACATCGGCAACAAGACCGAACCGCTGGCCGGCACCAGCCCCAACAACTACAAGGTCGAGACCGTCGGCGACGTGCTGCGCACGCTGCAGCCGGGCTCCAAGGTCATCGGCATCTCCGGCAAGGACCGCGGCGCCATCCTGCCGGCCGGTCACAAGGGCACGGCCTACATGTACATGGGCGGCAGCGGCGAATTCGCGTCGTCCACCTATTACATGGACAAGCACCCCGCCTGGGTCGACGCGTTCAACGCGTCCAGGCCGGCCGACAAGTTCTTCGGCAAGACCTGGTCCCCGATGCTGCCGGAGGCGGCCTACGCCCGCAGCGTGCCGGACGGCCAGCCCTGGCAGGCCAACAGCGGCAACGGCAACCGGCTGCCGGCCGTGCTCGGCGCCGGCATGGACGGCCCGGGGCCGCGCTTCTACGGGAACATCCTGCCGTCCCCGTTCGGCGATGAGCTGACGCTGGCCTTCGCGAAAGCCGCGGTCGAGGGCGAACGGCTCGGCACCGGCGACCGGACCGACATCCTCTCCGTCAGCCTGTCCAGCCACGACTACATCAACCACGCCTTCGGTCCCGAATCGCGGCTGTCGCACGACCATTTCCTGCACCTCGACGCCTATCTTCAGGACTGGTTCAAGTATCTGGACGCCAAGGTCGGCCGCGGCAACTACATCGCGGTGCTGACCGCCGACCACGGCTTCACCGACACGCCCGAATGGGCGAAGTCGCAGGGCCGGGACGCCGGACGCATCAATCCGGCGCAGGTCGTGGGCGTCATCAATGCCGGGCTGTCGAAGCGCTTCGGCGAGTTCCGCTGGGCGCTGAACATGTCGGGATCGGGCGTGATCTTCGACGAGGTGGCGATCAAGATCGGCGGCCTCAACCCTGACGACGTCTATGCCGTCGCCAAGGCCTCGGTCGAGCAGATCGACGGCATCCAGGTCGCCTTCACCCGCGCGCAGCTGGCGGGGACGGACACCACGACGCCTTACCTCGAGCAGTTCCGCCGCTCCTGGTATCCCGGCATCGCCGCGCCCTTGCAGGTGGTGCCGAAGGCGGGCTGGATGTTCGGCTCCCGCGTGACGGGCACCACCCACGGCAGCCCCTATGAGGACGACACCCATGTGCCGCTGCTGACCTGGGGGCCGGCGTGGGTCGGCCAGGGCCGGATCGAGCAGCGCGTCGAGATCGTCGACCTCGCGCCGACGCTGTCGGCCATCCTGCACATCCCCGCGCCCAAGCAGGCCCAGGGCCGGCTGCTGCCGCTCCCCGCCAAATAGACGGGGACTCGTCACAACGGGGGCCGCCCGAGCACGGATTCCTCCCGTTCACCCCACCCACCCGCCACCGGAGCGGGGGTGGGGTGCGTCCGCCACACGGCTCCTGTAGGCTCACCGGTCTCGCAGAAGTGACAGGGAGACCGCCGTGTTTGGCTGGTTTGAAAAACTCGTCGATCCGTTTCCGCAGACCCCGGCGCCGCAGCCGCCCAAGGGGTTCTTCGCCTTCGTCTGGGCCGGCTCGCACGGGATGCGCGGGCTGGTGGGCGTGCTCATCGTCCTGACCGCCGGCATCGGCGCGTTCGAGGCGCTGCTGTTCTCGATGCTGGGCTCCGTCGTCGACTGGCTCAGCCAGGTCCCGCCCGCGCAGTGGTGGGCGACGCAGCAGGACAAGTTGCTGATGCTGGGCGGCATCCTGCTCGCCAGCCCGCTGCTGATCGCGCTGCAGTCGCTGAGCAAGTACCAGGGCCTGTCCAGCAACTTCCCGATGCGGCTGCGCTGGAACTTCCACCGCCACCTGCTCGCGCAGAGCATGAGCTTCTACCAGGACGAGTTCGCCGGCCGCGTCTCCGCCAAGCTGATGCAGACCGCCCTGGCTGTGCGCGAATGCTGGCTGATCGTCACCGACATCCTGGTCTTCATCACGATCTACTTCGTGACCATGCTGGGCGTCGTCGGCAGCTTCGACGCGACGCTGCTGCTCCCCTTCCTGGCCTGGCTGGCCTGCTACGTCATGGCGCTGAGCTACTTCGTGCCACGCCTGGGCAAGGCCGCCACCGCGCAGGCCGACGCCCGCAGCCTGATGACCGGCCGCATCACCGACGCGTACACCAACATCAGCACGGTCAAGCTGTTCTCGCACTCCAACCGCGAGGCCGGTTTCGCGCGCGGCGCGATGCAGGACTTCCTGAACACCGCCTACCGCCAGATGCGCCTGATCAGCGGCTTCGAGATCGTCAACCACGCGCTGTCGATGGGCCTGATCGCCTCCACCGCCGGCATGACGGTCTGGCTGTGGACGCAGGGCCAGGTCGGCATCGGCGCGGTCGCCGCCGCCACCGCGATGGCGCTGCGGCTGAATGGGATCTCACACTGGATCATGTGGGAGATGGCCAGCCTCTTCGAGAACATCGGCACCGTGCAGGACGGCATCACGACGCTCTCGCGCCCGATCGCGATCCAGGACGCCCAGGGCGCCCGCGCGCTCGACGTGACCCGAGGTGAAGTCCGCTTCGACCACGTCGACTTCAGCTACGGCGGCCGCAAGACGGTGTTGCACGACCTGACCCTGACGATCCGCCCCGGCGAGAAGATCGGCGTGGTGGGCCGCTCCGGCGCGGGCAAGTCGACGCTGGTCAACCTGCTGCTGCGCTTCTACGACGTGGACAAGGGCCGGGTGCTGATCGACGGCCAGGACATCGCCACGGCCACCCAGGACAGCCTCAGACGCCAGGTCGGCATGGTGACCCAGGACACCAGCCTGCTGCACCGCTCGGTGCGCGACAACCTCATGTACGGCCGCCCCGACGCCACGGAGGAAGAGATGCGCGCCGCCGCCGAACGGGCCGAAGCCGTGGACTTCATCGACGGCCTGACGGACCCGAAGGGCCGCCAGGGGTATGACGCCCACGTCGGCGAACGCGGCGTGAAGCTCTCCGGCGGTCAGCGCCAGCGCATCGCCATCGCCCGCGTGATGCTCAAGGACGCGCCCATCCTGCTGCTCGACGAGGCGACCAGCGCGCTGGACTCCGAGGTCGAGGCCGCGATCCAGCGCAGCCTCTACCGGCTGATGGAGGGCAAGACGGTGGTGGCGATCGCGCACCGGCTGTCGACGATCGCGGCGATGGACCGCCTGATCGTGATGGACCAGGGCCGCATCGTCGAGCAGGGCGACCACGCCTCGCTGCTGGCCCAGGGCGGGCTGTACGCGAAGCTGTGGACGCACCAGAGCGGTGGGTTCCTGGTCGAGGACGACCCCGAGGAGCCGCCGGCGGAGGACACCCCAGCGCAGGCGCTGTCGCCTGAAGCCGTCACCGGCATGGACCGTCCGCCTCATGGCGCCGGATCGAACGTCGGACATGTGGATCAAGCCTCAGCCACAGCAAAGGATTCCGCGTAAGCCAGCGCTGACTTAACTGGCGTGTGGCGGACGCCGCACGCCACCCGTTCAAGGGGTTGGGCGGGGTATCCCGTGGCAGGCTTGTATGGAACACTGCAATCGCAGGTCGGACGGGAGCGCCGATCCGCTTGAGCGTCCGCAGGAATCAGGACGGCATAGCATCACGAAAGCTGAGCATATGGACAACAGCAGCGACACCACCCCGCAGTCTTCGGCCACCCCGACCCCGGTCGCGGGCTCCGTCGTCTCGCAACGCCGCCGCCGTTTCATCCAGGCAGGCGTGGTGCCGGTTGGCCTGACGCTGGCCAGCCGTCCCGCGATGGCCTGGCACTGCAACACGACCTCGGCCTGGGGTTCGGCGATCCTGCGCAACGGCGGCGCCAGCGTGCAGGCGCGCGCCGACGCGGCGGTGATCAACAACACCGAGTGCTGGTACATCTCCAACTGGAAGGACAACTCGGGCCGGACCCAGGTGCGCGGCGGCAACGCCCCCTGGAACTACATCATCGCCCAGTGGTATTCCGGCAAGTCGCTGTCGTACGCCCGCAGCAACCTGACGGTGGCCAAGCTGTTCCCGGGCGGCCTGAAGAACGTCAGCGGCACCGCCAACGTCTACAACCTGCTGAAGAACGACACGGCGGGTTACGGCACGATGATGATCGTCGCGCGCCTGAACACCCTGTTCGCCGGCAACAGCGTCAACCAGTGCGTGCTGTCGGCGACCGGTCAGGACATGCTGCTGCAGATGGCCTCGCAAGGCCCTGGCATCTTCAAGCCGACCAATTCCACCGGCGCGGCCTGGACCCAGGCGGACTACAAGAACTACCTGTACAGCAACTACCTCGTGGCCTGATGCCCGGGACGGCCTGGCGCTGCAGGCAACCGATCGCTGAGGTGCTGCTCGCCTGGGAGGGCGAACAGCACGCGGTCTATTTCGACCCCGACAGCGGGGATACCCACCTGATCGCCGCGCTGGGCGCGCAGCTGGCCGAATGGCTGGCCGTCGAGCCGCTGGACCGGGACCAGCTCCTGGCCCGTCTGACGCGAGACATCGATTGGGACGAGCGGCCCACGCCCGAGGCGCTCGAGGACCTGCTGGACCTGCACCTGCGCCGCCTGGCCGACGCCCACCTGCTGACGCCCGTGACCTTGGCCGAAGCGTCGGCGGACACGGCGGAGGAGCCGGTCGCTTGAAACTGCAGGACGTCGGCACCGCCGGGCTGCGGGCCCGGATGCGCGACGGCGGCGTGACGCTGCGGCTGTCGCCCTTCACCGTGCGCGTGCGCTCGGACATCCCCCACCTGGCCGACGACGTCGCGGCCATGTACCGCGACTTCGACCTGGCCGATGACGACGCGTTCGTCGACTTCCACGTCGCGGTCCTGCGCAGCCCGCATTGGCTGAGCCGCCTGCAAGGGCGCGCGGAATTCTGGTTCGACGGCCAGCGCTCGTTCACGCCGCTGCCCGCCGCGCAGGCGCTGGCGATGCTCGAATGGGGCATCAACTGGTGCATCGCCGCCCATGCCCATCAATACCTGCTGATCCACGCCGCGGTGCTCGAGCGCGGCGGCCGCGCGCTGGTGATGCCCGCACCGCCGGGATCCGGCAAGAGCACGCTGTGCGCGGCGCTGGCGCATCGCGGCTGGCGCCTGCTGTCGGACGAGCTCGGCCTGCTGGACATGGGCACCGGCCTGGTCCACGGCATGGCGCGGCCGATCAACCTGAAGAACGCGTCGATCCCGCTGATCCGCGCCTTCGCGCCGGACGCGCACTTCAGCGCCTCCATGCCCAACACGTCCAAGGGCACGGTCGCGCTGGTGCGCCCGCCGCAGGACGCGATCGAGCAGCGGCTCGTGTCCGCACGTCCCGCCTGGGTCGTGCTGCCGGCCTGGCGCGCCGACGCCGCCGCTCAGCTGATGCCGATCGAACGCGCCCGCGCCTTCATGGACCTCGCCGAGCAGTCCTTCAACTACGACGTGCACGGCCAGGCCGGCTTCCAGGCGCTCGGACGGCTGGTGGCCGCCAGCGACTGCTACCGATTCGAGTACAGCCGGCTCGACGAGGCCGTGGCGCACTTCGAGACGCTCGCGGAGGCTTCATCGTGAGCGCGCACCACGGCGAACGCCGCCGCCCGCTGCTGGTCCGCGTGCTGCTGCAGCCCGCGATCGGCGCCGGGCTCAGCCTGACCGACTGGGACCTGCTGCTGCGTCAGGCGCGGCGGTCCAACCTCGTCGGCAAGCTGGCCACGCAGATGGAGGCCGGCGGCTGGCTGGCCACGCTGCCGGCGCCGGTGCAGCCCCATCTGCGCTCGGCGTTGCTGCTGTCCCGGCGGCAGATGCAGATGCTGCGGCGCGAGGTCGACCTGCTGCGCCAGACGCTGGCCGAATTGCCGGGACCGCTGATCCTGCTGAAGGGCGCGGCGTATGCGCTCGGCGGACACACGCCGGCGCCCGGACGCCTGTTCAGCGACATCGACCTGCTGATCCCGCCCGAGCAGCTGCCGCGTTGCGAAACCACGCTGCTGGTGCACGGCTGGGACTTCGACGATGGCCTGGACGCCTACGACCAGCGCTACTACCGCGAATGGATGCACGAGCTGCCGCCGCTGCACCACAAGCGCCGGGGCACCTCGCTGGACGTGCACCACACGCTGCTGCCGCCGACGGCGCGCACGCCGCTGGACAGCCGCGCCCTGTTCGACGCGCCGCGACCGCTGCCCGGTCTGCCCGGCGTCTTCGTGCTCCCGCCCGAGGACATGCTGTTGCACAGCGCCGCTCACCTGTTCCACGAGGGCGAACTGCCCAACGGCCTGCGCGACCTGTTCGACCTCGACGCGCTGCTGCGTGAGTTCGGCGCGATCGACGGCTTCTGGCCGCGGCTGGCCGAGCGCGCGCGCCGCATCGGCCTGTCCCATCCGTTGTGGCTGGCGCTGCGCTACACGCGGATGCTGCTGGACACGCCTTATCCAGACACCTTGCCGGCGGCACTCGGTCCGCCGCCCGGGCCGATGGCGCTGCGGCTGCTGGACGCCTGCTATCGCCGCGCGCTGCGGCCGGCCCACGACAGTTGCCGCCTGCCGGGCCACGCGCTGGCCGAAGGAGCGCTCTACGTGCGCTCGCACTGGCTGCGGATGCCGTCCGGGCTGCTCGCGCTGCATCTGGCGCGCAAGGCCTGGGGCCGGATGACGGCGGCGCCCGAGGCGCCCAAGGTCGACGCGCCCCGCGACGCCTGAACCGGGCGCGGCCTTTGCCACCACGGGCAGAGCCTTCGCTTATGCTCGCTTCCCATGACCCGACCCAAGCCTTTCTCCATGATCCGCGAGTTCCATCTGGCGGACTGGTTCACCCTGGGCAACGCCTTCTGCGGCGTCGGCGCGTTGTTCTCGGTGATGACCTTCCTCCAGACCGGCACGGTGCAGCACCTGTACTACGCGTGCGCGCTGATCCCGGCCGCGCTGGTCTTCGACGTGCTCGACGGTCGCATCGCGCGCTGGCGCCAGAAGAGCTCCGCGATGGGGCGTGAGCTCGACTCGCTGGCCGACGTGATCTCCTTCGGCGTCGCGCCGGCGGTGATCGCCTACGGTTGCGGCATGCAGGGCCTGTGGGACCGCATCGTGCTGGGCTTCTTCGTCGCCTGCGGCGTGTCGCGCCTGGCCCGCTACAACATCACCGCCGAGACCCTGTCCGGCGGCAACGACAAGGTCGCCTACTTCGAAGGCACGCCGATCCCGACCTCGCTGCTGATCGTGATCGTGCTGTGGGCCGCCGCCTGGCAAGGCGCGATCGGCGAGGCGCTCTGGTTCGGCGTGATCAAGCTCGGCGGCTTCACGCTGCATCCGCTGGTGCTGCTGTTCGCGATCTCGGGGTCGCTGATGATCAGCCGGATCAGGATTCCCAAGCTCTGATCCGGCGCGACGGCCCGGTCGGCGTCACGCCGACGGACCATCGCCTCGACATCAACGCGTCGTCGTGAGGATCGCGCCGCCGCGGATCGGATCGCGCCAGGGTGCCTTCGGCACCATACTTGGCGAGGACTCCGCAGCCTGAACTGGACAAGACCCGGTGCTCGCATGGTGCAGCGCCGCGGCCAACAGCGCCTCCTTCGGATCGCCGAGCTCATGCTGGAGGTCGTCCACCACATGGCAACCCGGCAGTCCGTTCGCGCCCGTTCCGCCCGGCACGAATCCCTCGCCGTAGCCGGAGAAGCCCTTCTCGTTGCTGATCACCTGACTGAGCGGCAGGAAAGTGCGGCCGCAGTTCTGCATCGGCCTGGTCGCATAGGGTCTGCCGCAGGTGGTCGTACCGATCTGCACGACCTCCACACCGATACCCCGCAACCCGTTGATCAGGGCCTCGCTGGCCCCGCACGTGCTGCCTTGCGTCAGCACATAGACCTTGGACCAGCCCAATGTTGGCAACTCCGTCCCTGCCGGGCAGTCCATGCCTTCCCCGGTGCTGCAGCGGTAAAACGGCATCGTCTCCATGCTGCCCGGCCGACTGCCACCGAACCTCGCGAAGACACCATGCTTGGTCGAAAACTTGTCGGTGAGCATGTAGGCCAGGCGACTGGCAACGGACAGATCGCCGCCCTGATTGAAGCGCAGGTCGATGACCAACTCGTCGATTGCCGACGCGTCGAAGTGATCGATGGCCTTGACGAGCTCGGCGGTCGCCAGCGCGTTGTGTTCCTGGAAGAGCAGATATCCCACTTTCTTTCCATCAACCTCCAGAACCTCTCGAAGCGGCACGGGCTGCCTGGCGACCCCGCTGAACAGATCACGATCGGTCTTCATCCCGTTCTCCGACGACACCAGTCCCAAGCTGTGAGTGCTGGAGGACTCCCGGGGAAAGATTGCCGAGGCGATCACCTCGCTGGACAGTTCCTCCAGCTCACGCTCGTCGAGCGCGCTCAAGGTGTCGCCCCGCTTGATTCCGGCCTCGTGCGCCGGGCTGCCGGGCTGCACATAGGCGACGCGAATGTTCTGGGACGACCTGTGCGATCCCATTGACCACTCGATCCCGTACCCTGGCACTTTTCCGCCGCCCATGAAGGCATTGAAGTCCGCCGTCGGGACGACTTGGCTGTACTCATCCCATCGCCTGCCATTCGACTTGAACGCGGGATTGAGGAGCGCGTTGATATAGAACGGCAGGGCCACGGCCGGATCTGGGTAATTGGAGAAGGGCACATCGGGATCCACATAGGGCACGTCCTGGCGCCAGAGGTATGCCTCGTCCATGAACGATCGCACCCAGTTCTTCTCGGTCGTCAGGCTGCCGATTCGCTGTTCAGGAAGCGCCAGCTCGTTGTCGGGTGCGCACTGCCCCGCGTAGGCCGAGCTGTGCTGGAACGCGCGATTGAGCACGCGATCCGCGTCGATGCCGTCCTTGCCATCCCTTCCCGGAGGACCCCAATAACCTGGCTCGCCACGTTCGCCTTGGAGTCCAGGTAGCCCGGAAGGGCCGATCTCGCCACGTTCGCCTCTTTCCCCGGGAAGCCCTGGAAAGCCGTCGTCGCCCCGATCTCCCTTCGGCCCTGCCGGTCCGCGCTCGCCCACCGGTCCGCGCGCACCGTCGTCGCCAGGAAGGCCGGTCAAGCCAGGAGCGCCATCCTCACCATCCCTGCCCGCCGGCCCCGGCTCGCCATCCTTACCGTCCTCTCCCGCCGGTCCAGGCTCTCCGTCCCTGCCGGGAAGACCGCGCGGGCCGGGGGGGCCCTCGTTGCCGTTCAGCCCGTCCTTGCCATCCATTCCTGCAGGCCCGGGCAGACCATCCTTGCCGTTGAGGCCGTCCTTGGCCACCACCTCTTCGCCACCCTCATCGCAGGCCTGCAACAACGTGGCGCAAGCGGCGCACATCACGACGATCGACGCGCGCTTCATCGCGCGTCCGATCCAGGTTCTCTTGGTCATCTCAGTTGTCCGCCGAATCGCTCGGCCGCCTTTGTGGGAGAAGGCGGCTTTGTCCCCAAACGAGCGGCAGGGTTCCGTTGCACTGCGCAACCAACCAGTGCGTGCGACCAACGAAAAAGCCGCTCCAGGGAGCGGCTTTTCCAGTGCGCCACCGGCGGCGCGTATCAGGCGTTCAGGGTCGTCCGCCAAGGATCCGGTTGCTGCGCGCCGCCAGCTTCCTGAGGCTCAGCGCGACGGCATCCTCGCCCGCCGCCCGCACACCCATCGCGCGCGCCATGCCGGCCTCCGACGGACTGGCCGTCGGGCAGGTGCCGTTGCTGCGGTACTGCAGCGCCGCGGCCAGCATCGCCTCGCCGGTGTCGCCCAGCGCGTGCTCGAAGTCGTCCGCGACCTGGCAACCCTTGACCCCCGTCGCGCCCGTGCCGGCCGGCACGAAGCCGTCCGCGTAGTCGCCGAAGCCCTTGTTGTTGGTGCCGACGAACTCGATCGGGAAGTAGCTGTAGCCGCAGTTGTCCTTCGCCGTGAAACCGTAGGGCTTGCCGCAGGTGGTGCCGCCGACCAGCACGACCTCGACGTCGACGCCGCGCAGGCCGTTGATCAGCGCCTCGCTGGCCGAGCAGGTGCCCGACTGCGTCAGCACGTACACCCGCTTCAGGTTCAGCGCCGGCAGCGGCTGCTGGGAGGTGCAGTTGTTGCCCGACAGCAGGCAGGACTGGCTGTAGAACGGCGTCTTCGAGTCGGCGCTGTTGGTCTCCGCCGAGCGCTTGCTGTTGTAGCGCAGCTGTTCGAAGGTCTTGCCCGAGGTCGCCGTGCCGCCCGCGATCATGTAGGCCAGCTCGCTGGCGATGAACAGGTAGCCGCCGCCGTTGTAGCGCAGGTCGACGACCAGGTCGCTCACGCCGTTGACGCGGAAGGTCTGCATCGCGTTGATCAGCTGTGCTTCCGCCGTCAGGATGTGGTCGTTGAAGACCATGTAGCCCACCTTGGCGCCGTCGGCCGCGGTGATCACCTGGCTGGTCGGCACCGGCGTCTTGGTGATGCTGCCCGCGACCAGCGTGACGTTGCGCGCGGTCCCCGCATTCGAGGTCAGCACGAAGCGGTGGCTGCTGCCGGTGGTGTCCGGGAAGAGCGCCGCGTTGAGCGTGTTCACGCCGGCCGTGTCGCCCGCGTCCGCCGCCGCGCCGTCCGCAGTCACCAGCGTGTCGCCGCGACGCACGCCGGCCCGGTCGGCGACGCTGCCCGGTTCCACGAACGCCACCCGCAGCCCGCGCGGCGGCGTCGGCGACTTCATCGACCACTCGATGCCGTAGCCGACCTCCACGCCGCCCTGCGACAGCGCGTTCCACTCGCGGGTGCTCATCACGAAGCTGAACTGGTCCTTGCGCTTGCCGCTGGCGGTCAGCGCCGGCGACAGCAGGGCCTCGAAGTAGGCGTTCAGCGCGGTCTCGACGTCGCTGCCGCTGTACGCGGCCGCCGAGGCGTCGACGCTGGGCACGTCCTCGCGCCACAGGTAGGCCTCGTCGAGGTAGGAGCGGATCCAGCTCTTCTCGATGCCCAGGGAACCGGTGCGCAGGTTGGCGGCCGCCTCCATGTTGGCGGGCGCGCATTGCTGGGCGTAGCTGGCGCTGGGCTGGATCGGGCCGCTGCCGCCGCTACCGCCGGTGCCGCCACCGGTGTTCCCGCCCCCGCCGATGGTGGTGCCGCCGCCCCCGGTGTT
>NZ_DASVNZ010000384.1:0-59899 GCF_036486225.1 Roseateles sp. | reverse complement strand
AGATCGACGACACGAGCCGCTCGCGTGTCCCCGCCAGGAAGGCGGACAACTGCGTCCAGCTGCGCTCCGGCCCGACGTGCAAGGTCAGCGTCATCTCCTCGTTCAGCCATTTGAAGCGGAAGGCTTCGCCGCGCCGGTCGGCGTCGTTGTACGAGATCGACGCAGCGGCGGCCTCGGTCGCGATCGCTCCCGGCGTCCGGCCGAGCTGGTCCTGGACGGAGGCCGGTTCGACGACGACCTCGAATCCCTGGAAGCTTCGCGGCGCCGCGGCCTCGATCGCCCGCAGGCGCGCCGGATGGGCCGAAACGACCAGGCCCGTCGACGTCAGACGTCCATCGGCCACGATGGCGCCTGCACGCACCGCATGGACGCCGGGCACGCCGCCGAGTTCGTGCGCCAGGGCCAGGGCCGCCTGATCGGCGTCGGACGGTGGGACGGCGGCGGGCGCGCCGGCCGTCCCGATCGCGCCGCGGACCTCGAGGAAGTCGACCGGGCCGACTGAGACGTCGATCTGCAGGGGAATGCTCAGCGACAGCTTGCGCACGCCGGAGCCGGCGAGGGAGCTCCCACCTGCTGGCGGCGTCGGCGTTGGCGCTTCCGAGGTGGCCCTCGGAGGGGGCGAGGTCGGCGACGGGGGCGTGGGCCCGGCAGGCCGGGTCACGCGCCAGGGGGCCAGATTCAGGTAGCGCCGGATCTCCGATGCCGGCACGGCGTAGTTCTCGACCCGGTACAGGCCCGCAAAGTGCAGCGCGACCGCGTGGCCACTTCCCATGGCCATCACCACCGCCCCGGAGTTGCCGCCCAGCGTCGAGCAATCATGGGTGGCCCAGCCGCGGCTCTTCGGGCCCATCAGGCCTGGCGCGATGCGCTTGATGTCGTAGGTGCCGCCGAAGACGCGGTCCATCCAGGACTGGTCCGGGATGATGTAGTCCGGCGCGCGTGCGGGATAACCGATCACCACGACGGAATCGCCGTCCTGGGCGTCCTGGTCCGCCAGGATCAGGTGTCTGCCCCCGGTCCGTCCGGCGGCATCCCCCACTTCGAGGAAGGCGATGTCCGCCTTCCTCTCATCCGGTTCGATCCACAGCACGCGCTTGATCGCCGCGACCGCGGTGTCGGCGACGGCATGCTCGTGCCGATAGTCGATCGTGGCGACAAGCCTGTCGCCGAAGCGCCCGGGCTTGAAGACGAAACCCTCACCGCCGGCCTTGACCATCAGTTCCGCCACGTGACGGTTGGTCACCACGATCCCGGGAGCCACCTGCCACCCGGTGCCGAGGAAAGGCAGGTTGCCCGCATAGTTGGCGACGTCAATGCGGCCGATGTGGGGCAGCCAGGGTTCGATGGTCGGGGCGGCCGCCTGCAGTTCCTCGAGGATGCTGCGGGCCTCGACATCCGCTTGCGTGCCGCTGAACTGGATGGTGTCGTGCTGGACCATCAGCGCCGGGCGGCCTTCCCGGACGAGGGTCTCGAGCACGAGGTCGTCGAAGACCTCGTCGCCGCCCGCTCGCTCAAGGGCGATCCCGTCTTCGACAGCCCGGGACGGGGTGGCGTGGTGGCGTTCCCGGACCAGGCGCCTGCCCTTGGCCATCAGCTCCGCATGCAGCCTGGGATCGCGCTGCGACAGCCTGTTCAGCCAACGCGTGTGACGGTTGATGCGCTGTTCTGCTTCGTCGTCGGCCATGGCGTCTCCGGTGCGGGCTGAGCGTCCCGACTGTCCCACCAAGGCCGGCGGCATTCATCGTCAACCTTGTGGAGAGGAGTCGACGGAACGGTGGCGTGATCCGGACGAGCCATGGGCGGCGCCGTCGATGACGGTCGCGTGACGCTTCGCTCGGCCGCGCGTGCGTTGGCCGCCGGCAGGTGGCGCATACCGACCGCCTGATCCACGAACCGCACCGCTCTGCAGATTTCTCTCTCACCGCGCTAAACCGTTCCCGCTGCGCGCGGATGCATTGCCATCGAGGCATTGTCCGGAAGAGGAAACCGGACCTTGCCATCCAGGACAGCAACAAGAGAGCAAGCAAAATGGTTGCAGTGGTCAGCGGAAACGGGCTGGGTCTGAGCGAGACGTCCTACACGGGCACGGTCGGTCAGGTGGGGTTGTGGGGTCAGGTCTTGCTAGGCGCGCGCGGCACGCGGGTGGTCGTGAATGCGGCCACCGGCAACCTGGTCGTGCAGGACCGGGACGCGGCGCTCGCGGCGGCGGGCACGGACCTGCTGGGCCTGCGCACCTACAACAGCCGCGGCAGCTTCAACGACGACAACGGCGACAACTGGATCAACGGCTTCGTCCGCCAGTCGCTGCGCGTCACCGCCGGCACCTGGGGCGCGGCCGGCAGCACCGTGGTCCTCGCCGACGGTGACGGCGCCGAGCGGCAGTACGGCTGGGACGCGGCCACCGGCCGCTACGTCAGTACCACCGGCGCCGGCCCCGACACCTACCTCTACGCCAACAGCGACGGCACCACCGCCAGCTTCTCCAACGGGCCGCAGTCCGCGACCTTCGACGTCGCCAGCGGCCGGCTGCTGCGCTACACGTCCTCGACGCTGCTCAACGCGGTCTTCGCCTACGACGCCAACGGCCTGCTGCAGAGCATGTCCGCCGATGCCGCCGGCTCCGGCGGCCGCATCGTCTACGAGTACAACGGCACCCAGCTCCAGCGCATCGGCGTCGTCGACGAGAACGGTCAACGCGTCTCCAGCACGCAGTACGAGTACGACGCCAAGGGCCGACTGTCGCGCGTGACCGTGGACCTGACGCCGCAGGACGGCCAGATCGGCGACGGCCAGGTCTACACCACCGACTACACCTACGTCAGCGCGGGCGACGCCACCGACGGCCTGCTGCGCAGCATCGCCAACAGCGACGGCACCGGACTGACCTTCGACTGGACGCTCGTGGACGGTCAGCCGCGGCCCTTGCGCAGCTACGGCCCGGACGGCCGCATCACCAGCTATGCCTTCGACAGCGGCTCGCGCACGCTGCGCGTCACCGAGCCCGGCGGCTTCACCACCGACTTCCAGGCCGACGCCGACGGCCGCCTGCTGCAGAGCCATCCGTCCAACGGCGCGAACCAGGGCGTGACGGGCGATGCGACGCGACTGTTCTTCGAGTACTCGTCCGCCGGCAACCAGACCCGCCTGGTCGACTACGACGGCCGCGTCACCAGCTATGCCTACGACGCCGACAACAACCTGGTCGAGGTGCGCGACGCGGCGGGCAACACGGTGCGCAGCACCTACGTCAACCGCCTGGTGACGACGTCGACGACCTACGGCATGCGCGATCCCGACGGCGCGGGGGCGCTCGAGCCGGGCGAGCCGATGACGACGCGCTTCGTCTACAACGCCGACGGCCAGCTGCGGTTCCAGCTCAGCCCCGAAGGCGTGGTGACGGAGTACCGCTACACCGGTCGGCTGCCCACCAGCGCCATCACCTATCTGGCCGGCCGCTACGCGGTCCAGGGCCTGGCGGTGACGCAGGCGCCGACCGAGGCGCAGATGCAGACCTGGGCCGCGGCCGCCGACAAGACGAAGGTAGGCCGCGTCGACACCGTCTACGACGCGCACGGCGAGAAGCAGCGCGAGACGGCCTACGCCAACATCGCGGCCAATGGCGAGGGCCTCCTCGACGGCGCGGCCCGCGTCATCCAGTACGTCCACGACGCGGCCGGCCGGCTGCTCATGACGATAGACGGCGCGGGCGCGGCGGTCTCCTTCACCTACGACGGCCTGGGCCGGCCGCTCACGCGGCAGCAGGGGGACATCAAGACCAGCTACGTCTATCACGAGACGTCGGGCGGCCTGACGTCGACGCTGACCGAGCAGAACGGCCTGGTCACCGTCAGCACCTACGACCGCGGCGGCCACCTGCTGAGCGTGGCGCGCAGCCAGAACGGCAACGCGCTGGGCACGACCACGAACAGCTATGACGCGCGGGGGCTGCTCTACAAGACGCAGGACGCCACCGGCGTGTTGCACTGGTTCGTCTACGACGAGCGTGGCCGCCAGGTCGGCGAGGTGGACGGCAACGGCACCGTGACCGAGATCCGCTACGACGCGGCGTCGCGCCCGATCCAGACGATCCGCTACGCGACGCCGCTGGCGGCTCTGGCGGGCTCGCCGCGGAACCTGGCTTGGGCCGATACCGAGCCGGGACCGACGATCGCGGCGGTCCGGCCATCGGCCTCGGCGAAGGACGCCAGCCATTGGACGGTCTACGACGCGGCCGGGCGCGTGACGCAGGAGGTCGACGCCGGCGGCTACGTCACCGAGTACCGCTACGACGGCGCGGGCCGGCGCACGGCCACGGCGCGCTACGCCAACGCGATCGACCTGGCGGCCTTTGCGGCCGATCCGGTCGCGGCTAAAGCCATGCCGGCGGCCGATGCCGCCAACGATCGCGTGGAGCGCGCCTTCTACGACCAGGACGGCCGGCTGCTCGCTCAGCTCGATGCCGAGGGTTATCTCACCGAGATCCGTTACGACGCCGGCGGCCGGGTGATCTCGCGCCTGCGTTATGCCGACGCGCGCCCGGATGGCCAACGCGCCGCAGGTACGTTGACGCAGCTGCGCCCGACGACCGCGTCGGCCCAGGATCAGATCACGCGCTTCATCAACGACGGCGTGGGCCGGGTCCTCGGCGAGATCGACGCCGAGGGCTACGTCACCGAGCAGATCTACGACGAGCGCGGCAACATCGCGCAGCGCACCCGCTACACGACCGCGCTGACTGCCGCGCAGCTCACCGCCTTCGACGCGGGCACCGGTGCCTGGCGGCCGACCGGCCAGGCCACGGACCGCACCGAGCGCTGGCACTACGACGCGCTGGGTCAGCTCGACCAGCAGACGGACGCCAACGGCACGGTGACGCGTTACGTCTACGACGAGGCGGGCCGGGTGGTCTCGACCACGCGCGCGGTCGGCACGGCCGAGGTCCGCACGCAGAAGGTCCGTTACGACGCGCTGGGACGCGTGGTCGGCGAGCTCAGCGCGCGCGGTGCCGCGCTGCTGGCCGATGGCCAGACGCAGGCGCAGATTGACGTGATCTGGGCGCAGCACAGCACGCGCTATACCTACGACGCCGCCGGACGTCGGACCAGCCAGCTCGTCTCGGACGGCACGACCACGCAGCGGACCCTGTTCTTCTACGACGAGGACGGGCAGCTCACGCACACGATCAACGCACTGGGCGAGGTCGAGGAACGCCAGTACGACGGCCTGGGTCAACTGGTCCGCACCATCGCCTATGGCGGCCGCCTGGGCGCCACGACGCTCAATGCCTTGTCCGGCGGGCTGGTGGACGCCGCGATCCACTCGGCGGTGCAGGAACTGCTGAATCAGCGCACGGGCGCGGGGCAGGCCTATGCGGCGGCGCAGACCGTCTTCGACTACGACATCCGCGGTCTGGTGAAGACCGCGACCGACGCCCTGGGCCAGGTCACGGCCACCGGCTACAACGCGTTCGAGCAGGCGGCGACGGTCGATGCGCCGGCGCGCGCCGACGGCACCATCGTGCGGCAGAAGCTGGAGTACGACCGCCGTGGCGCGCTGGCGGCCCGCACCGATGACGTCGGCGGCGCCAACGCGGTGTCGCGGATCAAGGTCGACGCCTTCGGCCGGATCTACCAGCAGCTCGATGCGCGCGGCGTGGCGACCAGCAGCGTCACCTACGACCGCATCGGCCGTGTGGTGCAGACGCTGGACGCAGGCATCAAGCGCGTGACCGCGTACGACGCGTTCAGCCGCATCGTCACGATCACCGACGGCAACAACAAGCTGACGCGCTACGTCTACAACGACACGACGCGCACGGTGACGGTGACGACGCCCGAAGGCGTCTCGACCGCCAGCACGCGCAACCGCCATGGCGAGGTCACCTCCGCCACCGACGGCGTGGGCACGGTCACCAGCTACGGCTACGACGAGAACGGCGCGCTGCGCACGACCACCACGCCGCTCAACAGTAGCGGCACCGAGTACGACAGCCTGGGCCGCGTGTCGAAGACGACCGACGCCGCCGGGACGGTGACGGTCTACGGCTACGACGCGCAGGATCGCGTCACCAGCCGCACCGTCGATCCGGGAACGGGGCGCCTGAATCTCACGACGACCTACGCGTATGCGGATACGGCGTCGGGCAGCACGGTGCTGACCGTCGATGCGGACGGGCTGAAGACGCTCCAGGCCTTCGACGTCGAGGGGCGGCTGGTGTCGCGCACGGTGGACCCGGACGGCTTGAATCTGGTGACGAGCTACGAGCTCGATGCGGAGGGCCGGACGCTGTCGGTGACCGATCCGAACGGCATCGTCACGCGTTACGAGTACGACCGGCTGGGCCGGCGCACGGCGGAGGTCACCAGTCCGGGCAAGCTCGACCTGCGCCGCAGCTATGAGTACGACATCGCCGGGCGGATGACGGCGAGCACCGACTGGGCGGGCAGCAAGACGCTGTTCATCTACAACGACCTGGGCCAGGTGGTCTACCAGATCGACCCGGCAGGGGCGGTGCGCGCCACCGACTACGACGCCGAGGGCCGCGAGCGCCGCGTGACCAGCTTCGCGACGGCGCTGAGCGCCGCCGTGCGCGCGACGCTCGGCGCGCAGCCGACAGTGGCGCAAGTGGCGGCGCAGGTGCGCACGGCCACCGCCGATCAGGTCTCCGGCCGCGTCTATGACGGCGACGGCAGGCTGTCCATGACCATCGATGCGACAGGTCTCGTCGTGGAATTCCGCTACGACGGCGCGGGCCGAGTGAAGCAGCAGGTCGTCCATGCGACCACCGCGAATCCGTCGACCTGGCTCAGCACCGCCGCTCCGACCCCTCCCGCGGTGAGCAGCGGCGACATCGTCACGTCAACGTTCTACGACGCGCTGGGCCGCCCGACCTGGGTGGTCGACGCCGAAGGCGGCGTGAGCTTGATGGCCTATGACGCCGCCGGCAACCTGGTGCAGAAGACCGAGTACGCGCGCGCCGTGGACCGGACCCGCGTGGAGACCTTGCGCAACGCGGGCGCCGCCTGGACGCTGGCGCAGCTCGGCACGATGGTGAACGCCCCGCAGTGGGACCGGATCACCAACTATCGCTATGACGCCACCGGCCGCCTGCGGTTCGTCTACGACGCGATGGGGTACGTCACGGAGACGGTCTACCAGGGGCTCAAGACGAGCACCATCCGCTACGCGACGGCCGTGGCCGTGGGGGCTGCACCGATCTCGAAGGCGGCCGACCACCTGAGTTCCGTCGAACTCGACGGGGCAGGGCGCGAGTGGAAGCGCACCGACGCCATGGGCGTGGAGACGCGCAACACGTATGACGCAGGTGGACGTCTGATCGCACAGACGCAGGCCTTCGGGCTGCCGGAGGCGATGGTCACGGGCTACGTCTACGACGAGGCCGGCCACGTCGTCGAGAAGACGATCGCCCAGAACACCGCGGCGGCCGCGACGACGCGTTACGGCTACGACGCGCTCGGACGGATGACCAGCGAGGTGGAGTCGCGCGGCGTGGCGCTCGCGACGGTGGACAGCGCATGGACACGCTCGGAAAGGCTGCGCCTGGGCTACAAGGAGTTCGTCTCGCAGCTGTCCGGGGCGGATAAGCAGGCGCTGCTCAACCGCTACACCACGACGCACACGTACGACGTGATGGGGCGCCGGACTTCGACGACTAACGCGCTGGGTCAGACCACGACCACCGTCTATGACGCGTTCGGCAACGCGGTGAAGTTGACCGATCCGCTGGGCAACGCGGGCTTCTTCTACTTCGACAAGCTCAACCGGGTCACGCTGCAGGTGGATCCGGAAGGGAATGCGACCCGCACCGCCTACGTGGCCCAGCAAGGCGATCTGGTGTACACCGTGACGCGCTACTTCTATAAGGTCAGCGGCGCGACGATCGGGCAGGAGCCGACGATCAACACGGGACAGATCGACCAGAACGGACGGGCCCAATTCACCTACGACCGAACCGGCAAGCTGTTGCGACAGACCGACGGCGCCAGCGAGTCCGACACGACGGCCTACGGCTACAACCTCAACCGGTTCGACATGTCGGTCACCAACAAGGCGGGCGGTGTCGTCTATTACACGACCGACCGCCTCGGCAACATATTGACCGAGACGCTGCCCGTCACCGTGCAAGGCAAGGCCGTCGTCAACAGCTACACCTACGACGCCTTCGGCAACCGAATCAGTTCGATCGAAGGCGTGCCTCCGTCCGGCGTGACGGGATGGATCAGCCGGACCACGATCTTCCAATACGACAAGATGGGCCGCTTGACCCATCGCATCGGGCAGAAGTACGCGGCCTTCGACGGCGCGACGCAAACCGTCGCCGACGTCATTCCTGTCGAGTGGACGCGCTACGACGCGCTGGGCCGCATCGTGGAGCAGGTCTCGCGTGGCAACTACATCGCTGGCCGGGTCACGGGCGGCGTGCATGCCTTCCGCGCGTACGACGGCGCGGGCAACCAGGTCGAGAAGGTCGAAGCCGATGGCGCGTACACCGTCTATGACCTCGACGCCGCCGGTCACGTCGTGCGCGAACGCGCGATGGGCGCGCCCGCCGTGGTGTCCGGATCGAGTTGGACCGCCCCGGCCGCGAACGCCCAGTTGGATCGCAACACGGTCAAGGTCTACGACGCGCTCGGGCGATTGACCGAGACCTGGCGGGAGAACGTCCGCTACTGGGAAGCGGATCCGAATTCCAATCAGATCGTGGCCCCGCTGTCCCCGGCGACGACGGTGCTGCTGCAATCGCTGGTCTATGACGCGGCCGGCAACGTGGTGCAGGAGACCGATGGCCGCGGCAACTCGGTCTACACCTACTTCGACAGGATCGGTCGCAAGGTGTTGCGCATCGACCAGTCCGGCTACGCAGTGGCCTGGGAGTACGACCGCTATCTCGACATCGCCTCCAAGGAGGTCAAGTATGCGAAGGCGCTGGGCAAGGACCAGTACCGGCGTCAGGACGACGCGACGCAGCCGGCTGCGTTGCGTACGCCTGCGACGCTGCGCGCGGGCTTGAGCCTGGTCGACGCGCGCACGACGCAGTACACGCTCAACAACCTGGGCCTGGTGACGGTCAAGCGCGTGCTGGGCGTGACGGTCACCTACCTGAACGCCTCCGGCGCTCCGCTGACCAAGACCATGGACAGCAGCACAAGCTACACGTACGACGCGATGGGGAACCTCACGTACCAGTACGACGTGATCGGGCTGGACACGAGCGGTCGCGAGATCACGGCAATGACGGCAACGTTCCACGACGTGATGGGTCGGGAAACCCGCCGCAACGATCCCAGCTTCACTGACGATCAGGGGCGCGACGTCAGACCGTCCGTCGAGACGGAGTACAACGCGCTGGGGTTGGTGTCGCGCGTCACTCAGGGCGCCATCGGACTGGTCTACACCTTCAATCGCGTCACCCAGTACGACTACAACGCCAACGGCGACCGCACCGCGATGGCCGATGCGAACGGCCACTACACGCTGACCGAGCTCGACGCGATGGGCCAGGTCTCCCGCAGCACGGAGAAGGATGTCGCGCGCGATGCGACGACCAAGGTCGACGTGGTCAAGCGCTTTGCCTACGACGCGATGGGCCGCGTGATCGCCGAGTACGACGGCGACGCCTCGCACGCCCAGACCGGCGAGATCCGCCGCACCCGCTACAACGTCTTCGGCGACGTCGTCGCCAAGGGCATCGGCGACGGCTGGCAGGAGTTCGCCGAGTACAACGTGATGGGCAAGGTCGAGCGCAACAACAGCGAGGGCGGCACCATCACCGTCTTCCTGTACGACCGCAACGGCAACACCACCCGCAAGATCGTCAGCGCCGACGCCAACGTCGACCTGCGCACGCTGACGCTGTCCGAGGCGGCCGGCAACCTCACGCAGCTCAACCACATCTTCAGCGTGCACGACGCGCGCAACCAGCTGATCAAGACGGTGGAGTTCCGCGCCGAGTTCCAGCTCACTTCGGCCGGCCGCGAGGCTGCGCTGTCGCAGCAGCTCGCGCCGCTCTACGGCGCGATCAAGCTCGAGCAGATCGGCGGCAACTCCTACGGCACCGCCACCGGCGGCGCCAGCGCCTTCCCCACGGGATCCATCTCCTCCGACGGCGCGAGCCAGACGCGTTTCACGCTCGACGACAGCGTCACCAACTCGACCGACGTGTACGGCACGCCGACCGCCGTCGGCGGGACGAATGTCCCCTTGGGCGACGTCGCGCTGGCCCTGGGCGCGGACTGGAACGGCTCGTACTCGCTGGGCAACGTCTTCCCTCGCAAGCCGATGACGGCGCCCATCTCGATCCAGATGCCGAATGAGATGCCGGATTACGAGTACGTGATCTCGCGGGATGACGGCCAATGGACGAAGCGCGTCCGCGCGGGTGACTTCGTCCTGCTCGAACCCGCCTGGGTGGGCGGAGAAACATCGGACAGTTTCACCGTCTCCGCGGAGATCGACGGGCAGACCGTCCAGCTCGCGGTGGTGGATCTGAACACCAGTTTCCAACCGGACTTCGGCGGTCTCTACCTGCTCGATCAGAGCTGGACCACCACCGGCCTGACCCAGCCGCTGGTGCGCGGCATCGGCGCCATGGGTACGCCCCGGGTGTACCTGGAGAACGCCGACGGCACGGAGACCGAGCTCAACCTCGCCGTCTTCGGCAATCCGGCCAACGGCCTGCAGGCCATCACCAACCTGCCGCAGGGCGACAGCACGATCATCATCCGCCGCTTCGACGCGGCGGGGGCGCTGATCTCGGCAGTGCGCCAAGGCATCAGCATCGACAACGGCCGGAGCGCGATCTCGATCGCGCCGCCGAACGGCAAACCCGCGACCATCGACTCGCGGCCTGTCATCGGCTCGACGCGCCCGGACAACGGCAGCGCGCGCCTGAGCTTCCAGGGTGCGACCTACCAGGAGGCGGAGTTCTGGGTCCGCCTGGTCGGCGGCGGCGACTTCGTCCCGTTCAGCGTCTCGGGCGGCGTGATCGACCTGGGCGCGATCGGGTTCAACCAGACGGGCGCGAGCTACGAGTTCATCGTACGCAACGGCGCCTCGCTGATGCGCGGCGTTTACACCGCCACGTCCGGCGCGCCGCAGGTGCCGGCGGGCGAGCTGCAGGGCCTCACGCAGCTGTCGCACAGCTACCAATGGGATCTGGGCGCGGAGCTCTTCGGTGTGCCGACCCTGCCGGTGGAGTCCTATCGGACCGAGCTCAAGGTCAAGCTGCCGGACGGCACCTGGACCGTGGTCAAGACCGGCGCGCCGGGTGCGCGCATCAGCGCCACGGCGGAAGAGATCGCGGCCGCCTTCGCAGGGCGTGACGCGATCTACGCCGCGACCGATCCCTTCAGGCTGCGAACCGTCGAGTACCAGATCGTCGTCACCGGCAAGCTGGGGGAGGGCTTCACCGCCCCGCTGGCCGCGTACTCGGGAACGCTGAGCTACGGCCGCAGCGTGGGCATGAGCGCCGCCGTCAGCGAGCAGCGCTACTCGGGCGTGGTGACGCTGCCCAATTACGCCGGCCTGAGCGGCGACGTGGTGCTGAGCGGCGACTACAACGCCACGATCGCCGCCGGCGATGCACGGCGCTGGGACCGCGGCGGCATGAACCTGCTGCTGGCCGACTGGGCCGCGACACGCCAGCCTGGCACCACCACGCTGACCTACAGCGACGGCAGGCTCTCGTTTACTGCGACGCTGACGCTGGACGCGACGGGCGCGATCACGACGCGCATCACCGAGAAGACGATCTCCGACGGCGAGCTGTCGGTCGATCTGCCCACCAACGCGCGGCTGCAGGCCTCGTCGCTGGTGATCAAGGTGCACGGCACCGGCGAGGTGGTCAGCCGCCGCCTGATCGTGGACGAACTGGGCCGCTTCAGCATCGAGGTGCTGCAGTCGGACGCGGGCAAGACCTTCGACCTCGAGTTCACCGCCACGGATGCGAGCGGCACGCAGACGCTGCTCAAGGCCAGGAACTTCTACGCCGTCGACACCGACGGCGCGGCACGGCTGCAGGTGCTGGAAGAGCTCTTCCGCGATGCCTACCTGAGCTTCCCGACGGGATCGAAGGACAACGTGCTACGCGTGCGGCTGAAGGCGCGCGAGCCTGCGGGTGCGGCCTGGTCGACATGGCAAGAGATCCCTGGCGACGATGTGCGGCAGCTGTCGCTGCTGGGCTATCGGCCCGGCGAGGGATCGGTGGAGTACGACTACGAGTACGAGATCACCGATCCCGCACAGGCGGTGCCGCTGCTCAACAAGGGCCACGGCAGCTTCGCGCTGACCCAGGGCGGCAAGCTGACCTTGGGCGCGGTGGTGCAGGACCGGATGCCGGTGGGCGCCATCACCTTCGCCGGACCGTCGGTGGCGACGGCCACGAAGATGCGGCTCAGCATCGACGGTCAGGTCGTGGTGCTGGATGGCGTGTGGAACGGCACCCAGATGACCTACACCTGGGCCAAGCCCTTCGGCGGCCGGGTGATCAATACCGCGACGCCGTTCGCCTTCACGATGGAGATCCTGGACGACCAGGGCAACTCGGTGCGGGACCAGGTCGGCGAGGTGGTGCAGCCGATCACCGGCGAGGCGACCTTCGGCCTGGAGAGTTCGGGCAAGGGCTTCGAGTTCAAGCAGTATGTGCGGCAGGTCAACGTGACGGCGCAGCTGCGGCGCTTCCAGAACTACAACGCCTTCGGCGAGGTGGCCGAGGAATACGACGACGGCACGCTGGACCGCGCGCGGGCGATGGCGCGGCAGTACCGCGACCAGGGGCTGGGCGACTTCAGCATCGACACCGCCGCGGTGCGGACCACCTACACCTACAACACGCTGGGCCTGCTGGTCACCAAGACCGACCCCGAGACCTTCGAGACGCTGGAGAACGGTTTCATCCGCCGGATCAAGCCGACGAGCTCGTTCGGCTACGACCTGCTGGGGCGCAACGTCCTGCAGACGGACGCCAACGGACGGTCGACGCGCGTGACCTATGCCGGTTCGAGCACGCTGGTGCAGAAGCGCTACAACGCCGACGGCAGCATGCGCGAGACGCAGTACGACGGGTTCTACGACGCGCGCAAGCAGATCGACGAACTGCGCAACGTCGTGACGATGGACTACGACAAGATGGGCCACCTGCTGACCGTGAGCCGGTTGGCGGTCCAGCGCGTCGGCAAACCCGGCGTGTCGCAGACGCTGGTGGAGTCCTACGTCTATGACGCGCTGGGGCAGCGGCTGTCCCACACGAATGCGCTGGGGTTCACCGACCTGACGCGTTACGACTCGCTGGGGCGCGTGGTGCAGACCACCTCGGCCGCCGGCGGGCTGACGAAGTACGACTACGTCCTGGTCGCGCACGGCGCGGCGAGTCAGCCCATCCTCGGCGCAGGCAGCGTGGACATGGGCGGCTACCGCCGCACGACCACCGGTGCGGACCAGCGCACGCTGGTCGATGACATCGACTACTTCGGACGCACGACCTGGCACCAGGACATGAGCGGTCGCGGCTTCACCTACACCTACAACCGGGCGGGGCAGCTGCAATCGCAGCGGGGGCCGGGCGAGGCGGGCCAGAACATCGAGTACACCTACACGCTGAGCGGCCTGCTCAGCCGCATGGTGGACCTGACGGAGCATTCGTTCACCGAGTACGCCTACGACGACACGGGCAACCGGGTGCGCGAGATCTACGGTGCGCTGCTGCCGGACAACCGGACCATCGCGGGCGGACTGCGGGCGACCTTCGTGCAGTACGACGAGCTCAACCGCATCGCGCGCGCCTGGGACGAGACCAAGCAGTACGACCTGCGCTACGAGTACGACGCGGTGGGCAACCGCCGCGCGGCGATGTCGACCTACTGGGACCCGACCAGCGGCAAACTCAGCGAGCAGAAGACCTACTGGTACAAGTACGACGCGATGAACCGCTTCGTCACGACGATGGGTTCGTTGACGATGCGCGGGACCTCGGCCACGGATGACCGGGGCAAGATCCTGATCGGCGAGTTCGGCTCGGAGCTCCAGTACGACGCACTGGGACAGCGCGTGCAGGTCACCTCCAAAGGCGCCACGACCAGTCAGACCAATGTCGAGCGCTACACCTACTCGACCGACGGCTACCTCGAGGACGCGTACCTCAACGGCGCGCTCGCGGCGCGGCGGACGGTGGACGCGGCCGGCCGCACGACGACGTACCAGGCCTGGGATGCCGGCAAGCTGATCCAGACCAAGACGACGACCTTCGACCGCGACAACCGGGTGTTGACCGAGGTCGTCGCGGATCAGCCGACCAGCAACGGCACGACGACCTACGAGTACCTGGACAACGGCTTCGGCGCGCTGGGGACGATGACCTTCACGTCCGGAGGCACGACGCTGAAGACCACCTACGACTACCACTACTGGGACGTCGCGACGAACAAGCGCACGGAGAGCTCGCAGTCCGGTCTGGGGACGGGTTACCTGGCCTACAGCTACGACGCCAACGGCTATCTGCGGCAGGTGTTCGACGGCAATCCGGAGACGCAGCTGACCTACCGCACCAATGCGCAGGGGATGATCCTGTCGAAGACGACGGGCTCGAAGGACCTGCCGGCGGACAAGATCACCGTGCACGACTACTTCTACGCCAACGGCCGCCGCATCGGCGACGTGGGCAACGACGGCAAGTCGGACCGCATCTCCTATGCGGAGCAGTTGGCCAACATGGCGTTGACGGCGGAGCAGCTCGCCCAGCGCAACAAGAATCCGGCGCCGGTGACGAGCGTCGACTTCGACCAGAGCTATGAGCCGATCAACGGCAACTACCCGGTGTCGGCGGCCTCGAGCTACACGGTGCGCGGCGGCGACACGCTGAGTTCCATCGCTCAGAGCGTGTGGGGCGACGCGGCGATGTGGTACCTGATCGCGGACGCCAACGGCCTGAAGAGCGACGAGCCGCTGGTCGAAGGCCGCGTGCTGGTGATGCCCAACAAGGTCACCAACATCCACAACAACGCGAGCACCTTCCGGCCATACAACGCGGGCGAGGCGATCGGGCACATCGACCCGACATTGCCGTCGCCGCCTCCGCCGCCGAAGAAGGGCGGCTGCGGCGGGATCGGAATGATCCTCATGGTGGTCGTCGCCGTCGTGGTGACGATCTATACCGCGGGAGCCCTGTCGAGTGCGGCTGTCGGTTTCATGGAGACGATGGCGGCGGGCGCATCGGTGATGGCGGGGGAATTGGGATTGGCCGGCATCGCTTACGCGGCTGCGGGGGCCGCTGTCGGGTCAATCGCCAGCCAGGCCGTCGGCATGGCCACAGGCAATGTCGACAAGTTCAGCTGGAACGCGGTGGGACAGTCGGCGCTGTCGGCGGGCATCACCGCGGGTGTCGGGTCGGTGCTCAGCAATGCCGTGAGCGCCGGAGGCGTGCTGAACGGCACGCCGGTGGGCGACTTCCTGAATTCGAGCAAGATGGCGAGCGCGATGGTTCGCGCAGGCGTCGGATCCGCGGTCAGCCAGGTCGTGCAGGGCAAGTGGAGTTGGCGCGAGGTGGGCGCGTCGACGGTGGCCGGTGGTGCTGGTTATCTTGCCGGCGAGGCCGTCGGATCGGTGATGTCAGGCTTCGACCCGACGGTGACCAAGGTCGCCGTGGGCGCTGCAGCAGGCGTGGCTGGCTCGTGGGCCAGCAGCCAGGTGATGGGCTACAACTCGGCGCAGACGCGGGCCCGGTTGGGACAGGCGTTCCTCTCGGGCCTCGGAAACGGCATTGCGGGGAGCATCGCTGCGGCGGAAATCCAGGGCGAAGGATCATGGTCATCCAGCGACTATCGCAATGGCTCGGATGTCGAAAGCGATCGCTATAACCAGGCAAGCGCTGGCGGCTATCGCAATGGCATGGATATTGACAGCGACGCATTCGATCCAGCGATGGCCTACGGCTACCGCAACGGCATGGATATCGAAAGTGACGCATTCAATCCAGCAAGCGCGTACGGCTACGTCAATGGCGCAGACATTCAGAACGAGTACAAGGTGGCTGCATCGAGACCCGGGAAGGCGAAAGCAATCTCGGCGGCGTCCTCCGAGAGTGCGAGGGATCAGCAGTGGATCCAGCAAGACGATGCGATCCTGGCAAGGCGCGCCGGCCGCGCTTCGAACCTGGACCCCGCTTACAGGGCGCGCCTCGTCGATATCCTGCGCACCAATGAACAGACCGCTGTCGATGACCTTTCGACTCGGCGCTATGTTCTGGGGCTGGATGCGCAGTTGATGAAGGTGGATGCACGTCGCGCTTCTCTGTACGGCAACGACTCTGGCTTGCGACAGGCACTCAATGAGCAGTTCAATCTCATCAGCGACTCCCGCGACCGGCTCGTGAATTCCACGCCTTTCGAACGGGCCAAGAACCTGGCGATCGATCGTGTCATCGCAGGGAGCGGTTCGGCCTCATTGAGTCGAGACGAGGCGTGGAGCTTGTCCGAAAGTTGGTTACAGGGCGCGTTGAGGTCCGATAACCCGCTGCATCAATCGGTGCACGTCGCTCTGCTCGACAACAGGGTGGTGCGGGGCCTGCGCGGTGTCGATCTCATGGGGTACGACAATATCTCGGGCCCTGCTGGCGCTGTGGATGAATTGAGCTCGGTGGCTCGGCAGTTGGCCAAATCGGAAGTGTCGTTCTATGGCCGCACCGGATTCGGCGCGCCAAGCTTGACGGGCACTCAACTTGACTCCGCTGTCATTGCGAAAATTCAGAGCAACGACGTGTCCATGACGAAGGCGCTGCAGAAGGGTGAATACGCCAGTGCCTACGGATATCTGACTGAAAATGCCGTCGCGGCTGAATTCGGCGAGGACGTCGTGGCGATGGGGAAATTGGTGAACTTCCCCACCGCTAAGGGCCGAGTGAGAACTGACATCGACGTTGAGACAAAGGCTCAAGTGGTCCAAGTCAAGTCGGGTGCGGATCTGATGAGCCCCAATCAACGGGATGCCACTTACTTGTACGCCAAGAGTGTCGGGAAGGAGCCGGTCCTCATGTATAACGCCAATCTGGTCGCGTCGGATAGCAAGGTTTTGGTCGATCTACGAGCACGGTACCCCGATTTTATCATCGTACCGCGTAACGATTGGGCGGTGGACGCCAAGGCTTATTTCAAGGCATTGGGGAGGTAATTATGGGTTTTCAGCGACGGGTCGCTTTTTTTAGCGACAATGGCTTGGTTGTTGACTTTGAGAAGGTCTTTGCGTTCTTAGAGGACCATGGCTTTGAATTCGATGGGGCGCGATGCAGCGTCGCCTTGCAGGCAGGTAGGCTAGTCGAAGAGGATATGTCAGCCTTTTTGGAGAGTCCGGCGGAGTTTGCTTCGCCTGATGCAGAAGGCATGCTGGGTCAATGGTTTGACGCAGATGCCAATTGTGGATTTTCCTTTGGGGTACTGCGAGTTCGCACGAAGTCAGTTGGTTTGATTACCTTCCTGGATCAGGATATTGAGAATCTATCGAATCACTTTCGATTGTCCAATATTCTGATCTTCGAGTTCCTCCTGGAGTTCTCGCGCCTCATTGACGCGGATTCAGTGGTCGTGTTCTCTGACTATTCAAAGAATGTAGATAAAATCATTGGTGATCCTCATGCTCAATCGTGGGGGGTAGATGATTCCTCTGAGGTAACGCTGGTCGCTGGAAAGGCGGAGATCAACCTCAGCGAAGAGGCCAAGCGCGTCTTTGCGCCATTTGGCCGAAGTGACTTTCCTGTCTGGATGAAATGGCCATTTCCGGTGTAGCGCGACACCGGGTCGCGCACGAACCTCAAGGCGCCTGGAACCTCCACCGCGCGTTGTCCCCCGCGCAATCCCACTGCTGCACGCCCGCGCCGTCCTGCGCCGACACGTTGGTCACGTCCAGGCACTTGTTGCTGTGCGAGGCGCGCAGGTAGAAGAAGCCGTTGCCCTGGTCCTCCAGCCTGAACAGCTGGTTGGACCCACCCGTGCAGGTCCATTGCTGGACGGCCGCGCCGTTGGCGGTGCTCACGCCGCTGACGTCCACGCACTTGTTGCTGGAGGCCGAGCGCAGCTGCCACAGGCCGTTGCCCGCGCTCTGCGCCACCCACTTCTGGTTGGCGCCGCCGCCGTAGGCCCATTGCTGCAGCAGTCCGCCGTCCTGCGTCGAGCGCTCGCGCACGTCGAGCGCCTTGCCGCTGTGCTTGGCGACCAGCGCGTAGGTCTGCCCCGAGACCGGTGAGCTGCCGCCCGGCGGATTGGTGGGCGGCGTGGTCGGCGGCGTCGGAGTGTTGGTGCCGGTCGAATCCTCGAACTGCAGCCAGTCGAGGTTGGCCACGCCCGTGCCGCCCTTGGCCACCAGGTAGACGTTGTGCACGCCGGTGCTGCGCTGGATCGGCGTCGTCACTTCCTGGAAGCTGGTCCAACCGCCCGTGCTCGGCACGGTGACGGTCCCGATGTGCGCGCCCGTCGGGCTGTCCAGCCTGACCTCGATCTGCTTGCCCGCGCTGCTCGCATCCACCGCCAGGCGCAGCTTCAACCGATCGACGCCGCTGCCGAAGTCCATGTCGATGTAGCGCAGCCAGTCGCCCGCGTCGAAGCTGCCGATGCCGGTGCTGTCGAAGCTCACGCCGCTCTGCGCGTAGAACATCTCCGCCTCGAGCCTGCTGGTCGCGCGCCAGGTGCCTTCGAAGGGCAGGTTGCGGATCAGGCTGTTCTTGCCCGTCAGCGCCGCCTTGAACACGCTGTTGAGCATGGTGTTGGGCGCCATGTTCTTCTCGACGTCCCAGTTGCGCCACTTCGCCTCGATGGTGGCGTAGCTGTCGCTGTTCACGTTGGGCGTGTTGGCGCCGGCATTGGTGCTGTTGTAGAGCGCCCAGTTGCCGATGTTGGTGCCCTTGTAGGTCCAGCTCGTCCAGTGCCAGCCGGCCTCGTTGTAGCGGCGCAGGCCGTACTCCCAGCTGCTCTGCAGGTTGAAGTACATGAACTCGCCCACGTAGTGCGGCACGTTGTACGAGAGGTACTGCTTCTCCTGGTTGATCTTGGCCTCGGTGAAATTCACCTGCGACTGGTAGTTCGAGTCGTTGCCCCAGTTGTAGTAGTGGAACTCGTAGATGACGTTGGTCCAGCCGTAGTCGGACGGCCGCGTGATCGCGGACCAGTCCCAGATGCCTTCCATGATCACGATGTGGTTGGGATCGACCGCGCGGATCTCCCTGTAGATCCGGTCGTACATGTCGAGCACCGGCCGCGTCGCCGGCGCCGGGTAGTTGAGCGAGGGCTCGTTGAGCACGTCATAGCCGGCGACGGTGGGCTCGTTGCGGAAGCGCGTGGCCAGCTCGCGCCAGAAGGTCAGCGTCTGGTTCTGGTAGGTCGTGTTGTTCCACAGCTGGCCCGAGCCGCCGATGCGGCCGCTGTGGTCCGCGCCGTTCTGCGAGCCCGGCGCGCCGTGCAGGTCGAGGATGACGTACATCCGGTATTTCTTCGCCATCGCGACCGTCCACTCGATGCGGCGGAAGTCGATCTTGCCGGCGGCGTCGCGCTTCCACGAGCCGTCCTCGTTCATGTGGTTCAGGTAGTAGATGGGCAGGCGCACGGCGCTCATGCCGAGGTCCGAGAGGATCTTGAAATCCTTCTCCTGCAGGTAGCTGTCCTGGTAGGCGTTGATGAGCGCATCACGGCCGCTGTCGCTGAAGCGCTGGCTCAGCGTCTTGCGCATCGTGTAGTCGTCGGGCGCGCCGCCCAGCGGCGACATCCAGCCTTCATGCACCTGCCAGCCGCCGAGGTTGACCCCGCGCAGGAAGATCGGATCGCCGGTGCCGTTCTGGTTGCGGACGGTGCGTCCGTCGACCTTCAGGAAGCTGCTGTGGGCGAGGGCGGTGCCAGTCGTTGCCAGCGAGGCGACCAACGCGACCAGAGGCAGGAGAGCGAAGCGCTGCAAGGAGTTCATTGACGTCGTCGTGATGAAGTGGAGGGACGGGCCCGCGGGTCCGTGGGCGACCTGCGCATCTTCATCTTCACGAGATCGGAACGTTGTGCGCGAACGCTACGGGGCTGCTCTCTTTGTCATGAGCTGCAACGGCGAGGCTCCCGGAAGAGGTAGAGCCGCCATCGGCGTGTAATCTGCTGCGCCATGAACAAGCTCTACCAATCCCTGCACGCCCGTCTTCCGCTGTGGCTGGCCGAATGGCTGGACATCTTCGTCCCGCTGATCGAGGTGGCCATCATCGGCGTCGGCGCCTGGCTGCTGATGCGCGTGGCACGGCTCATCTCGCGACGGCTGACGACCCGCTACGGCTTCCCGGTCAAGGTCGCGTCCCTGTTCCTGCGCAGCATCGGCGTGCTGGTCTACGGCGGCGCGGTGCTGTGGTCGCTGGAGCGCCTGGGCGTGTCGGGCTCGGTGCTGTGGACGGCGTTCACCGGCTTCGCCGCGGTGGGCGCGGTCGCGTTCTTCGCGGCCTGGAGCGTGCTGTCCAACCTCTTCTGCACGCTGCTGATCTACATCACGCATGCCTTCCGGATCGGCGACGTCGTGGAGCTGCTGGAGGCCGGCGACCGGCCCGGCGTGAAGGGCAGGGTGGTGGACATCAACCTGGTCTACACCACGCTGCTCGAAAGCGGCGACGCCCAGAACGGCACGATGCTGCAGTTGCCCAACAGCCTCTTCTTCCAGCGGGCGTTGAGGCGGTGGAACGGCGCGGCGGAGGGACTGCTGCCCCACGCACGCCCCGAACTCGCGACGACCAGCGTCCCGAGCCGGGGCCTTGACGATCAGAAGCGGTAGCCGACGTTCAGGTTGACGCCGTCGACCTTCACGCCGTCCTTCTTGTAGTACTGCATGTAGTCGAGGCCGCCGTAGACGGTCTTGCTGAAGTTGTAGCGGCCGCCCAGGCCCCAGGCGAAGCTGCCGTCGCTGTCCGAGGCGCTCAGCCCCTGGCTCGAGCCCTTGATCTTGCTGTTGGCATAACCGATCCGGCCGAAGACCTCGAACTGATCGAAGCTGTACTTCGGCGTCACGAAGAGGCCGTAGCTGCGCGTGACCTTGAACTTGACGCCGTCCACGGTGTCGTCCTTCACGCCGGTGGCCAGCATGGCTTCGATGGCCACGTTGGGATGCAGGTCCCAGCCGACGATGCCGCGCAGTGCGCCCGGCTTGACGGTCGGGCCATCGGACTTGAGGTTGAGGAAGGTGTAGCCCACGTCGCCGTACAGGCCGCTGGTCGCGGCGGTCTGCGCGTGCGCGGCGCCGGCGGCGAGCAGCAAGGCCGCGGTGAGGATGGAAATCTTGGTCATTCGAGCACTTCTGTGAGTGGATGGAAACCACGCCTCGCGGAGGCGGGTCAGAAGGTCGCAATGACTCCCAATTCATCGGCGCGCGCAGAAGTCACTGCGCTCGACAGAACGCCCGTCTGACGAACGTGGTTGACGACGACACAAACCTTCACACTCGGCGCAGGACCTGCGCCGTCAGGGGCGCAAGACCTGGCCCCGGAGCGCGTCGGACCGGATCCTCAGGCGAACGCCTTCACCAGGATCGGCAGGCTGATGTCCATCCGGTAATCGACGGCCGTGTGGTTGTCGTCGAACTCCTCATAGACGTGCTTCACGCCCAGCGCGTCCAGGCGCTGGTGCATGCGCCGGGCGCCATAGACCAGGTTGTACTGATCGACGTCCCCGCAGTCGATGTACAGCGCCTTGAGCGCGCCCAGGCCGGGGCCATGCGATTCGACCAGCGTCAGCGGGTCCCAGGCCAGCCAGTTGGCCCATCGCTCCGGGATCAGCTCGCAGGTGTCGGAAGTCACCGGCAGCCGGACGCCGTAGGGCGCTGACGGATCGGGGTCGAAGCTCGCGGCCTGGGCGAACATCATCAGGATGTGGACGTCGCTGTCCTTGGGCTTCCTCGCGTTCCAGAAGGCCTCCACCCACTTGCCGATGTCCGGCGCCTTGGCCAGCGCGCGCAGCACCGGCACGAACTCATGGCGGTAGAGCAGCTCGAAGCCCATGTCGCCGGAATGCACGGCCGCCGCGGCCCAGAAGTCCGGATGCAGCAGCGCATGGACCATCGCGCCGTAGCCGCCGCTGGACTTGCCGAAGATCCCGCGACGACCATCGCCGCCGCAGGCGAAGCGTTGCTCGACGAAGGGCACGACCTCGTCGCGGAGGAAATCGTCCCAGCGGCCCATGGCGACCGAGTTGACGTACTGGTTGCCGCCCAGCTTCGTGAAGCAGTCGGGGAAGGCGACGACCACCGGCGGCAACTCGCCGGAAGCGATCAGCCGGTCCAGGCGCTCGGGCAGGTTCTCGCCGAAGTTCTTCCAGTTGGTGTGCACCGGACCGCCAGCGGTGAAACCCACGATGTCCACGAGCAGCGGCAGGCCGCGGCCGTCGTGGCCGTGCGGGATGTAGACGTCGACGAGGCGCCGGGTGGGGGCGCCGACCAGATTGCCGGCGAGCACCTCGCTGTCGAGGCTCAGGCGATGGACGGTGCCGGCCGGGGTGTTGGGATCTTTGTGCATGGGGCTCCAATGCGCGCGATGTTCGCGGGGACAGGTCCGCCGATTGAAACATGCGTGCTAGCGATCGCTGTTGTCCCTGCCGAGGTCGAGCAGGCCGCGCGCCGTGGCGTTGATGGCCAGGTCGATGGCGGCCCCTGCGTCGTCGCCGTCGTCGATGAACCAGGCGGCAGAGAGCCCGGTCCATGCAACGATCCAGCGAAGGAGCCGATCGGGAGCCAACCCCGTCGCCGTGACCACGATCTCCAACCTGCGTTCCAGCCGGCCCGGCAGCGTCGCCAGCGGCCGGCTCGGATCGCTGAGGTCGGGGTTGGTGAAGAGGTTGGCGTAGTCGAAGCAGCGGTCTCCCAGCAGGCCGTGCGGGTCGATGGCCAGCCACCCGCGCGAACCGAAGTCGAGCACGTTCTCATGGTGCAGGTCACCGTGGAGCGGAACGACCTCGCGCGGTGCGGCCAGGAGCTGGCGCGCGACCTCGGCGGCTTGAACCAGCGCCGCGTGGGCCGGAGCGAGCTGGAACAGGGGTTGGAACCAGTCCTCAAGCGGATGAAGGTCTGGGACTGGTCCGCTCCGTGGCGCGTGCAGTTGCGCCGCCGTGTCGCAGAGGATCCTGCAGGCGTCGTCGTCCTCGCCGGACCAGGCCATCTGCGCGAGGTCGCCGACGCCGAGGGCACGCTCGATGAGCAGCACACCCGGGGCCGACGCGAAGACCCGGGCGGCCCCTTGTCCGTTCCACCAGGTCAGCAGGCGGAAGCCGGCCTCCTCGTCGGGGATGCGGGCCACCTTCAGCATCGCGGGCGCGCCCTGGTGTCGGACGGGCAGCACCCAGCTCGATCGCGTGGTCAGCAGGTCGCCGTCGGGGAGCAGGGCCCAGCGGGCCAGCCATGTGGCGACGTCGGCGGGAAGGAGCGTGAGTGATGTCATGGGAGTGCGTGGCCGACCATGGATGTCGCAGACCATTGTCAGTGCTCGGCACTCAGCGCTGCAGTCGGTCCCGCAGGTCGTACCAGAATGCCCCCAGCGCGGTGAATGGGACGCGCAACAGCCGCCCACCGGGAAAGGGGTAGTGAGGTAGCGAGGCGAACGCGTCAAAGCGTTCCGCCTGACCCTGGAGGGCTTCGGCGAGGACCTTGCCGATCAGGTGCGTGAAGGTCACGCCGTGACCGGAGCAGCCTTGCGAGTAGTAGATGTTCGGTGACAGCCGGCCGACCTCAGGCAACCGGGAGAGGGTGAGCAGAAAGTTGCCTGTCCACCCGAAGTCGATGCGCACGTCGCGCAGTTGGGGAAAGGTCTTCAACAGCTTGGGCCGGATCATCGCTTCCACGTGGGCGGGGTCGCGCGCGCCGTAGGTGACGCCACCGCCGTACAGCAGGCGCCGGTCGGCGGACAGGCGGAAGTAGTCGAGCAGGAAGTTGCAGTCTTCCACGCAGAGGTTCTGCGGGAGGATCTCGGCGAAGCGTTTTCCCAGCGGTTCGGTCGCCACGACCTGACTGCCGCAAGGCATGGTGCGCGCCGCGAGTTCCGGCACCAGGCCACCCAGGTAGGCATTGCCCGCCACGATCACGTAGCGCGCCTGCAGTTCGCCATCGGCCGTCTGCACCACGGCGGGCTCGCCGCGCTCGATGCGCAACACGGTCGAGTCTTCGTGGATCACGCCTCCCAGCGACTCGAAGGCCTGGGCCTCGCCTTGTGCCAGCCGCAGTGGATGCACGTGGCCGGCGCTGTGATCGAGCAAGGCGGCGCGGTAGCGGGTCGATCCGACCGCAGCCTCGCATTGCCTTGCATCCAGCATGTCGAGCTCGGCATGACCGAAGCGCTCCCACAGGGCCTTGTGATGCGCCAGCTGGTCGACCTGCCGGCTGTTGATGGCGGCGAACAGGCCCCCGGGCCGGAAGTGGCAGTCGATGCCGTAGTGCCGGATGCGCTGCTTGATGATGGCCGCGCCTTCGAACGCCATGCTGCCGAGCGCCCGGGCCGTGTCGACGCCATGGCGGGCCTCGATCACGTCGAGGTCGCGCGAGTAGCTGTGCACCAGCTGGCCGCCGTTGCGGCCGGAAGCGCCCCAGCCCACGCGCCGGGCCTCCAGCACCACGACACGGAATCCGGCCTCGGCCAGGTGCAGGGCGGCGGAGAGACCCGTATAGCCGGCGCCGATCACGGCGACGTCGGCCTCGGCCCGGCCTCGCAAGGGGGGACGAGCCGGTTGCGGCAGGGCGGTGGCAGCGTAGTAGCTGGGCGCGTGGGCGTCGTTCATCGCGGGGCGTGGATGGGGCGCCTGGCCGGGTTGGCCGGGTTGGCTGAAGACGGTCGTCTGCATGGCGTCGTCGGCTAGGCCTTGTCCGGCGACTCGGCAATGCGCAGCCAGGTCGTCTTGAGCTCGGTGTATTTCTCGAACGCGTGCAGCGACTTGTCGCGGCCGTTGCCGCTCTGCTTGAACCCGCCGAACGGAACGGTGATGTCGTCCTCGTCGTACTGGTTCACGTGCACGGTGCCGGCGCGCAGACGCCTTGCCACGCGGTGGGCGCGATCGACCTGGCCGGTCCAGACGCTGGCCTGCAGTCCGTACGGGCTGTCGTTGGCCATCGCGATGGCCTCGTGCTCGTCGTCGAAGCTCATCACGCCCACCACCGGTCCGAAGATCTCTTCCCGGGCGATGCGCATGCCGTTGTCCACGCCGCGGAAGATCGTCGGCTCCACATAGAAGCCGCCGCTGGACGTGCGCGCCCGCTGGCCGCCCAGGTCGAGCCGGGCGCCTTCCTCGCGGCCGGCTGCCACGTAGCCGAGGACCGTCTGCAACTGCGCCTCGTCCACCAGCGCGCCCATCCTGCAGGCGTCGTCCAGGGGATCGCCAGGGACGAACCGCTTGGCCTCGTCCTTCATCAAGGCCAGGCATTCGTCCAGCCGGGAGCGATGCACGAGCAGCCGGGTCGGCGCGTTGCAGCTTTCCCCCTGGTTGAAGAACACGCTGGCCGCGGCGGTCCGCGCAGCGCGCTCCACGTCGGCGTCGGCAAAGATCAGGAAGGCCGACTTGCCGCCCAGCTCGTTGTAGACCCGCTTGAGATTGGATTGCGCGGCGCACGCCAGCATCCGCCGCCCCACGCGCGTGGAGCCGGTGAACCCCATGGCGTCCACGCCCATGTGCAAGGCGAGCGCCTCTCCCGCCTCCACGCCGAATCCGGGCACGACGTTCAGCACACCGGGAGGGAGCCCGGCCTCCAGGGCCAGCTCGGCCAGGCGCAGCGCCGTGAACGGCGACTTCTCGCTGGGCTTCAGCACCACGCTGTTGCCGGCGGCCAGTGCCGGCCCCAGCTTCCAGGCGGCCATGATCAACGGATAGTTCCAGGGCACGATCGCGCCGACCACGCCCATGGGCTCGCGTGTGATCAAGGCCAATGCCTTGCTGGAGGTGGGCGCGATCTCGTCGTAGATCTTGTCGACCGCCTCGCCGTACCAGGCCAGGCAGTTGGCGCTGGAGGGTACGTCCACATCCCGGCTGTGGGTGATGGGTTTGCCCATGTCCAGCGTTTCGAGCAACGCGAGTTCGTCCCGGTGGGACAACAGCAGGTCGGACCATCGTTGCAGCACGCGCTTGCGATCGCGCGGAGAGGAGTTGCGCCAGCGGCCGTCCTCGAAAGCCTGGCGCGCGCTGGCCACGGCCGCGTCGATGTCCTCGGTGTTGCCGCGAGCCACGGGGCCGAGCAGCCGGCCATCCACCGGCGAATGCTTGGCGAAGGTCGCGCCGCTGAGGCTGGCGCGTCGTTCGCCGTTGATCACGAGGCGGCCATCCGGGCGCAACGCCGCGGCGCGAGCCGTCCAGTCATTCGTCGGCAACGGAAGTGACGTGTTCATGCGGGGTTCCTTTCTGTCGTGATGACTGTCTGGCGCTGATCGCGCCAGGCCCGGCAGGCCGCGCCGAACGCCTGGAGAATCGCGATGGAGGCCGTGTTCTGCCCGGCATGCCACTCGGGGTGCCATTGCACGCACAGCGCAAAGCCCCGGCCGTGCACCGGCGTGAACGCCTCCACGAGCCCGTCGGGCGCGCGCGCCTCGACGCGCAGGCCCGGAGCCAGCTGGGCGATGCCCTGGCCGTGGAGACTGTTCACCATGAGTTCGTTCCCGGGGGTCAGGCGCGCCAGCAGGCCTCCCGGCTCGATCAGGACGCGGTGTGCCGGCCCGTACTGCAGATCGATCGGTTGATCGTCGTCCGCGCGATGGTCCGCCAGGCCCTCCTGCTCATGCACGGCCTGATGCAGACTGCCGCCCAATGCGACGTTGGCCTCCTGGAAACCGCGGCAGATCGCCAGCAGCGGGAGCCCACGCGCCAAGGCCAGCCGGATCAGCGGCAGGGTCCAGGTGTCGCGGAGCGTATCCAGCGGCAGCGCCGGGTCGAGCACCTCGGCACCGAAGTGCGTCGGATGCACGTTGGACGGCGAGCCTGTGAGCAGCACGCCGTCCGCCTGATCGAGCCACCCCTCCAGTTCGTCGGGATGGGCGGCGGGCACGATCACCGGATAGGCACCGGCCAATCGCACGGCCTCCACGTACTTTCGACCCACGACGTGGAAGGGGTGGACACCGAGTGAGAGATTGCACGCAGGCAGCAGCACACGCGGCGCGTTGCGGGCCAGCGGGGCTTCGATGGGTTCGCTTGCAGAGCGCATGTTCCAGTCCTCAATCCGGATTGGCCGAGACCGCATCGAAGACCTCTGCCAGCACATGCAATGCAGCGTCGAACTGGGGCTCGGGAATGGTCAGCGGATACAGGAAACGGATCACGTTGCCGTCCTGTCCGCAGGTGAGCAACAGCAGGTCGCGCCGCAGCGCCGCCTGTTGCACGCGTTGGGCAAATCCGGCGCTGGGTCGGCCGTCTTGAGGGTCCGCAAATTCCGCCGCCACCATGGAGCCCAGGCCACGGACCTCGACCAGCGAAGGACAGCCCGCCTGCCGGGATCGGAGGAACTGGACGAGGCGCCCGCCCAGCTCGCGGGACCGCTCGCAGAGTGATTCCTCCTCGATCACGTCGAGCACCGCGTGCGCCGCCGCCACGGCGAGCGGGTTGGCGGCGTACGTGCCTCCGAGACCGCCCGGTGCCGGTGCGTCCATGACCTCGGCACGGCCGCAGACCGCCGACAGCGGCATGCCGCCCGCCAGGCTCTTGGCCATGGTGATCAGATCCGGTTTGACCGGATGCTGTTCCATCGCGAACAGGGTGCCTGTACGTCCGAAACCGGTCTGGATCTCATCCGCGATCAGCAGGATGCCGTGCTCGTCGCACACGCGTCTGAGGGCCGCGGTGAGCTCGGGCGGCGCTGGGTGGAAGCCGCCCTCGCCCTGCACCGGTTCCAGGATGATGGCTGCCACCCGCGCGGGCTCGATGTCGCACTGGAACAGCTGGCGCAGCGCGCCCAGGCTGTGTTCGACCGTGATCCCGCGCCGGGTGGCGGGGAAGGGCAGGTGATACACCTCACCCGGGAAAGGACCGAAGCCTTGCTTGTAGGGGACCGTCTTTCCCGTGAGCGCCAGACCCATGAACGTGCGACCGTGAAAGGCCCCGCCGAACGAGATCACGCCCGGACGACCCGTCGCGGCGCGTGCGATCTTGATCGCGTTCTCCACCGCCTCGGCGCCGGTCGTGAAGAACGCCGTCTTGGCGGCGCCTTCGATGGGCGCCAGGACATTGATGCGTTCAGCCAGGGCGACGACGCTCTCGTAGGGGACGATCTGATAGGCCGTGTGCGTGAATCGCTGCAGCTGCTGCTCGATGGCATGCACGATGCGCGGGTGGCGGTGGCCGGTGTTCAGCACGGCGATGCCGGCCGCAAAGTCCGTGAAGGCGCGCCCCTCCACATCCCACAGCGTGGCGTTCTCCGCGCGGTCGGCGTGGAAGTCGCACATCACGCCCACGCCGCGCGCCGTCGCAAGGCGTCGGCGCCGTTCGAGATCCTGGTTCTTCGACATCGATGTTCCTCGTCGGACCGGTGGCGGCCCTCACACGTGCAGCAGCAGGTGTTCCCGTTCCCAGGGAGAGATCACTTTCATGAACTCATCGTGTTCCAGGGCTTTGACCTCCGAATACACCGTGATGAACTCGTGGCCCAGCACCTCTCGCAAGTCCTTCTCGTCACCCAGCAACGCCAGCGCTTCGCCCAGCGAGCGTGGCAGCTGGTGATCGCCGAGGTAGGCGTCGCCCTCGCATTCCGGCGTGGGCTCGATGCGGTTGCGGATGCCCAGATAACCGCAGGCCAGCGTCGCCGCCAACGCCACGTAGGGGTTGGCGTCCGCGCCGATCACCCGGTTCTCGATGCGTCGGGCGTTGGGCAGGGCGAGCGGGGAACGGATGCCCACCGTGCGGTTGTCCGTGCCCCACTGGATGTTGATCGGGGCCGCGGTCGACCGCGCGAGTCGCCGGTAGGAGTTGACGTAGGGCGCGAACAGCGCCATCGCCGCGGGGGTGTACTTCTGCAGTCCGCCGATGTACCAGAGGAACTCCTGGCTGGGCGACCCGTCGGCCTTGCTGAAGATGTTGCGGCCGCTGGCCCGGTCCACCACGCTCTGGTGGATGTGCATCGCGCTGCCCGGCTCGCCCGCCATGGGCTTGGCCATGAAGGTGGCGTACATCTCGTGGCGAAGCGCGGTCTCGCGGATGATGCGCTTGAAGAAGAAGACCTCGTCGGCCAGCCCCAGCGGCTCGTCGTGGAAGAAGTTGATCTCCATCTGGCCGGCACCGACCTCGTGGATCAGGGTGTCCACGTTGAGCTCCATCTTTTCGCAATAGGAGTAGATGTCCTCGAACAGCGGATCGAACTCGTTCACCGCATCGATCGAGTAGGCCTGGCGCGAGGTCTCCGCGCGGCCGCTGCGGCCGCGCGGCGGCTTCAGCGGCGTGTTCGGATCGCTGTTGCGCTCGATCAGATAGAACTCCAGTTCGGGCGCCACGATGGGCGTCCAACCCTCCGCGGCGAACAGGTCGCAGACCCGACGCAGCACCGAACGGGGCGCGAAGGGCACCAGCTTTCCGTCGCGGTCGAAGCAGTCGTGGATCACCTGCGCCGTCGGGTCGGACGCCCAGGGCACGATGCGCACGCTGCTCGGATCGGGACGCAGGTGCATGTCGCGATCCGTGGGGTGGATGACGTCGTAGTACGGGCCCTCGTCGGGGAAGTTGCCCGTGACGCCCAGGCCCACCACGGCCTCGGGCAGGCGCATGCCGCGGTCCTCGGTGAACTTCTCGCGCGGCAGGATCTTTCCGCGGGCCACGCCGGTGAGGTCGGGCACCAGGCATTCGATCTCGGTGACGCGATGCTGGTCCAGCCAGTGTTCCAGGTCGGTGAAGGTGAAGGTGCTCTTGTCCATGTCGCTTCTCGATGGGCGAGCGCATCCCGCCGCGTGCCGTGCACGGGCTGCATGCGCTGTCGGTGATGGGGGAGGGCGGGGCCGTCAGCGGAGGCCGTCGGGAGGTTCCGGCTCCCGTACGGACACGCGTTGCCACGCGCGGCGTGATCCCCGGATGGGCGTGCGGCTCATAGCAGGTCCTTCAGGCGGTAATAGGCCATGCCCGCGACCAGCGCGGGGGTCCTCAGCCAGCGGCCACCCGGGAAGGCGCGATGGCGCAACGCGGCGAAGGTGTCGAAGCGCTGCGCGTCGCCGGCCATGGCCTCGGCCACCAGGCGGCCGGAGAGTCCGGTCAGCGCCAGGCCGTGGCCGGAGAAGCCTTGCAGGTAGTAGATGTTGGCGGGTTGGCCGCGGGCGGCCGGCAGGCGGCCGAAGTCGGGCGCGCGGTTCATCGTCACGTCGACGAAGCCGCCCCACGCATGCGTGATCTGCACCTGCGCGAGTGGCGGGAATACCTTCGCGATGCGCTTGCGCATGCTGTCCGCGAGGCCGGAGGGCGTGAGCGTGCTGTAGCTCGCACGCCCTCCGAAGATCAGGCGGCCGTCATGGGAAGGTCGGAAGTAGTCCAGGACGAAATTGTTGTCGCAGACGGCGGCGCCGCACGGGATGAGCGCGCGCAGTTGATCGGGCGGCAGTGGCGCGGTCGCCGCGATGTAGGTGCCGACCGGCATGATGCGCGGGGCCAGTGCCGGCGCCAGGCCCTGAAGGTAGACGTTGCCGGCCAGGAGCACCTGGCGGGCCTTCAGTCGCCCGTTTGCCGTGACAAGCACGGGGCGTCGTCCGGGTTCCACGGCGGTGACCGGACTGTGTTCGTGGAGGGTGACGCCCAGCGAGGCCGCGGCGCGGCCCACGCCCAGCGTGTACCGCAGCGGGTGAAGGTGGCCGGAACGTGGGTCGTGCACCGCCGCGACGTAGCGCGTACTGGCGATCCAGGCGGGCAGATCCGCACGGGCGATGCGCCTCATCGGGTAGTCGTAATGCCGCTCCAGATGATCGGCGTGGGAGAGCAACCCGCGCGCCTTGCGTCCATTGACGGCCACGCCGAGGAAACCGTCCCGCCACTGCGCGTCGATGTCGAAGCGCGCGATGCGCTCGCGCAGCATGTCGAGCGCCTCGATGCTCATGTTCCAGACCTCGCGGGCGCGCGTTTCGCCGAGCTGATGCTCGATCTCCCGCTGGTCGCAGGCCAATCCGTGGATGGCTTGCCCGCCGTTGCGTCCGCTGGCGCCGGAGCCCAGTTCGCGTGCCTCCAGCACCGTGACCCGGAAGCCTCGTTCAGCCAACTCGATGGCGGCGGACAAGCCCGCCAGTCCACCGCCCACGATGGCCACATCGCAGTCCTGCTCGCCCTGCAGCGGCGCATGGACGAGATCTCGCGTCGTGCCTTCGAGGTAGTAGGAGTGGCGCGCCAGTGCCAGGTCCTCGTCCAGGTAGTTCATGTCCGCTCCACGGGCATGAAACCACGGAGTTGGCCGTCCGCGACGGCGCTCCAGGCCTGCCGGCACAGCACCGTGCCTGCTCGCATGACCGAGTCGCGCCAGCCGGGATCGCTCGGCATGAAGGCTTCGGCATATTCGGCGCGAGCCGCCCGCGCGGCAGGCGTTGCGGCGGCGTCCCCGGTCTGCCGGCGCAGCCACATCAGCGCCAGGTGGGCGCGCTGCATGACGCGGCGCTCGCGGGTGCCGAATTCGATGGCCACGGCGGACGTGCGGCAGTCCGGCAGTTCGTCGGCGAAGGCGTCCAGCAGCAGACCCTGGAAGGTCGCCAGGGCCTTGTGGGTGGAACCCTTGCCGCTGAGCGCCTCCTCGCCCCAGACGCGCAGTGCGAGCTCGCGCGCCGGCGACGCGGGCGGGTCGACGTTGATCAAAAACGGCTCACCATAAGGACCGATGCCCGTGTGGAGGTCGAGGAAGAGGCAAGCCCTGGCACCGGCGAGTCGACTGCGCAGCAGACCACGCAGGGTCGTGTTGGCCCAGCACGGGCTGGTGCCGCCGAAGAAGATGCCGTCGGGACGGCTGTACTGTCCGCCGTTGAAGGCATCGGAGAACGCCTTCTCGCCCATCCGTTCGCGGTAGGCGTCCATGGCGGCGAAGGCGCGGGCGATCTCCTCCTCGTCCCAGTGCGCCAGCGCCAGCTGCGGATGCAGCTCGTCGTAGCCCGGGTTGTCCGGCGTCGGCGTCGTCCCGTGATGGCGGAAGTTCCGGTTCAGGTCCACGTTGTCTTCCGTGACCCGCTGCCGATGGGCGAAGCCCCAGGGATTGACCGCGTGGATCAGCAGCACGGCGGTGTCGGCGGGCGGATTCGCGGGGCCGCCTTGGGCCAGCCAGGCGGTCTGGACGGCCGAGCCCGCATACCCTTCGATGCCATGCGTGCCGCAGGCCACGACCAGCACCTGCCGCGCCGCGCGTGCGCCGAACCACGCGGCGTCCATCCAGAGAGCCTCACCGTCAGGGCCGAGGCCCGGGTGTTGGAAGCCCAGCCACTCGCCGCCCAGCCGCTGGACTGCTGCCAGCCAGGCGGTGCGTGCCTCGGCGTAGGTGTCGGGGAAGCGGGCGGAGGGGTCGGAAGGGGAGGACGGGCCGGAGGAGGGGGAGGAGTCGGCTTGCAGCATGCATGGGATGCTAGGCAGGAGCCCTGCCGACGGCCATAGCCGGCCCGGCATACGAGTTAACCCTGCATCAGCGCGCCTGCACCTGCACGAGCGGATCCACGGGCTGGTCGGGATCGGCGAAGGGAATGCACTGGATGAAGAGCGAGAACAGCTCGGCCTGGGACCCCGTCTCAAGCTTGCGATGGATGCTCTTGCGCTGGTTGCGGATGGTGCCCTCGGCGGTGTGCAGCCGGTCCGCGGTCTGCTCCGAGGAGTAGCCGCTCAGCATGTAGAAGAGCACCTCGCGTTCGCGTTTCGTGAGCAGCGAGGCGCCGAACTGCTCCATGGTGGTCTGCACCTTGCGATGCACCAGGTGGTTGGCCTCGTCGCGCGCGGCGGGCGCCGCGAGGTCGTGATGCCGGCGCAGCGCGCTGAACAGCAGCGGCAGCGTGTGGCGGATCAATGCGATCTCGGCGGCCTCGAAGGGCGGCGTCTCGTCCTCCCGTCCCAGACAGATGGCGATGCCGCTGCGCTCGTCGATCCGCCAGAAGATGTCGATGGTGTCGATCAGGTGCGTGTTGCGGAAGAAGATCTCGAAGAACTCCCCTTGCTGGAAGTTGTCCGGCACGTACTCGGACATGGCGTAGGCGCCGTCGGCCTGGCCGCTCATGAACAGCTGATAGGCCGGGTCCAGGATGTAGGGGCCATTGATGTAGACCTCCTCGCGCGCGCCGCGCTGCCGCGCCGCAGGGGCGTCGATGGCCAGGTAGGACGGGCGTTCATCCACGGCGTATCGCAGCATCACGCCCTGCTCCGCATCGATCAGCAGGCGCAGGAAGCTCAGCATCGCTGCGAAGAAGCCCGGCAGTCCGATGGCGGCGTTCATCGCCGCCAGGTGATCGATGCCGTCGGCATCCAGGGCCAGCGCGAAGCAGGTCCGGCGGCGGTTCTTGCGAGGGGTGGGACGGTTCGGCAACGCGGGGATCTCGGCCATGTCCTGGATCATGCAGCGTCCAGGCAGCCCGGACCCATGGGTTACAGCTTAGCTCGCGGGGGATATTTCAGTGGCATGACAGGCTCCCTACGATGCGCTCCATGCGATGCGGGGGCCCCGGCCACCGCTGTCGACAGCAGCCCGAACGCCCCCACTTCGGAGAAATTGCATGGTCCTTCGAGAATCGCCCTCACGACCCTTTTCCAGACCTGTTTCGAGGCAGACCCTTCACGGCTCACTACACGGCTCACTGCTGGTGCTCGGCAGTCTGATCAGCCTCGGTGCCTCGGCGCAGACCGCGCCCGCGACGGGGGCCGACGAGGCCCCGGCCAGCAAGAAGGTCGACGCGGACAAGACTGCCGACAAGCCGATCGGAAAACCGATCGCCGAGTTGGATCGGGTCGAAGTCACCTCCAGCAAGCGGCGACAACTGCAGGACGAAGTCGCGGGGACCGTCACCGCGCTGTCGGGCAGCAAGCTGGAGCAGATGGGCGTCAGGGACGCGGAGGATCTCTTCAAGCTGACGCCGGGCGTGCAGTTCAACAAGGGCAATGCCGACGGCGCGCTCTACAGCATCCGCGGCATCGGCACCAACACGAGCTCCGACAACGTCATCTTCGGTCAGACCCCCACGGGGATCTACATCGAGGACATCCCGTTCACCGATCCCTACGTCTACATCTCCAGCCCCGACGTTCCGCCCTTCGACCTGGAGCGGGTGGAAGTGCTGCGCGGACCGCAAGGCGCGTTGTATGGCTCGGCCTCGCTCGGCGGCGCGGTGCGCTACCTGTTCGCCAAGCCGCAGCTGCGGCAGCAGCAGTTCTCAGTGCTCACGGGCGTGTCCAGTGTGGCGCAGGGGGGGACGGGCTACACCACCAACGTCATGGCCAACCTGCCCTTGTTCAGCGACGTGGCCGCCTTGCGCGTCGTGCTGACGAAACGGCGGGATGCCGGGTACGTGGACAACCCAGGCACCGGCCGCAAGGACATCAACGCCAACGATGCGGAGTCGGCCCGGATCATCCTGGCCGTCAAGCCCAGCGCCTCGCTGGACCTGACGGCCACCTACATGCGGCAGCACAGCAAGCAGAACGGGGACTCCGGCGTCTTCCCGGATCCGGAGAAGCTCAGCATCGACACGCCGACCGATGCCCGCATCGATTCGCGCATCGACCTGAGCAGCCTGCAGGCCAACTGGGACATGGGCGGGCTCAAGCTCACCTCGCTCACCGGCTACCAGACCAAGCGTCGCGAGCAGCAGACGGACGTCACCTACCTGCTCGTGCCCGACTTCACCTTGTATGGCGGCGTGAACTATCCGAACGTGGATCGTGCGATCAACGTCGAGCCCCGTCGATCCAACGGGTTCACCCAGGAGTTCCGGCTGGCGCCGACCGAGACCGGCGACCTCAGCTGGCTGGTGGGCGTGTTCCACCAGAAGGTCAACTTCTTCCGGTCGCAGGTGGTGACCCTGCCGGGCGCGAACGACCCGGTCGACCTGCCGGGCGATGTCTACTTCGAGACCGTGCGTCAGGGCAGCGCGACCGAGAACTCCCTGTTCGCCGACTTCGACTGGAAGCTGACGCCGAAGTGGACGGCGGGCGCCGGCGCGCGCTACTTCAAGACCCGCGTGACCTTCGACCGCTCCAACTTCGGCGCGCCGTTCACCCGCTTCGAGAGCGACGAGAGCGGGACCACGCCCCGGTTCAGCACGCGCTACGAGTTGTCGTCGCAGGCCTCCGTCTATGCGACCGCGTCGCGCGGCTATCGTTTCGGAGGCATCAACACGACGGGATCGATCCCCTACAAGTCCGATTCGCTGTGGAACTATGAGATCGGCGCGCGCCTGCGGCCCTCACGTCAGCTGTCGCTGGAGCTGAGCGCCTTCACGCAGCGATGGAAAGACATCCAGGTTTCCACATCCGATCCCAACGGCTTCATCCTGACCACCAACGTGGCCTCGGCCCGATCGAACGGCCTGGAGGCGACGCTCGGATGGCGGCCGGTGAACAGCTTCGCGCTCAATCTGTCGACGGCCGTCACCAGCGCCCAGATCAAGGCACCGTTCGTCTCGGGCAACGGTCGCGATGTCGCCTCGGGCACGGACCTCCCGGGCTCGGCCAAGTTCCAGGCCACGGCCGACGCCAGCTACAACTTCGCCGGTCCGATCGACAGCAGCGGCAGCGTCAGCGCCGTGCTGCAGTACCTCGGCAAGCGCAAGGCGCAGCTGGATGCCGACCTGGAACTTCCCGCCTACACCACGTTGGACCTGCGATTGAACTTCGGCTGGACCCATTGGGAGCTGGGCGCCTTCGTGCAGAACGTGACCGACAAGCGCGGTCAGTCCAGCGCCGCCGTCAACTACTCGAGCTATCAGAATCCGGGCGCGGTGAACTTCACGCAGTGGTATCCGATCCGTCCCCGGACCGTTGGCGTGACACTGCGCTATGACTACTGAGCGCGTGGCGGGGATAGCCGTGGGAACGATGGCCGTGGAGAGGCAGGGCCTCAAGGGACACGCCCTCGTGGTGCTGGGCGTCCTGACCCTGGTCAATACCGTCTCGCAGTCGGGGGGCACGCTGCTGTCGGCCGTGCTGCCGCTGATCAAGGCGGAATTCGGTTTCTCCGACTCGGCCCTCGGGCTGTTGACCGGCTACGGGTCGGCGGTGTCCTTCGCACTGCTGACGCTGCCGATCTCGCACTGGGCCGCCCGATACGGCAACTCGCTGGTGCTGGCCCTGAGCATGCTGGTCTGCGCGCTCACCAACATGATGACGGCCGGCTGCCATGCGCTGTGGCAACTGATTGCGGCCCGTTTCGTCTCGGGGGCCGGCCCGGCGGCGGCATGGCCCCTGGGACAGGCCCTGGTGGCCGAGCACTTCCCGCCGCACAGGCGGTCCGGTGCCATGGCCGTGTACACGGCGGGTGACTTCGTCGGCAGCACGCTGCCGCTGGTGCTGGGCGGCTGGCTGGCCGTGCAGTATGGATGGCGCACCGCCTTCGTCGTGTTCGGCCTGCTGACCCTGGTCGCGCCGGTGCTGCAGTGGTGGCTGGTGCCCAACCATCCCGCCGTGCCGGTCGAGGAGGGCGCCGCAGCCGACGAGGCGCCGCTTCGATGGAAGGACGGCGTGCGTGAGTTGTGGCGGCTTCCCGCCTACGTGCACATCATGTTCGGGTTCAGTTGGGCGTCCTTCGCCGTGTACGGCCTGTCGCAGTGGATGCCCAGTTTCTACAACCGCCAGTTCGGCCTGGCGCCGGACGAGGCCGCGGCCTTCTTCGGCGGCGCCTATGCGGCCGGCGCGATGCTCGGCCTCGTGCTGGGGGGCGCCTTGGGCAACCGCATCGGTCGGGGCGGCAACGAGCGGCTGCTGCCGTTCTGCATGCTCACCTACCTGCTGACTTTCCCCTGCATCCTCGGCGTGCTGTTCGCGCCCAACCTCAAGTTCGCGTTCGCAGCCCATGTCGCGGCCACCGTCTTCGGCGCAATGCCCAACGGCCCGGTGCTTTCCATGCTGCATGGCAGCGTCCCGCGTCGCCTGCGCGTGCTGGGCTCCTCCATCTTCCTGCTGGTCATGACCCTGCTCGGCGCCGGTGGCGGCCCCTTGCTGATCGGTATCGGCAGCGACCTGCTGGCCCCCACGCTGGGCCCCGAGGCCCTGAAGTACGCCATGCTCTGCGTGAAGCTGCTGGGCGTGCTGCTCTTCGTCCATCTCGGCATTGCCTGGCGCAACGCGCGCCGGGATGCCGTCCTCACTCAAGGAGACGGCCCATGACGGTGGCCTCGGCAGTCCAAGGTTTCCATCCCGAAGACTTCTTCTCGCTCCGCCTTCCTGGCGATCCTCAGATCTCGCCCGACGGGCGATGGGTGGCGCACACGCTCATCCAGCCTCGGGTGGAAGAAGACGTCTGGGGGGAACAGGTACGCGTCATCGAGCGCGCGTCGCGCCAGGCCCAGTCCCTCGGCAAAGGAGGGCAACCGCGATGGGCGCCCGACAGCCGACGACTGGCATTCACGCGAGGCACTGCGGACGGATGCGAGGTCGTGCTGTGGGACAGCGCCACGCAGCAGGCCACCGTGCTGGCGACGTTGCCCGAGGCCGCGGAGGGGCTGGCATGGTCGCCCGATGGCGGGACCCTGGCCTTCGTGATGCTCGTGCGCGAAGCGGCGCCGACGGGCCGAGTGGGCGGGCCGCCCGCCTGGCATGCCTTGCGCACGTCCCGCTGGGCCAAGCCGGCGCGCTACACCGAGCGCCTGGTGCGCCGCGTGGAAGGCGTGGACGCCGACGAACTGCCGCATGGCCACCACCAGATCTTCCTGATGGACACCACGAGCGGCCGTCATCGCCAGCTCACGGTCGATCCGTTCGACCATGGCAGCCCCGTGAGCGGCATCACCAAGCTGAATCTGGCCGGCCGGATCTCCTGGACACCCGACAGCCGATACGTCGTGATGTCCATGCGGCGAGAGGCCATGCCCGACGGCCCCTGGGATCCGGAGGCGATGCTGGCCACGGAGGTCCACGAGTTCTGCGTTGCCGATGGATCGGTGCGCACGCTGAGCCGGTTCAAGGGAGTGATCTGCCGTGCGGTGGTGTCGCCGGACGGGCAGTGGATCGCCTTTGTCGGCTTCAAGAACCGGCGTCGCGCCTTCCATACCTGCATCGTGCACGTGATGCCGCGTGCCGGCGGAGAAGCCCGCGCCTTGCCCCATCCGCAAGGATTGGAGATTCATCAGGAACTGCAATGGCTGCCTGACAGCTCGGGCCTGCTCGCCCTCTATCCCTACCAGGGGGAGGGCTGCCTCGCCCGCGTGGATCTGCAGGGCGAGTGGTCGCAGATCCGTGGCGGCGTCGGCGGCTCGCTGTCCACCGGGTACGTGATGTGGATGAAGGGCTTCACCGTGTCACGCGACGGCGACATCGCGATGCTGGACGCTCATGAAGGGCGCAGCGACGAGATCGCGGTGCTGGACGCGCATCGGCATCACACCGACGTGCTCAGCAGCCACGGCAGCTGGTTGAGCGAGCGCTCTCTGGCAAGGCCGCAAGCCTTCTGGGCGCCCACGCCGACATCCATGCAAGGCTGGCTGCTGCGCCCGCCCGATGCGCCTGCGGACAAGACGCTGCCGCTGCTCGTCTGGCTGCATGGTGGACCCTACCTGAGCTGGGGGCCGCAGTTCGCCGCCGTTCCCCAGATCTGGGCCTCGGCCGGATACGCGGTGCTCATGCTGAACCCGCGGGGGTCGCTGGGCTACGGCGAGGCTTACAGCGACGCCTTGCACCATGACCTGCCAGGCCAGGACGACCTGCAGATCGTCGACGCCGTGGACCACGTCGTGAGCCTGGGCGGCATCGACCCCGCCCGGGTGTTCCTGGCCGGCGAATCGGCGGGAGGGCTCATGACCGCTTGGCTGATCGGTCATTCGGACCGGTTCGCCGCGGCGGCGGTGATCTATGGGGTCATGGACTGGACCAGCGCGGTGCTCACCCAGGATCGACCTGATTACTACCCCTTCTACTGGCGGCCCGCGCCGCCGTGGGCGCCCGGCATGCAGGAGGACTACTGGAAGCGTTCTCCGTTGTCCGTGGTCGATCGCGTGAAGACGCCGACCATCGTGATGTGCGGCGAGCGGGATTGGCGCACGCCGATGTCCCAGTCCGAGCAGTACTACGCCGCGCTCAAGCTCTGCGGGGTGGATGCGGCGCTGGCGAGCTTCGAAGGCAACAACCACGGGCTGGAACTGCATCCCAGCCAATGGATGGACCTGGTGGACCTCGTCGACCATTGGTTCCAGCGCCATGACCCGACGAGGTCATGACGGGGCTCCGGTCCTGATCAGGATCTGCGCCATCAGGACCATGTCGCCCGGCGCGCGGCGAAGGGCGAGGGCGAGCGCGACTTCGTCAGGCTGGAAAACGCAGCTCGAATCGGATGGTTCCGCTTTCTGAGCAGGTCACGCGCGCCTGACCCCGATGGAGGTCCATGATCGCTTTCACGATCGACAGGCCCAGGCCGCTGGATTCGGCGGGGCGCTCGCCGGTGGCGTCCGCCCGGTAGAAGCGGTCGAACAGGCGCGCGAGCTGTTCGGCGGGGATGAACACGCCATCGTTCTCCACGGCGATGAGCGCCCCGGACGCAAGCGGCTCACCGATCAGGCGCACGGTCGTGTCCGGACGGCTGTAGCGCAGCGCGTTCACCACCAGGTTGTGGACGGCGCGCCGGACCAAGGGTGCGTTGGCCATCGCGGTGCCGCAGGCCTGCACAGAGAACCGCAGGCCAGCCTCCTCCGCAGGCCCCTCGAAGTAATCGGCGATCCCCTGCAGCTCGTCGGCCATCGCCAACGGCGCGAGCGCTATGTCGAGCATCGCGTGGTCGGCCCGCGCCAGGAACAGGATGTTGTCCACGATCAGGCTCAGGCGGGTCAGTTCCTCCAGATTCGATTCCAGCAGCTGCTGATACTCGACCGGCGTGCGCACGCGGTTGAGCGCGACCTGGGTCTGCCCGATCAGTGCGCCGACCGGGGTGCGGATCTCATGCGCCAGGTCGGCCGAGAACTGGGACAGCCGGTCGTAGCCCTGGGCGATGCGATCCAGCATGGCGTTGAACACCGTCACCATCTCGCGCAACTCGCGCGGCGCGTCATGCTCCGGGAAGCGGATGGAGAGGTTGATCGGATGGATCTGCGCGGCGTGGGCAGCGACACGACGCAATGGCCGCAGCCCATGGCGCAAGGCCAGGTAGACCAGCAGCACGGAGACTGCAATCGACATCAGCGTGCTTCGCAGGACATGGAAGCGGCTGCGATCGATCATCTCCAGCTCACTCTCCAGCGGATGTCCGGTCAGCACCTCCACCATCGCGCCGTCCATGCCCGATCGCGCCAGGCCGGCCACCCAATGCATCTGGGGGTGATCCTCCGTGCGCAGCACGTCCGCGGCCGTCATCCGGCGGTCCGTCGGCACCAGGGCGAGGGTGCCCGGCACCGCGATGCCGCCCGGATTCACCTGGATGAAGGCCGGCTCCCCGACGCGGCGCAGGATGAGCACGTCCGTCGTCGCGCCCAGCAAAGCAGCGAACATCAGCGACTGGTCGCGCAGGTTCTGCACGTTGCGCGCGTCGCCGACGAGGCTGCGGAAGTGCTCGGCCCGGCCGATGAGCTGATCGTCCGCGTGGGCGTTGATGGCCGTGCGCGCGAAGAAGAAAAAATAGGCGCCGAGCATGCCGGTCATCGCGAAGGCGATCAGGCCGCACAGCAAGGTCACGCGGACCGCAAGCGATCGAGGGAACCAGCGTTCGCTCATGTCGCGGCCTCGTCCTCGTCGGGCGCGTCGCCGAACGCATAGCCGACGTTGCGCACCGTGTGGATCAACGGCGTCGCGAAGGGGCGGTCCACCTTGGCCCGCAGCCGCTTGATCGCGACGTCGACCACGTTGGTGTCACTGTCGAAATTCATGTTCCAGACTTCCGAGGCGATCAGCGTGCGGGAGAGCGCCTCCCCCTGGTGCTTCACCAGCAGGTGCAGCAGCAGGTACTCCTTGTTGGTCAAGGTGATCTCCACGCCCTCGCGCGTCACCTTGCGCCGCAGCGCATCCAGCTTGAGGTCGGCGACCTGGTACACGTCGGCGTCTCCCGAGACGCCGCGTCTCAGCAGCGTGCGGATGCGGAGCACGAGTTCGGTGAAGGAGAAGGGCTTGACCAGGTAGTCGTCGGCCCCGAGTTCGAGCCCGCGGATGCGGTCGCTCAACTGGTCGCGCGCCGTCAGGAACATGACGCGCACGTCGCCCTTCTCGCGCAGCGCCGGCATGATCTGCCATCCGTCGATGCCGGGCAGGGTCACGTCGAGGACGACGAGGTCGTAGTCGTTGTTCAGCGCCATGTGCAGGCCGTCGCGCCCCGTGCGCGACAGGTCGACGGCGTAGCCGCTCTCCCGGAGACCCTTCTTCAGGTAGTCGCCGGTCTTGGGATCGTCCTCGATGACCAGGATCTTCATGCGACGGGATTCTGCATTCCTGCAGACGGCGTCGCATGACGTTTTTGTCATCGACCTGTCACCCCCCTCCGGCGGACAAATTCCTACAGTCGCTTCGACCGCAACACCTGACGCTTCCAACGCAGGTCTGCTGTCTGCGCGCTGTCCTCGACACGAGGCGCCGCGCAGCGATCACGCCCATCGGTCGGCCCATCGCGTCGATCTCCACCATTCCCTCTGAAGGAATTTCTCATGCGTCAACGTCTTCATTCGTTCCTCGCCGCCGGCCTCGTCGCCCTGGCTGCCGCTGCTCCCGCCGTCGCCTTCGCGGCTGATGCGAGCGTGCGCGTTCGTGGCACCGTGATCGCCCGCACCGGCGACGTCCTGGAGGTGAAGGCCCGCGAAGGCGACGTCGTCAAGATCAAGCTCAAGGAAGGCTTCCACATCAACGCCGTCGCCAAAGCGGCCATCACCGACATCAAGCAGGGCGACTACGTCGGCATCGCCTCCTTGCCCAAGGCGCAGGGCGGCGACGGCGCGCTCGAAGTGCTGATCTTCCCGGCCGCGATGAAGGGCCTGGGCGAAGGCAGCTACGGCTGGGACCTGAAGCCCAAGAGCTCGATGACCAACGCCACCGTGTCGAACGCCGTGAAGTCGGTCGAAGGCAGCACGGTCACCCTGACCTACCACGGTCAGGAAAAGAAGATCTCGATCCAGAACGGCACGCCGATCGTGACGCTGATCCAGGCCACCGCGGATGACCTGCGCGCCGGCGCCGCCGTGTTCGTCTCCGCCGAGAAGGCGGCTGACGGCAGCCTGTCCTCCGGACAGCTGGTGGTCGGCAAGGACGGCGTCGTTCCTCCGATGTGATCGTGATGCGGCCGACCATGCGCCGGCCGCCTGAAGTGGAGCCCGCCATGCAGAACTCCCCGACGCCCCCCGTCGCGCCGACGCTTGCCGTCGAGCCGCCGCCAGACGTGGAACGGCCCCCTGAAGTGGAACGGCCGCGCATCACCCTTGTCCGGCGACATGGGGTGGTGGTCCGGCTGAGTCACTGGCTCAACCTGGTCTGTGTCGTCATCCTGCTTGCGAGCGGGCTTCAGATCTTCAACGCGCATCCTCGGCTCTATCTGGGCAAGTTCGGGGCGGACAACGATCACGCGGTGTTCGAGATCGCCAGCACGGGCTCCGGCGAGTCGCTGCGGGCAAGCCTGCGAATCGGCGGCCTGAGCGTGCCCACCACGGGCATCCTGGGCGCGAGCAAGGAAGACGGCGCGCTCGTCGAGCGCGCGTTCCCGACCTGGATGACGCTGCCGTCGTATCACGACCTCGGGGCTGGCCGGCGCTGGCACTTCACCTTCGCGTGGCTGCTGCTGTTCAACGGGCTGGTCTACATGGCCTACGGATTCTTCCGGGGCCACTTCCGCCGGGATCTGCTGCCGTCCCGCGACCAGCTGACGCCGGGCCACCTCTGGCACGAAGTGCGCGAGCACGCGCGCCTGAGGTTCGCGAAGGGCGAGGAGGCGCGGCGCTACAACGCGCTGCAGAAGCTGACCTACCTGCTGGTGATCTTCGTGCTGCTGCCCGCGATGCTGGTGACGGGGCTCGCCATGTCGCCGGGGGGGAACGCGGTGGTGCCGCAGCTGCTCGATGTGCTGGGGGGCAGGGCGACCGCACGCACCCTTCATTTCGTCAGCGCCTTCTCGATCGTCGCCTTCGTCGTCGTGCACGTGGCCATGGTCGTGGCGTCGGGCCTGTGGAACAACCTGCGCTCGATGATCACCGGGCGCTACGCCATCCAACTCGAAGAGGACAAGCAATGACACGACTTCTCACGCGTCGGCGGCTGCTCGGCGGCGCGGTCACGGGCCTGGGCGCGCTGGCGCTGTCCGGATGCGACCGCCTGGTCGCGACGCCCGGCGTGGACGCCATGGTCCGCAGGACCGAACACCTCACGCAAGGCGCGCAGCGGCTGCTCCTTGAGCGGGGAAGGCTGGCGACGGAGTTCACCGAGGCGGACCTGTCTCCCGTGTTCCGTGCCAACGGGACGAGCATGCCGGACTCCGAGGAGTACGCGCAACTCCTGAACGGCAAGTTCTCCGACTGGCGATTGCGGGTCGACGGGCTGGTCCAGCGGCCGTTGTCGCTCTCGCTCGAAGACCTGATGGGTCTGCCTTCACGCACGCAGATCACGCGGCACGACTGTGTCGAGGGATGGAGCGCGATCGCCAAATGGCAGGGCGTGCAGCTCAGCCGGGTTCTGGACGCTGCGCGTCTGTCGCCCGGTGCGCGCTACGTCGTCCTGCACTGTGCCGATGAACTCGAGCAGACGCTCGACGGCAGCGGTCGGTACTACGAGAGCATCGACCTGATCGACGCGTGGCACCCGCAGACCCTTCTGGCCTACGCGATGAACGACCAGCGGCTGCCCGTCGCGCATGGGGCGCCGCTGCGCCTTCGCGTCGAACGGCACCTCGGCTACAAGCACGCGAAATACCTGATGCGGCTGGAGGTGGTGTCCAGCTTCACCCACCTCTGGGGCGGCAAGGGCGGCTACTGGGAAGACCGCGGCTACGAGTGGTACGCCGGCATCTGATCAACGACAGGACATCACTTCATCATGACGATGTACACCGAGGTGAACGGGGACGACTTGCTGCGACATCAGGTGTCGCTGTCCAGACGATCCACTTCGTCGTGCCGACGTATTGAATTCGAAGATCCGGAAACCATGAATTTCTTCTTTCGCATGAACTCAGGTGTCGGTGTTTCGATCGCGGGCATTGCGATCGCGATGCTGACTTCCCTGAGCGGTCCCGCCGTCGCGGCGAATCAGAGCGACCGGCTGACGCGGATGGAAGCCGCCCTCGACGCATGGCGCATGGACGAGGTCGGCGCCATGCTTCCTGGTCTGCCGCGCACTATCGGAGGCGACTACCTGCGTGGCATTGCCGCCAACCGCGCCAACGACATCGATGCATCCCGGCAAGCGCTCCTGCGTGCACTGCCGGCACTCGAGCGGGAGCATTCGCCGAGAACGGTCCAGGCGCTGCTGGTGCTCGCCGACGACTATCGGAAGAGCTCGTCCTATTCCAAGCAGGCGAGCACCCTGCGCCTGGCCGTCTCGCGTTACGCCGGCCAGATGAAGCCCGAGATGCTGGATGGTGTTCGGACCGACCTGGCCTTGGCGAGCGCGCTCGCGGGCTCGCCGCCGCAGACCGTGAGCCTGTCAGGGGAGTCGCGCGTGCCGATTCGCCGCAACCCCTTGGGCACGTTCGACGTGGATGTCGTGGCCAATGGCGTCGACGCGGCCTGGATGCTGGACTCGGGCGCCAACTACTCGATCGTCAGCGAAAGCTTCGCCAGGCGCCTGGGGCTCGATGTCAAGGGTGACATCGGCGAAGTCGCCAGCAGTACCGACATCACGGTCACCAGCAAGGTGGCCGTCGTGAAGGAGATCCGCCTGGGGAGCGCCACGCTCCGCAACGTGGTGGTGCTCGTGGTCGACGATGAACATCTGCACATTCAACTGCCCCATGCGGAACACCAGATCTCCGCCGCACTGGGCTATCCCGTGTTCCAGGCGTTGGGCCGGGTGAGCTTCATTGGAGACAAGGAAATCTCGATCGGTTCGCCATCGCTGGCGACCGGGGAGGGTGCGCGTCTCTACATGAATGAACTGACGCCGGTGGTCCTGCTGGGTGTCGACGGCGTGCAGATGCCATTCAGCCTCGATACGGGAGCCAATGCCACGGACCTGTCCTACACGTACTGGATGACGGTGAAGGATCGCGCGTCCGACTGGCCGCGCAAGACGAGCAGCTATGCCGGCCTGGGGGGAGCGAAAACCCGCGAAACCGCCATTCAGCCCGAGTGGAGGGCGCTCGTCGGCTCCGAGGAGGTGGTGCTCAAGGACGTGGACGTGAAGACGCAGCGCGGACCAGGAGAGGGGCCCCAACCCATGTTCGGCAACCTCGGGCAAAGCCTGTGGCGCGACGCATCGGGATTCACGATCGACTTCCGGGCGATGCGGTTCAGGATCGACAAGTAGCCTGTCGGCGGTGTGTTTCAGTACGGGGCTTCGGCCCCGTTTCCATGACCACCCGCCAACAGTTCCCCCGTGCCCGTCGCCTGACCCCGATGACGATGCTGCGCATCGCCGGCCTGCTTGCCATCGCCGCACCGGCTTTCTCGCATGCCGCCACGGCGCACGTCTCGTGCCTCGACACCTTCGCCAACGGCGTGTGCGTCCATGGAAGCGCTGACACCGGTGCCGCGCCCATGCGCGTGATCGACCTGGCCGCCACGAAGCGCGACGTGAGCGTCCAGTACGGCGAGACCGTGCGCTTTGTTGCCGGCGACCGGTCCTTCATCTGGACCTTCAACGGCCTGGGTGGCCGCAACGTGTTGCTGAGCCGCATTGCGCCGGAAGGCTTCCAGACGCATGGCGTGGCGGTCGAAGTCGACGTCGACCCGAGCACGCAATCCTGATCGCCAGGGGGAGCAGGCCATGACCCGCTCAAGGCTGCGGGTGGCCCAGGTTGATTGATGTCCGACAGCGGCCTGGCCTTCGCCGGGCCGCTGCTGGTAATCATCGGCGTTGCGAGTAGGGTGACCGAAAAATCACCGTCAGGCGTCGACTCGTAAGCCATTGATTTGAAGGGGAGTGCGCGGCTCTGGGCGGTGAAATTCTGTCGCAACATCGCGACGCAAGATCGCCGCCCAACCTTACTAACCCAAGCAATAGCGGCGGCGTCAAGGTGGTAAATCTCTGGCCTTACGAACGCACGGAGTAACACGTAATGAGCGCCACACAGCCTCTGTTGGACTGCGTCGGCTGCCGCAAATTTCGAAAGGCAGGGCGCGCCGGACTGGCGATGCGTGACCGCGGCGCGGCTTGCGGCCTGCGGGACGCTGCCTAGGCGCCACGCGTCCACGCGCAGCCCTTTCAGGGCAGCGCTTCGGCTTAGCACACGCCGACTCCCGTTCGTCATGCTGCACGACGCAGTATCGGGACGCTGCTCAGGCGCACGACGCCGTGGCCCCAACTTGCATCGTCCCGTTCCTGTCGCCCCCCGCAGACGAATGTGCGTCTTCACCACGAAAGGCCTCACTTGCCTGCTATGGTTTGAGATAGCCACCGGGCGCTTCAGTCGCGGCTGGTGGACAAGAACGACAGGAAGAATGGGGGGCATTGATGCCAGAAGAACAGAACAGTTCTGGCGCTGTGAGCGTCGTCGCGGAAGACGTTCTCGAAACTTTCGAAAGGGTCGAACTGCAAGCGCTGCGCGGCCTGCAAGGCGAACCGGCTCTCACCGGCGACTCGATCGGGATAATGAACCCGGTGCGCGAGGCTGCAGCGCTGCGCAACCTTGACCGCATGAACACCGAGAAGGCGCTGGCGTACCAGTCGTTGAGTCGCGAGCCGGCTATTGCACGGGTCGTGGTCAGCGACAAATCGGGCCAGCTACGTACTTGGTACGTGTCCCGCACTTCGCCGCCGTCTGGGGTCGGCTCGCAGCTCATCTCCTACCGTTCGCCGATGGGCGCCTTAGCGTCGCGATCCGTCGGTGACTCCTTCGTCAGCCCTGGCGGCGAGGTGTTCGAGCTGCGCGAGCGTGCCTTGCTGCACCCGGTCAAGGATGCCGAATGGGACTCTCGAGACAACCTGTTCGAGAGCCACGATTTCAAGACTTGGACCGTACTCTCGCTGCGGGGGCTCCTGGCGCCTGCTGCCGGCCCCATCGAGGATATCCTCGCCGCGCTCCTGGCGGAGGAAGAGGCCGAAGAGAATCTTTTCGAGGGCCGGCGTCGTAGCGTCATCACCAAGATGGGTCTGCGCGACCAGCCAGTTCTGGATAAATTCCAGGATGAAATCTTCCGTCTGCCACTGTCCAGCCGATTACTGATCCTCGGTCCCCCAGGGACCGGTAAGACGACCACGTTGATTCGGCGCCTGGGACAGAAGCTAGACACGGCCGTGCTGGATGAGGGAGAGCAACGACTCGTGCAGCGCATGGACGAATCCAGCGACTTGCAGCATGCCCACAGCTGGCTGATGTTCACGCCGACGGAACTACTTCGCCAATACGTGAAGGAGGCATTCCAACGCGAAGGCATCCCCGCGCCCGAGCAGCGCATCAGCACCTGGGCCCAACAGCGTACCGACATCGCACGCAACCACTTCAACATCCTGCGCTCCGGCGCGGGCAGTGGCATCTTCGTGGAGAAAGCCACCGACGCGACATTGTCAGAGGCGGCGCGCGAGCGGCCTATTGATTGGTACGACGACTTCGATGCTTGGCAGACGAATGCCTGGCTCGCGTCGGTCCGACAGGCCGCCGAGGATTTGAAGTCAGACAACGACAAAGCCGTGGCCGCTCTGGCCAAACCGGCCCTCGATGCTCTGGCCGGCAAGGAAGCCAGCAACGTCGGTGACGCCGTAGTCGAACTGACCCAGTTCGGAGCGGCGCTGCAGACTCGACTGACGGAGATGCGGTCATTTACGAACGGGAAGCTCAGGGATGCGCTGACCCTGCAGGTGAACCGCAACCGCGGCTTCCTCGACGAGTTGGCACGCTTCATGGAAAGCCTGCAGGACACAGGAAGCGACACAGACGACGACGATGACGATGCGGCGGAGGACGAGGAAATCCCCGTGGAATCCAAGACGACCCGCAACGCCGCGATGCAGGCCTACGAAAGCAGTCTCCGCACGCTGGCGAGGTCGCGAGCGATGGGCAATTCCCTGAAGAAGGGCCGGCGCAGCAGTCGGATCGTGGAATGGCTGGGCGATCGAGGCCTGTCACCGATCGACCTGACCGCAGTTGGGCGCAGCCTCGTGCAGCAGTCCCGGATTCGTAGGCTGCTCAACCCGGCGCATTCCTTCATCAACGGCATTCCGCAGCGGTACCGCGGCTTCCGGCGTGCGCGCCAGGCCGAATCCAGCTGGTACCGGCCCGCCACGGGCTACCTGGTGACCGATCTGGACCTGTTGGAACTCGATGTCGTGCTCTTGGCGACGCTGCGCAACGCATCGAATCTGCTGGTCCGGGCCGCAGTGCAGCGCGACCTGAATAACAGGGAATGGGCCCCGCTGCGCACGATGAGGGCGCTGCTGCGGCACCAGGTCCTGGTCGATGAAGCGACGGACTTCTCACCCATCCAACTGGCCTGCATGGCTGCGCTCGCCAATCCGGCAGGGCCCTCGTTCTTCGCCTGCGGAGACTTCAACCAGCGCCTGACGCGCTGGGGCAGCCGCAGTCTCGAGGACATGCGCTGGGCCTGCCCAGACCTGCGGGACGAGGCGATCCGGATCTCCTACCGGCAAACCACCCAATTGAACGAACTGGCCAAGAGCATCGCTGCGCTCGACGCGGGCGACTCAGGCACGGTGTCCTTGCCCGACGGCATGGAGAACGAAGGCGTCGCCCCAGTTTTGGTGGAAGGGCTGACGAACCCTGTTGCAGTCGCCACGTGGCTGGCTGCACGCATCCGGGAGATCGAGGCCTTTAGCGACAAGCTGCCGACGATCGCCGTGCTCGTGATCGATGAGCAGGCGGTCGAGCCGCTCGCCAACGCGTTGAGCGAGCGGCTGCTCGACATCAACATCAAGGCCGTGGCCTCCAAGGACGGCAAGTTCATGGGCAACGAGAACGACGTGCGAGTCTTCGATATCCAGCACATCAAGGGCTTGGAGTTCGAGGCCGTCTTCTTCATCGGTGTGGACCGGCTCGCGGTGGCACAGCCCGGCCTGTTCGACAAGTACCTGTATGTCGGCACCACGCGTGCGGCCACCTATCTGGGCATGAGCTGCGACAGCGTCCTGCCGCCGACCATGGCGTCGCTGCGGCCGCAATTCGCGGAGCGCTGGTAGCGGGCAGGTGAGAGGAAGGAGCTGTCCCTCACGATTCTCCCTTCTCTGGTTCGTAGGTGAATGACTTATAAATCAACAACTTGTCGAGTTGGATCGGGTCCTTCGCGACGCGGACATGCGACACCATTGCAGAAGCGAAATCTGTTGCGGCAACAAACCCCTAGCCGATTGAAGGCGGAGCTCGGACGCGCCCGAGTCCCTGGCGAACGGGCAGCGTCGTCAGTTGACGGGCGCGCGCCCCGCATAGGCAGGATCGAGCCGATGTACTCGTCGAAGCAGGGCGTTTGTCGGTACGACGTCGCCGAACCTAATGACGCGACAAGACTGCGGCTCACTGGGGTGATGTAATCCTCAGCGTTCGTGTCCGTCGGATTTGCCATCGCAAGTCACGGTGGGGCTTCTCGACCCGTAGTCCTCACCTGCCACTCGCATGGCAAGTAGCTCAATCAGCGCAATGATGGAGCCGCCATGCCAGTCCTGCAGCGTCAGCTTTTGACTCCCGGCACCACTTTCTTGAACAGCGTGAAGGTCGGTGGAGGAGTCAAGTTCGTGCAGCCCTACTGTCTGGAGTTGAGGCTGCGTGGCGCAGCATCGCTGCAGGTGACGCTTCAGCCAGCGGTTGCGGGAGCGTCGTCCCATACGGTCAGACTGACCAGCAAGCGTCCGGGCTGGACAACGATCCATTTCCTGATCGGCCCTGGCGCGTTTACAGCGCATAGCGCAGACACCGGCTACGTGATCGAACTCAAGAACGCCAATCCAGGAGTGCCTGTGGTGATCGAGGAGGGGCAGCTCACGCATGGCGCCGTGCTGACGCCTCAGCAGCTGTTCGCGTCCAGCCTTTGCAACGATGCCATGACCACCGCGGAATGCCTGGGCGCGCTCAAGCGCGAGGTGGATGCAACCAAGACGTTCGCGGCCACCTTGCCGTACCTCATGGAATGGGAGTCGTTGCTCAAGAGGCGCTTCGCCAAGGGCTCGGAGGATTGGTCCGCAGGCTCCCGCGAAGAGTTCGATCAGGTGATGGTCGAAGCGGCCGACCAAGTGTTCGAACAAGTCAAGCAAGAGCTCGCGGAGTACTACGAGCTGGATGTCTTGGTCGACGGCCTTGAGGAGGCACTCAAGGAGTACTTGCCCAAAGTGGTTCGGGGGATGCTGGTGTGGATTGAGCGACTGGCAGTGGTCGGGAGTTTCTTCGAGGCGAGCGTACCGAGCATGACTGCAACGGATCATCAGCAGGCAGTGTTGTCGGGCGAGGTCGCGCTGGGCCTACCGTTGCGCCGGCGGCTGCAAGACCAAATGCCCTTGAGCCATGAGCGCCTGCTGGAGATATCCGCGAAGCCGTGGCCCGCCATCCTGCCTGCCCCCTGATTGTCCGCGGTCGATCGTTTTCGAACCATGACGTCTATCGGACGGTCGGCAAAGGTCATCCCAGGCTCAGCGATACAACTGCACGCCGCGCTCGCGCCCCTCAAGTGCGGCCAACGGCGGGGGGAGGGAAGATGCACAGCAAGGTGTACTACGCGCTCGAGTTGGCCAGGGCCACTACGGGCTACGACCCGACAACCAACAGGACGCAGATCCGCTGCTGGCGCCTTGCGGTCACCGGCCCATTCGAACTCATCGAGCACGGCGTCGAAGAGGCGCTGAAGGGCGAACTGGAGCGGGTGATCCAGGTGAGTGCAGAGACTGCACTCTGGGAGTCTTACTGCGTGGCAATGGCCACACCTGGCGAGGTATCGATGCGCGTCGCCGCCGCTTGGGAGGTGTTCTGGCAGCGCTTTCCAGTGTTACTTCGACAAAACGCACGAGATGCCGCAAGTGCCCTGATCGATGCCTTTTCCATCGGCGTGCTTGAGACGGTGGTCGAGGAAGAGGGTTTGGTGATCGTCGTCAAGACGCCCACCAATCCTACGGTGCAGCTCTACGAAAAGACTTACGACTGGATTGCCGATCGCATCGGTGGTGATGCGGGACGCGTGGTGCACATGTATGTTGATCTGCATCGTGGTTTCAGCCGAGCGATGGAAGTTGACATTGACATCCGGGCGCCGCGCTCGGTCAACGACGCAATGGTCGAGGTGGCCCGGCTCTCAAAGGCTCTGAAGGACATGCCGCAACGCATCGCGGATCTCGCCGATAAGGTCAAGTCTGTTCCTGACCGACTGGAGAGAGGCCTGTCCGCCGTGGTGCTGGAGGCGGGGCAGGTGACACAAGCGGTGGTGCAGCAACTCAAGGCTGCTGGCGTCCCCTTCGATTTTGCAGATGTCGGGGAAGAACGCCTCAAGAGGCTGCTCGCCGGCTCTCCGAAACTGGACTGGGCGCCGAATGACTTGGGCCAGCAACTGACGCAAATCGGCGCCAGGATGTACGAGGACGCCGCCCGCCAGATCCAGGCCGAGTCTCTGCGCGTGCTCAGTGGCATCGGGACACTGACGAGTCAGATCGCCGATGCAGCGCATCGTGGGGCTGTCGAGCTGGTCGCGCAAATGAGAGGCGAGGTCGACGCCTTGGCAAGGCGGCACAAAGAGCTTCGCGACGCCGTCGACAGGGTCTCCGGCGTGCTTCAGTCAGCGAACCTCGTGTTGCCGCCCGACATCACCAACAGCATGAACCAGGCCGGGCAAGGCGTGGAGACTGCCGTTACACAGGCGGCCAATGCGGTGCGGCACGCGGCGGAACAGGCGGACCTGATCGCCCGAGGCCTGCTCGACTCAGCAGGCAATGCGCTCGAGGAAGCGCGGAATTGGCTGGAAGACCGGCTTGGCCTCTAGCACGACCGGAGAGAATCGATATGACCACAGTCCTCGCAAGCGCCGTCGCCGCCAACGCGCTGTTGGGCATCACGGCAGAGTGGTACCGGCGTGAGCGGCAGTGGCGCCTACTGGCGGTGGACGCGAGTCAGGATCCACAAGCTGCACCATTGGCGCAACGTCTGCCTCAGCCCATGAGTGCGCCAAGCGGGACGCAGGCGACACCACTGCTGACCTTGCAGGCGCTTGCGCAAGCGGAGTTGCGCCGCGGTCTGTTGACCCGGTTGCAGCGTCTGCCGCCGTGCTCGATGGATCAATTGGGTTCCTCTGCTCCGGCGAAGGCCGGGCTGGGCGGCTTGCTGGAGGAGTCAACGCAGCAGCTCCGATCGCGCTTGGAACAAGCCGGTTATTCGACGCAGGATCAGGAAAGGGTGCGCGTCGTGTGGCTGGAGTGTGTGCAGACACGTCCCCCGGGGCCGTTGAACGGGTTGGTCGACAAGCTGGCCGGACCGTCCCTGTATCAACACCTTTGTCATTGGCTCTGGCCGACTGCCATTGCGCAGCGGGACAAAGGGTTTACGGCATCGGCGATGTGGCGCTGCCCTCCGCGCGAAGCGCTGCAGGAGGATGGCCGGATCGTGGCAGAACGGGTGCTGGAATGGGACAACTCGATCGCGGACGCACCGGACATTGAGACGGCCTGGTCACCCGCGTCCGCGCAGGGAGCTTTGGCGGAATGTCGTCGTCTGATCGGTGCGATGGAAGCAATGCGTACCGACTCGCGTTGGCTCATCGCTGGCGAAGCCTTGTGGGCCTTGAACGTTCCAGCCGGTGCTCTGGAACAACTCGGACTGGCCAGCGGGCGGCTGCTGCTCGGCGCCCCTCAGCAGTTGCCGTGGGATGTGCCGCGGTACCGGCTGGCAACGCATGCGAAGCGCCAAGCGGCAGGAGTTGGCTCGGAAAGCGAACCCGAACAGCCAGTCATCGCGGAGCCGCCTGCCGCGTTTGAAGCGGGCATGGATACGGCGGCCGACGCCTTGGCGCTGATCCGGGCCGATGGGCAGGCAGCGGTCGTCGACTACGCGCGCACTGCGCTCGATCACGTGGTAGACGCGTGCACGCAGGTGTACCAGTGTGCGATCAAGAGAACCGTCGGTCGGCTTGGCCCCACGCCGCTGCGCGATGAACAGACCGTCATCGATCGGTTGCAGCAGGCGATGGAGCGCAGCATCGAACGGATGGCCGAGCCCGCCAACTTCTTGGTGAATGCCGGCAGACGCGTGCAAGATCGGCGTCCAGAGCTCGAGGTCTGGGCCCGGTTGGCGCACCGTCGCTACGCGGTGGCGCGCAGGTTGCTCGAGGTGCAAGCGAGCTTCACGGAAGCAGACTGCCACAGATTGGGCTTGGAGGTTGTCCGTGACTGGGGAAATCTTGTGTGGCGCAGCAAGGTGGCCGGAACTCTTTTCCCTAGTGAAAACGATCCCGAGGCCGATGCTGGCGGTCCCGGGGCGGGTGAGGTCAATGTCGATCCGCTGCTTGAGGGCTACAAGGCGCAGGCGCCAACAGTGGCGATCAATGAAGTGCCGCTGGTCGAGACGTTGAATCTTCTAGGTGTGATGAGGCTTACAGCCCAACTCGACATCATCTACCAGGATCGGTGGGACGAAATGGACCTGCACAAGCGGCTCATGGAGCGTCAACCAAGCGTCGCCCAGAGTTGGCTGGAGCGCCGCAAGCAAGTTGTCGATCCACCCAAGGAAGTCGTCAATGGCAAGCTCGTCGTCAAGCTTTCGGAACTCAAACCGATGGTCTCCCTGAAGGAACTCAGTGCCATCAAGCCTGGGGCGGCAGGAGGAAAGCCCGCCATCGGTTCAGCGTTGTAGCCCGCAGCGCCCAGTCGTCCTTGACGCTGCCGGCGACGCGCACTTTCGAACACGGAAGACGATGAAAACGCCTCAATCAAGGCGGCTTGTAAGCGTCCGGCGATCCCAGCTTGACGGCAGAGCGAAGCGCTCAACTCGACGCCAAGTAAATTCTGGTACTCGTACGCGCCAGCTGCCCCGTCAAGGCCTCGTCGTACTCCGCCGCAATTTGCATCAGCTCTTCGATCCTGCGTATGGTCCCGGATCTCGAGGCCCTGCCGTGCAAAGGTGCCATCATCGTCTTGGCCTGCTTTAAGGATTCCATGATGTCACTCGGCGACTGGTGCATGAGCGCATCCCGCGAAGCCGTTCCCAACCGGTACGCTGGTGCAGTCGAATCTGTGCGCTACGCTCACGTCTCGCTGGCTGACGAGCAGCAAGGGATGTTTGTGGGTGTTCATCCGGCTGCTCTCCTGAGTGACTCGCGTTTGGCGATTTCCAGCCTCTCAAGTTGAGCCTGAGTGAACACCCGATACAACCAATTGAAGCTTCACACCTCGCCTGCGTGCAGGGCCACGAGCGGAGCTACTCGGCAATCGCCTCGAGTGCTTGGTCCATGCTGAAAATGTGGGGGGTCCCTTCTGCAGTCACCACAGCGAAGGCCTTTGTCGTCGCGTAGTTTCCGCCGGCGCGCTGGCGCTTGTCCAATTGAGTGGTCACATCAATGGCCAAGACGGCGGCATAGTTGGTCGCCGAGCAATAGCGTCGATAGATGTCAAGGACGTCCGCGCGAATGGGATCAGCCAAGAGTTCGCCCGGCTTGGTCGATTCTCTGATTTCGCTGAAATGAGCTTTGGCGGCTTTGATCGTGTCGAAAGTTGCGCCACTGCCGGTAGTGATTCGCTTGGCCACACCTATCTCCCTGCAATTCGTGGTCTTCAGCCACAAAGTTCCCTAGTAAGAACCACCGCTACCTCGTGTACGCCGGAGCGGGCGACCGTTCACGTGATTGCAGGGCGCATCATCTCGGCTCGCGACAGGTAGCTAATGCCCCCCTGAACCTGGGCCATCCGCTTTGTGTGAGGCGATCAACGTTGCCATGCGCCTAAAAAAAGTGACTCGCAAGAACAGAATCCGCAAGAAGAGTGGCAGGACTCGACGGGGCCTGTCGTAGTCAACCCGTCGAATGCATTCCAAGAGACGGAAAAGATCCTTTGATTCAAATGCGCCTGTCTGCTGATACACAAGGAGCAAGCGCATGGCACGATGAATCTCCCCTAACGCCACCGAACGGACTAGTCGATTGGCGGCCGTCTCACGCATTCCTGCGTCCACGGCAGTCGTCTTGAGGCGCTTCAACCTGGCTTCGCGCGCTTTGAATCCGGTGCCGCGCAGTGCCAGCTCCTCCAGCAACGCGATGATCTCTGGCCTAAGAGCTTCGACACCGGGGGCGTCGTAGTACATCAAACTCATTTGAGGCCCTTCGTCGGGGCGCTTGATTCGGCCCACGGGCAAGATTGGCGCGAAGGCACCAATCAGCATCGTGATCGCCAGCAATTGCTCCTCGGGCAGGTTCCAAATCGTCCCTGCGGTTGCCAAAACAGCAATCATGCAAAGCAAAAGTAGCCAGAACTCCGCAGTTCGGACGCGGATCAGATACGCATCGATCCAATCACGCATGACGAACTCCCCACATGCGACGGATGAAGCGCAGGACCAGACTGACGGACAGGACGACCGAAAGCGCCCCCTTGCCCAGCAGATCCACCAACTCGAAGAAGCGCTGCACGGGCTGGGGCAAGCCCGAGATCGAGATGAGGAAGTGCAGGGCGGCCATGACCGCGAGCACCAGCGCGAAGATGCAAGTGTCGTGCACGATCGCGATGACATCCTGCCGGAAGGCCGGACCGAACAGGACCTCGGGCTCTTCGCTGCTCATCGCTGCTCCATCGATTTGGTTGTCCTCAGCGATTGGAGGGGGAGCTAGGAACCGAAGCACCGGTGTTTTCCCGCACGCCGTCTCGGCACCGCCGGAGCACCGCAACCCGGCCACGCGGACGGGACGGGCTACGCCAGTAGGCGCGTTGCGACGTGGCCCGGTTCAGCCGGATGTTGAGGCAAGGCGCCATCCTTGTCTTGTCCGGGAGCGCTATGCACTCGATGGCGGGGTGCTGCCCTATTGGGGTGAAACCCAAGGACTGTTTGCGGTTCGCCTGGCTCCCATTGTGGCAGCAAGGCGCAGTGCGGGCGCTCGGGCTTGCCGAGTGCGCAAAGGATTTAGGCAACTCGGTGGTGGCAGAGGGCAGACTCAGAGGGGGAAATTCTTGTCGGGCAGCCAAGGCCCACGACGAGGCGCGATAAGGCTAAGGCGACGTCAATCTACATAATCACATAATGCACATTGTCAGTCTTATGGATGAAGCGACCGAGGTGGGTGCTACACCCATCAAGCGCTCTCGGCGACACTTCGGCCGTTGCCCGCCCCACAGTCAAGTCCGTGCCATCCACCATTGCGCCGAACCTCGTCCGTCACCGTCGAACGACCGCCAACACCCTCCGTGCCCTGGTCGCTGCCTCTGCCGCCGTCTTGCCTCTGCTTGCCTCCGCAGCAGAAAGCCAGGCCGCCGATGCCACGGCACCCAGTGCATCCAGTCCATCCCCAGGCTGCTCGGCCGCGGAAGCCAAGACCTCTTCGGACAGCAGGCGCCTGACCGACATGCTCAGCAACTGCGATGGCGAGCCTTGGACTGCCGCGTTGCTCCGGCTGTACCGGATGCCTGTGCCGCATGCGCCAGCGTGGCGCCTGGCCCCCGTCGTGCCTCGCGAGGCGTCGGAACAGGTCCGCTACGAGTTGGACGTCTTCTTCGACCATCAAGTGCCGTATCCCTCTGCGACCGTGTTCGAGAAGCTGGACGGCTTGCTGATGCGACTGAAGAGCACGCATTCGCTGCTCTCCATCCGGATCACCGGTTCAGTCGACCAGATCGAACGGCAGCAGAAGATCGCCAGCACCTTGGCGACCACCCGAGCCGCCCGTGTCCAGGACTATCTGCGCTCCGGCGCGGGCACGGAGTTCCCGATTGAACTCATCGTGGCCGAGCCCACCCATGGGGAGACGCCGGAAGGTCGAGCGCTCGACCGCGTGGCGCGCATCAGCGTCGTTGCGCTCCGGGCCAAGGATCCTGGAGCCCGCCAGTAGCGCCGCTCCTGGAGCCACTGGGGATCCGCAGTTCCCTCTGGCGGTCCGTCAGCGCTCCACGGCGATCCTCGCCTGCGTCTGCGACGCATCGAACACCATCCGCGCCGGCCAGTTCGGCCAGGCCGTGCCGAGGCTCGCGTTGTTCGGATTCCCCGTCGCCGCGAACGCGCCGATCGACGTCATCATCGCGTCCGACAGCTGCAGCCGTCCCGGCTCGTTCGCCTTGCTGAACGCGAACGACAGCGCGCTCCGCCCGAAGTTCCCGAACGCGAACGGCAGGTCCATCGCATGCGCCGCGCCGTAGACCGTGTCGAACGGCGCCGGTTCCTCATCCCAGTCAAACCGGTAGTACCAGGTCTGCGCCGGTTGCTGGAAGGACAAGGCGCTCATCGACTCGACGATCCCCTTGCCGAAGACCGCCACCGTCGCCAGCGACGAGATCGTGTTCCAGCCCGTGATCGGCTTGTCCACCGGCAGGAACAACGGACTGAGCAGGTCGCTCTCGCTCAAGGTCTGCGGTCCATCCGGATCGAAGCGGTACTGCATCGTGAACCGGTCGTATTCGTTCGGCTTGAACGGGCCGAACAGCTTGCCTTCGTCGCGCGTATTGCCGGCCAGCATGGGCACGCGGTTGTACCGGCCCAGCAGGATCGCGCCGATCGGGCTCTGCGGCAGCACCGTGCCGTCGGTGAAGACCGCCGGCGACTTGCCGGACAGTCCCGCCGTCTGCTCTGCCTGGATCAGTTGCTGCGTCGTCCGGGACCTCAGGAACGCCGCCACCTGCTGCCGTGTCTGGCCCAGCAGGTAGAGCTCCGCCGTGAAGTCGTTGAAGGCCTTGCCGTCGGCGATCAGCAGCGCATGCAGCAGGGCGCTTGCATACATCTTCGGCGTCAGTCCATCGGCCGCCTGCACGCCCCCGCTCATGGCCACTGCCTTGTGGAACAGCCCGCTCGCCAGCGGCGACACGAGCAAGGCCCAGATGTTCACCGAGCCCGCCGATTCGCCCATCAACGTGATGTTGCCGGGATCGCCGCCGAAGGCCGCGGCGTTGGCGCGCAGGTACTTCAACGCCTGGATGTGGTCCAGCGTCGCGAAGTTGCCGGAGTCCGCCCTCGCCTCACCGGTCTTGAGCTGCGACATGTCGAGCCAGCCGAACATGCCGAGCCGGTAGTTGATCGTGACGACCACCGCCTTGGCCTTGGCAGCCAACGCGCCGCCCAGGTAGATCGGATCCGACGAGTAGCCGCTGATGTTGCTGCCGCCGTGGATGAAGACGATCACCGGCAGGGGGCCGCTGTCGCCGGCCGGGCGCCAGACGTTGAGCGTCAGGCAGTCCTCCGATCCGACCAGCTTGCCGAAGCCGTCGCGCACCGACAGCCCGAAGGCCGCGTTGTCCGGCGCCGGACTGAAGAAGCGGCCCGTCTGCGCGCACGAAGGGCCGAAGGCCCTGGCGTCGCGCGTGTCGCGCCACGCGTCCGGATCGACCGGCGGCATCCATCGCAACGATCCCGTGGGCGGCTTCGCGTACGGCAGACCGAGCCAACGCAGCGTCCCGGTCTGCGGTTCCTCCGAGCCGAGCACCGGGCCTTGGGCCGTGACGCGACGAAGGCGCGCGTCGCGGCGATCCGCCTCGGCGCCCTCGCCCGCCACCTGCGACGACGCGCTCGTGATCCGAGCCCCGTCCTCGGGACCATCGCCGTTACCGCCGCCGCAAGCGGCGAGCAGCGCCGCGCCAAGCACCACACAGGCCAGAGCCTGCCATCGGGAACGAAGCATCGTTGTCTCCTGTTGTCGTCGTGGGAAGCAAACGTCCGGACGGCGGCCGAAGGCCGCAGCCCTACGCGATGGGAACGCTCTCGCCGCTGCGTCGGTCGGCACCGGCACCAGCACCGGATGCGGCCGCGAGCTGCTGGTCGACCTGCACGCTGCCGGCCGCCGGGATGCTGTCGCCGGTCCGCTCGCTGATGGCGTCCCAGTCCGACTGCACGCGCTGGCCCGCGTCGGGCGCGGCGCCGATGTAGCGTCCCGCCGTCAGCGACACGTAGGCGCGCGCGTAATGGCCGGCGCCGGCGCACAGGATCGCGCGCGTCGGCGCGTCCTCGCCGACCAGCGCCAGCAGCGCTGGACTCACGGCTTCGGGCACGAGCGCACGCTTGGCCTCGGGCGTCAGCAGGCTGTCGGTCATGCCGGTGGCCGCCGTCGGCGCCAGGCAGTTGACGCGGATGTCGTACTTCGCGCCTTCCAGCGCCAAGGTCTGCATCAGCCCGACCACCGCCATCTTGGCCGCGCCGTAATTGGCCTGGCCGAAGTTGCCGTACAGCCCCGACGAGGAACTCGTCATCACGATCCGCCCGTAGTTCTGCCGCCGCATCAGCTCCCACACGGCCTTGCTGCAGATCACCGAACCCATCAGGTGCACATCCAGCACCAGGCGGAATTCGTCCAGGCTCATCTTCGCGAAGCTCTTGTCGCGCAGGATGCCGGCGTTGTTGACGAGGATGTCCACCCTACCCCAGCGCCGACGTGTGTCCTCGACGACGGCCTGCACCTGCGCCTCGTCGGTCACCGAGGCCTGGTGCGCCACCGCCTCGCCGCCGGTGCGCACGATCTCGTCGGCCACCGCCGCGGCGCTCTCGCCCAGATCGACCAGCACCACGCGCGCGCCCTGCCGGGCCAGGTATTTCGCATGCGCCCGGCCCAGGCCCGCGCCCGCGCCGGTGACGATGGCCACGCGGCCCTGCAGCGCCGCCG